>NZ_QJSA01000009.1:0-199237 GCF_003586265.1 Pseudomonas jilinensis | reverse complement strand
CTACTCTCCGTGGGTAACTCGGGTACCAAGCGCCCAAAATGAGGGTAATAAAAATAGAATTTTCATAGAGTCTGCAATGATGTTCAACGCCTGCGCTCAGCCGACGGCAAATCGCGCAGCGGTTTGACGGCCGGCTGGAGCGCGTTGTTAAACAGCATCCTCCCGCTACCTCATTGCCTCGGGAGCGTTGAGGCTCTTGCTGTAGTAACCGGATTGATCAAAACAACAAACCCGTTTCTTGCCTTTGGCAAGCATATCGCAGGCGTTCTCCACGCGGCTCTTTCGCGTCTTGGCCTGCTTCGCGGACTCAACCCAGTGAACCCAGTCGACGCGTGCAATGGTAGTTGTGGCCTCCCAGACAGTCTTGGCCTCCGGGCACGCATCAAGGGCTTGCTGCAGGTCATCTGGCACTGTGGGCTCAGGCTCGGGACTCACTGGGGAAATCTGAACGGTGACCATCTCGCCAAACTGCACGCCTGCTGCTTCGCGTAGGTTCATGTCTACCCGAAGCCAATGGCTAAGCTGGCCATCCGGTTCGAGCGTAGCTTGGAAAGGATGCCCGTTGATAGCGCCTTGAACTGAGGTTCTGCCGCGTCTCGGCAGGGCATCGCTTATGCTCCTCGGTAGCACAAGAAACGCCCATGAATCATCATCTCCCGGCTTTGCCGGGCGCAGCAACTTCGTTTTGAACGGGGGGCAATTAATTTTTGCCACTTCGCGGCTCCTGAAGCTCCCAACAGTGAAGTAGATCGACAATTTTATGACCACATTCCAGAGGCTTCTTTATAATCACGCGCAGGCCTCATTTTACTCGGTGATTTTCTCTTTTAAGTCAAAGGTATGCGGACTTTGGTGGACGCTGCGGCGTAATCACGTGACTTCTCTGTTTTGCTCATGCAATCAACCTTCCCTGTATTGAGCTGTGCCGTTGGCTTTGGATGATGTCAGTGTGTCTTGCGAGAGGGCGATTGCCAAGAGGGGAGAGTTGGGGCGGGGTTCGCCTTTGTTCGAGCAGATGCTCGAGCATTCCCAGGAAACCCGGAACGCTTCGGGGTTGGAGCGTTCCGGGTGGTGGGGTTGGTTAGTCGGCGATTTTGACTACCAGCTTGCCGAAGTTCTTGCCTTCGAGCAGGCCGATAAAGGCTTGCGGGGCGTTTTCCAGGCCTGTTACGCGGTCTTCTTTTACTTTGACCTTGCCTTCGGCGACCCAGGGTGTCATTTCCTTGAGAAAGTCGGGGTAGTAGGGGCCGTAGTTGTCGAAGATGATGAAGCCTTGCATGCGGATTCGCTGGCTGAGGATCAGGCGCATAAGTTGCGGCATGCGGTCAGGACCAGCAGGTAGTTCGGTGGCGTTGTACTGGGCAATCAGGCCGCAGACAGGGATGCGGGCGTGGGCGTTGAGCAGGGGCATGACGGCGTCGAAGACCTTGCCGCCGACGTTTTCGAAGTAGACGTCGATACCCTTGGGGCAGGCCTTGGCCAGTTGTTCGGCCAGGTCGGCCTGTTTGTGGTCGAGGCAGGCGTCGAAGCCGAGTTCATTGACGGCGTAGGCGCATTTCTCGGCGCCACCGGCAATGCCGACCACATGGCAGCCTTTGAGCTTGGCCACCTGGCCGACGACGGCGCCGACCGGGCCGGTGGCGGCGGCGACTACGACGGTTTCGCCGGATTTGGGCTGGCCGATGTCGAGCAGGCCCATATAGCCGGTGAAGCCGGGCATGCCGAGCACCCCGAGCGCCTGCGAAGGTTCGGCCATGTGTTTGTCGAGCTTGAACACCATGGTGCCGTCGCTGACCGAGTAGTCCTGCCAGCCGGCGGTGTAGGACATGACCAGATCGCCGGGGGCGTAGCCGTCGTGGTTGGATTGCATGACTTCACACACGGCACCGCAGGTCATTACGCCTCCGACCGGCACCGGGTCGGCATAGGATTTGGCGTCGCTCATGCGTCCGCGCATGTAGGGGTCGAGCGACATCCACTTGGCGCGCAGCAGCATCTGTCCGGGGCCGGGTTGCGGGATTGGGGTTTCCACCAGTTGGAAGTTGGCCGGGGTCGGGGCGCCGACCGGGCGTGAGGCGAGCAGAATCTGGCGGTTGATGCTGTTGGACTGGGGCATGCTGAGACTCCTGTAATGAAGATCAAGGCAGGAACTGAGCATGGGTGGCCCCGGGGCGGGGGTCAAGCAGGTTATGTGGCGCTGATGTTGGGTTATCGATCAGGCTGAGATGCTACCCTCATTGTTGAAGGCCCGGCGCCAGGCGGCGAGAAAGTCGCTGGCACGGCCTCCCTGATGGGGGTAGGCTGTCTGCCACAGGCGGGCCAGGCCGCGCAGGTCGGTGTGTTCGTTCAGGCAGATGGCCTGACGCTGGTAGATCAGCCAGGCGATGGCGCTGGCATAGCCCAGGTTGAAGCCAAGCTCGGCGTGGGGATCCTGAAGGAACCCCCGCTGGCTGGCGAGCCCGCGAACCCGGCTGGCCAGATCAGGGTCTTGCGCCAGGTAGTCGTCCCAGAGGCTGAGGTGGTACTCGGGGGTAATGGCGAAGGGGCCTATGGCACCTGCGGGGCGCTTGTCTGCCGGCAGGCTGGCACAGGCCAGCAGCGTGCCTAGCAACAGGCTGTCTGCACCGTGTTCAGTGATTCCGAGCCAGCTTAGCGTTGGGACTATGATGCCTTGGCGCAGGCTGTCGGCGGGCAGGAGCGAGGTGATTTGAGCAGCAAGGGCACTACCGGGCGGCTGATTGCCGGGGGTGGTGTCAGATGGACTCGCAAGTAACGGTCTCATGGCGGCATCCTGGCTCAGTTAGCGTTCTAGTCTAAAGGATAGCTATAAAAACAGCAGGTAATGCACTGTTTTTAAATTGATTACACCTGAGCCTATGTTGCTATATTACTGCATGCAATAACGATAATAACTAAGACCATGGTATAGAGCGGATGCACACTTCTACTACCTCACAAAGTGCTGAGTTGATTGACGAGCCGGCCTTGCTGGCCCAGCGCCGTGGCTACACCCGGCTGCGTTTCAGTGCCGAGCTGGAATCCGGCTTTCTGCGTTACCTGCATGTGAAGATGTGCAGCCGGGTCTGGCTGGTTGGCGGCTCTTGCATTGCTTTCATGCTGCTGTTCGTTTGGGTCGATCTGCTGTTTCTGCCTGAAATGGTTCACCGCCTTACCGTGCCGGTGCGGCTGGCGGTGTTGCTGCTGGTGATGTTCACCCTGTGGTATTCCAATCGACCAGGCCGGGTCGAGCCGGTGCGAGCCTTTGCGGTGTCGACTTTGGGTTATGTTTGTGCCGGACTGATGGTGGTGATGGTGATCATTGTCGGGCGGCTGGCCGATGGGCCGATCCCGGTGACCCACGACGGCCTGTATCTGATCCTGCTGGCCGGATTCTTTCTGCTCGGCTTGCCGATGCGCCATGCGGTGGCTGGCTCGTGGGTCATCGTGCTGAGTTTTGTCGGTGCTGAGTATGCGATTGGGGCGAGCCGGGCGGCGTTGATTGGTCATCTGCTGTTCTTTGGCTCGTTCACCCTGATCGGCAGCCTGGGTGCCTACCTGTATGAGCACATGCTGCGCGGCGCCTATCTCAACGAGCGCCTGCTGGATGCGGCCCGCACCCGGGCTGAGCGCGAGAGCCAGAGCAAAACCCGGTTCCTGGCGACTGCCAGCCATGACTTGCGTCAGCCACTGCATGCCATGAGCCTGTTTGTCGAGCACATGGACGCGCGGGTGCAGGATGTTGAGGCGCGTCGTACCCTGGGGCGGCTGAACGACTCGATCAGTCTGTTGCAGAACATGCTCAGCTCGCTGCTGGATATTTCCCGGTTGAGCGTCGGGATGGTCAACCCGCAGCTACGCAGCATCAATCTGAATCCGTTTTTGCAGCGCTTGCTCGACAGCGTCGAGGCTACCGCACGCCAGCGCGGGGTCAGGCTGAGCCTGAGCTGTCCCCGCTATGCGGCGGTCAATAGTGACCCTCTGCTGCTTGAGCGGCTGATTCGCAATCATCTGAACAATGCGTTGATGCATGCCCAGGCCAGCGAGGTGCGTATTGAGGTCAGCCGCCGCCCGCACAGCCTGCGTCTGGCGGTGGTGGATGACGGCATAGGTTTGAGCGAAGAAGAGCAGGGGCGGATTTTCGATGAGTTTACCCAGTTGCGTAATCCGGCCCGCTCGCTGGACAAGGGCGTGGGGCTGGGGCTGTCGATCTGTCGGCAATTAATGCACCTGCTGGAGTACCCGTCAGGGGTGCAGTCGGCGCCGGGGCAGGGTGCACGTTTCTGGTTCGATGTGCCACAGGCTGAATGGCATGAGGAGCAGGCGGGTGCCGGGCTGATGCTGCCGGCTTTGCGGCTGTCGGGGCGGGTAGTGGTGGTGGAGAATGATGCGATCAACCGCGAGGCGACCGAGCTGCTGCTGCGCCAGTGGGGCTGTGAGGTGCATGGTTTTGAATGCGCCGAGCAGGCGATGCAGGCACTGCCGGGGCTGGAGGTCGATCTGCTGTTGAGTGATTTCCACCTGGAAGGCTCGCTGGACGGTCTGCAGTTTATCCGCCAGCTCAGGGCTCAGCAGTTGTATGCCGGGCCGGCTTTGCTGGTTACCGCCGACACCAGTGAGACTCTGCTCGAGGCCGTGCGTCTGGCTGATGTCGAGATGATCTACAAGCCGGTGTTGCCGGCGCGTTTGCGCCGGCAACTGCAACGGTTGTTACCGGTCAAAAGCTGACCAGCCCCAGGCGGCGGGCGTTGCTGACGCATTCGGTGCGGTTGTGGCAGTCAAGGCTGCCGAATAGCGCTTTGAGGTGGGTTTTGACGGTGTCTTCGGACAGCGACAGGCGCTGACAGATAGCCTTGTTCGGCAAGCCTTCGGCCAGCAAATCAAGAATCTCCAGTTGGCGTGGGGTTACTCCCAGTTCGCGGGCGTTGCTGAGTCGGTCCAGCGGTTGATTTTCGCTGGCAATCACCACCTGTTCACCAAACAGCAGCCGGGTAACGGCATCGAGCAGCATGCGACCGTCGGCGGTTTTGCTGATGAAGCCGGCGGCACCCAGTTGCAGTGCAGCATTCAGGTCGCTGGGGCTGGTACTGGCGCTGAGAATGGCGATGGGGACGACGCCGTCCAGCTCGCGCAGTTTTTGCAGCAGGGCCAGGCCGCTGCTGTCGGGCAGTTGCAGGTCGAGCAGAATCAGGTCGTAGCTGTGCTGGCTGACCTGGCTTTCCGCCTGACTGGCGGTGCGAGCATGGTCGAGAATGACGTCACGGCATAGTTGACCAAGGGTCAGGCTGAGTCCGTCAAGGTAGATCTGGTGGTCGTCGATCAACAACAACCGGGTGTCTGGCGGCAAGGTGGTGGTCGGCATGCCGTGGCTCCTGCTATTGGGTGGCGCTCTGTCGGCGCTACGTGTTGTTATTGTCAGGCCGGTCGATAATAGGAAACCTGAGGGTTAAGGTCCAGAACCGGGTTCTCACTGTTGGCGATACAGATAGGCAATCAGTATCAGGTTGACCAGTAATACCAGCAGCCCGCCGATGACTACCCAGAGCCAGCCGCCCAGGCGCCAGAAGGGCTCCAGATAAAAAATGCCGATGGCCGCGCCCAGGTAGTAACAGACCGAATACAGCGAGGTGGCGCTGGCTTTGGCCGACTCGGCATGCTGGTTGACCCAGGTGTTGGCCAGCGAATGGGTGAGGAAGAACCCAAAGGAGTTGGCCAGCAGGCCGAGTACTATCAGGCCAAGCTGATCGGCCAGGGTCAGCAGGCTGCCCAGCAACAGAATCAGTACGCCAATGGCCATGCCCTTGGGAATCTGCCGCATGCCAAAGCGCCCTGACAACATGGCCGAGAAGGTGCCGCCCAGATAGGTCAGAAACAGTAGCCCCAGGGCGGTGGCGCCCAATGCCCAGGGTGGTGCGCTTAGGCGAAAGGTCAGGTAGGTGTAGAGGTTGATGAACACCAGGAAGTTGAGGCCGCCGAGCAGAAAGGCTGGCCACAGCGCTGAGTTGCCGAGGTGCCGGCGGAAGTTGCCAAGCACGTTGCCCAGTGATATTGGTTGCGGGCAGAAGGCGCGGGGCTGTGGTAGCAGCCAGGCGATCAGCAGCACGGCGCCAAGACTGACTCCGCCAACCAGAATGAAGACCGCCTGTAGCCCCAGGTGATCAGCGATCAAGCCACCGACCAGACGCCCACCGGCCCCGCCCAGAGTATTGCCGCTGATGTACAGACCGACTGCGCCGACCAGTGCGGTGCGGCTCATGCTGTCGCCAAGGTAAGCCACGGCGGTGGCGGGTAGTACGGCCAGGGCCAGGCCCAGGGCGGCGCGCAGCCAGAGCAGGGTGGTGAAGTTGTCCGCCAGGGCCATGCACAGAGTCAGTAGTGCGGTGGCGCTCAGGCCGGCGATCAGCAGGGCGCGCCGACCAATGGCATCGGACAGCGGTCCGAGAATGAGCAGCGCCAGTCCCAGGGTCAGGCTGGTCAGGGTGAAGGCGTTACCAGCCTGCAATACCGAAACCTGATACTGGCTGGCGATCAGTGGTAGCAGTGGATGCAGGGCATAGAGGTTGGCGAATACCACCAGTGAGGCGATTACCAGGGCCAGACAGGCACGCCGGTAGGCTGGCGTGCCGCGTTCAATCAGCGCTTCAGCGTTCCCCGAGTTGGTCACGCAGAGATCTCAGTTCGGCGCGCATTTGCCGTACTTCCTCAAGCAGCAGTTCCTGGTTGGCGCCGGACAGGCTGGAGCGGTGCGGTTCGGTCGGCTCAACAGTCTTGCCCTGGCTGGCGGCCTTGCTGGCGGCGACCCGCTCACGCTGGTTCTGGATCGCATCGACGATCACAGCGATGAACAGGTTGAGCATCATGAAGGTGGCGATCAGGATGAACGGTACGAAGTACAACCAGGCCAGCGGATAGGCTTCCATCACCGGACGCACGATACCCATGGACCAGCTCTCCAGAGTCATGACCTGGAACAGGGTATAGAGGCTGGCACCCAGGGTGCCGAACCAGTCCGGGAACTGTTCGCCGAACAGTTGGGTGGCGATCACCGCCGCGACGTAGAACACCAGCCCCATCAGCGCCATGATGCTGCCCATGCCCGGCAGGGCCGACAGCAGCGATTGCACCACGATTTTCATGCTGGGCACGATCGAGATCAGGCGCAACACCCGCAGTACCCGCAGGGCGCGCAGTACTGCCAGCGGGCCGGAAGCTGGAATCAGGGCAATGACGATCACCAGGGTGTCGAACAGACCCCAGGGGTCGCGTAGCAGCCGCCAGTCATGGGCGATGAAGCGCAGACTGATCTCGATGACGAAAATGCCCAGGATCAACTGGTCGAGCCGACTCAGCAGGCCGCCCCAGTGCTGCATGACGCTGGGTGCGGTTTCCAGGCCGAGAATCACCGCATTGACGATGATCAGGGCCATGATCAGAAATTGACTGCGGGGGCTTTCAATCCACTCCGCCAGGCGCTGGCGCCAGGGTTGGGTCGCGTTTAGGGTCGTACTCATGGTATCCGGTCAGGCTAACAGGTTGGCGAGCCCGCCCCGGACGAGGCGGGCAGAAGGTTTACTCGTTTTCTTCGAAGGCGCACAGGGTGAAGGTCGGGATGTCTGCGTCCTGCATGCGCCGCGAGCCACCCAGGTCGGGCAGATCAATGATGGCGGCGGCTTCGTAGACTTCCGCACCGAGTTGTTTGATCAGACGGGCGGCAGCCAGGAAGGTTCCGCCGGTGGCGATCAGATCATCCAGCAGCAGTACCTGTTCGCCACCGTGCAGGGCGTCACGCTGTACCTCAATATGACATTCGCCATACTCGGAGGTATAGCTCTCGCTGAGGGTGTCGGCCGGTAGTTTGCCGGCCTTGCGGAACAGTACCAGCGGCTTGTTCAGCTCATAGGCCAGGACTGCTCCGAGCAGAAAACCGCGCGCATCAATTGCGCCGATATGGGTCACCGGGGACTCGACATAGCGCTGGATCAGGCTGTCGGCAACCATGCGCATGGCCCGTGGTGACTGGTAGAGCGGGGTAATGTCGCGGAACACCACGCCGGGCTTGGGGAAGTCCGGCACCGGGCGGATCAGCGACTTGATGGTGTACTCGTCAAAAATCATGGGGCAATCGATCCTGCAAGGCGGTCAATCGAGCTGGCCACCGGCCAGTGCACAGAGTTGGGTATGGTCCAGAATGTCGATCTGCTTGCCGTCGGCAGCGATCAGACCTTGCTGCTGGAAGCGGGTAAACACCCGGGACACGGTTTCCACTGCGAGCCCCAGGTAGTTACCGATCTCGTTGCGTGACATCGCCAGGCGGAACGACTTGGCCGAGTAGCCACGGGCACGGAAGCGTGCTGACAGGTTGATCAGCAGGGTAGCGATGCGCTCGTCGGCGGTTTTCTTCGACAGCAGCAGCATCATCTGCTGGTCGTCACGAATCTCGCGGCTCATCAGGCGCATGACCTGCTTGCGCAGCAGCGGCATGCTGGCAGTCAGGTCGTCCAGACGGCTGAAGGGGATTTCGCAGATCGAGGTGGTTTCCAGGGCTACGGCTGAAACCGGGTAACGCTCGCTGTCCATGCCGGACAGGCCGATCAGCTCGCTGGCCAGGTGGAAGCCGGTGATCTGCTCCTCACCGCTATCGGACAGGCTGAAGGTCTTGATCGCACCGGAACGCAGGGCGTAGATCGAGCTGAAGGCATCACCCTGACGGAACAGCATCTCACCTTTCTTCAGGGGCCGACCACGTTTGACAATGCTGTCGAGCATGTCCATTTCTTCGCTTTGCAGTGACAGAGGCAGGCACATGGTGGCCAGGCTGCAGTCCTTGCAGTGGGCTTCGGGCAGGGCTCGCAGTTTGAGAGCGTCAGTCATGAGGGGGCGTCCAAAAGGGTAGTGATCCTGATATGTGCAAGCCTACAACAAGCGTCACCGCTCTGCCATGGCTTAATGGGTGTATGCCATCAGTGGCTATGACTGCTGCTGTGGCTGGCGCTGTCATGGCTGCCATGACCCGTCAACCAGCCGTGGTGTGGGCCGGGCAAGGTCCAGAGGCCGAACAGAATCACCAGCAGGGCGGCGCTGATGCGGACCTGGCGTTGGCGTAGCAGGGCCATCATCCGTTCGGCGGCCAGCCCGGTCACCAGCAGGGTTGGCAGCGTGCCCAGACCGAAGGCCAGCATCAGGCTGGCCGATAATCCGGCACTGCCCTGGCTGCTGGCCCAGATCAAGGTGCTGTAGACCAGACCACATGGCAACCAGCCCCACAGCGCGCCAAGTGCCAGGGCCTGACGGGCGCGGGTGACTGGCAGCAGGCGTCGGGCGCGGGGTTCCAAGTGGCGCCAGAGTCGTCGGCCGAGGGCTTCAACCCGGGTCAGCCCAGCCCACCAGTTGGCCAGATACAAGCCCATGGCGATCAGCATCAGGCCAGCCAGCAGGCGCAGCCAGATTCCCAGGCCAAGACTGTGCAGCAGCCAGCCAAAGCTGCCGGCCAGTGCGCCGGCCAGCGCGTAGCTGGAGATGCGGCCAAAATTGTAACCAAGCAATACGCGCCACAGCCGCCAGCCGTGGCGCTGCTCGGCGGGAATCGCCAGGGTCAGGGCGCCCATCAGTCCGCCACACATGCCGATGCAGTGTCCGCCACCGAGCAGGCCCAGGGCCAGTGCGGTCAGCAGTAGCGGTAGCAGCTCAATCATGTCTGCGGTTTCTCGGGGTCGTCCTCGGTATTCGCAGCATCGGGCTCGGCCGGGTTGTGTTCCTGCAGGGCCTTGAGGTGAGCCGGATCTTCGTCGTCGAACAGGATGCTGTGGGCCGGGCCGTCGAGGTCATCGTACTGGCCGCTGTTGACTGCCCAGGAAAATACCCAGATGGCGACGATCACCAATACAACGGCAATGGGGACCAGAACGTAGAGTACGGTCATGCGAGCTTCTCCTGGCCCAGCGGCGCTACTGCCGGGCTGGCCGGGCGGACTTTCAGGCGGGTCAGGCGCAGGGCATTGAGTACTACCAGCAGCGAGCTGGCGGACATCCCCAGAGCAGCCAGGGCCGGGGTGACCCAGCCCAGGGCTGCCAGGGGCAGGATGCCGGCATTGTAGGCACTGGCCCAGAACAGGTTCTGGATCATGATACGCCGGGTCCGGTGGGCGCCGTCCAGTGCCTGCAGCAAGACATTCAGGTGACTGCTGAGCAGGACCGCATCGGCATTGGTTTTGGCCAGGTCAGAGGCTTCACCCATGGCTACGGAAATGTTGGCGCTGGCCAGCACCGGTACGTCGTTGACGCCGTCACCGAGCATCAGCACATTGGCGCCCTGGTTCTGGCGTTGCTGGACCCAGGCCAGCTTGTCGTCCGGGCTGGCGTTGCCGATGGCCTGTTCGATACCGAGGGTCCGGGCCATGCGCTGGACTACCTGATCGTGATCGCCGGACAGCAGCACGACGTCCAGCCCGCGTGCCTTGAGCCCGCTGATCAGCTCTGGGGCGTCGTTGCGCAGGCGGTCGTTGAGTACGAACCAGGCCAGCGGTCCTTGCTGGTCGCCCAATAGCAGCCACTGACCGGGTTGGTCGGGGAGTGCCGGAGCAGGCAAACCGCTCAGAGCGGCAACGAATTCGGGCTTGCCGATTCGCAGGGTCAGGCCATCGCAGATGCCTTCAAGCCCTTGTCCGGGATGATTCTCAACGGTTTCAGCCGGTTCCAGGCTGCGACCAAAGGCGCGGGCAATCGGGTGCTCGGAGCGGGTTTCAAGACGGCGGGCCAGTTCCAGTGCACGATCGCCATCGTGGCCGGGGAAGGGCTGGACCCGTTCCAGGGTCATGCGTCCTTCGGTCAGCGTGCCGGTCTTGTCCAGCACTACCGTGTCGATTTTGGTCAGCCCTTCAAGTACGTGGCCGCGAGTAATCAGCAGACCCAGTTTGTGCAGGCTGCCGGTGGCGGTGGTCAGGGCGGTAGGCGTGGCCAGTGACAGGGCGCAGGGGCAGGTGGCAACCAGCATGGCCAGTACGATCCAGAAGGCCGTGTCGGCATTGGCCACCCACCACCAGATGCCGCCAATGATCACGGAGGCGCTGAGTACGATCAGCAGGAAGTATTGCGCGACCTGATCGGCCAGTTGGCCCAGTCGTGGCTTGTCTGCCTGGGCTCGTTCGAGCAGGCGGACAATGGCCGACAGCCGGGTCTGTTCACCGACCGCGCCGACCCGGATACGCAGGGGACCATCAACATTCAGGGTGCCGGCTGTGACTGCATCGCCGCTACGCTTGGCCAGCGGCAGGTATTCGCCAGACAGGGCGGACTCGTTGATACTGCTGACGCCCTGCTCAATCACGCCGTCAGCCGGAATGCTTTCACCGGGCTTGACCTCCAGCAGGTCGCCGGGGCGGATTTCGTCGAGCATGATCCGCTGCGACTGGCCGTCGGTGTCGATGCGGATGGCGCTGGGCGGCAGCAGGTTGACCAGTTTCGCGGTGCTTTCGACGGTGCGCTGCCGGGCCCGGCGTTCCAGATAGCGACCAGCCAGCAGGAAGAAGGCGAACATGGTCACCGAGTCGAAATACACCTCTCCGGTGTGGGTCACGGTGGCCCAGATGCCGGCCAGATAGGCGCCGCCAATGGCCAGCGATACCGACACATCCATGCTCAGCCGACGGTTGTGCAGGTCACGCCAGGCGCCCTGGAAGAATGGCGCGCAACTGTAGAACACCACCGGGGTGGTCATGATCAGGCTGATCCAGCGTAGCAGAATGGTCATTTCCGCCGAGAGGTCCTGATTGAACTCCGGGGACAGCGCCATGGTCGCCATCATCACCTGCATGAACATCAACCCGGCCAGGCCCAGGCGTCTCAGGTAACGGCGATTTTCCTGCTTGATCTGTTCACTGGCCTTGTCGGCTTCGTAGGGATGAGCGACGTAGCCGATGCGCTTGAGTTCGGCCAGCAGGCTCGACAGACGGGTCTGCTCGGGAAGCCAGCTCAGACTCAGGCGATGATTACCGAGGTTGAGGCTGACGTCGGTAACGCCGTCGAGCTGGCCCAGACGCTTTTCGATCAGCCAGCCACAGGCGGCGCAACTGATGCCTTCGACCAGTAGCTGGATCTGCTGCTGATCGCCGTGGGTTTCAACATAGCGCTGCTGAATGTCGGCGCGGTCGAGCATTTCCAGCTCGTCCTGCAGTACCCGGGGCAGGGCTTCGGGGTTGCTGGCATTGTCGGTGCGGTGACGATAATAGGATTCCAGACCGCCGGCGATGATCGCCTCGGCAACCGCCTGGCAACCCGGGCAGCACATGGTGCGTGGCTGGCCGAGAATGTCACAGGTCCAGGGTGCGCCGGCCGGAGCCGGCTCACCACAGTGGTAACAGGCGGTGGGCTGCATGAACTTAACGGGCGCTTAGGCGGTACGGCTGGCCCATGCTGATGGTCAGTTCATCGGTCAGGCGCCAGCCGTCTTCACCGGGCAGGGCAGGGTCGCTGAGGTCGATGTAGAGGCGGCCCTGCATGGGCTCTTCAAGCTGGCCGACATATTGTTCGGCGCTGACATGCTTGAGCAGCACGCTGCGATCACGGTCGGCGTGGGTTGGGGAAATCAGGTCCAGTTGCAGGTTGGCCGGCAAGTTCTCCAGCTTGCCCTGCAGTTCCAGGCTGATCTCACCGGTCAGCTCGTCGATCTGGAAGTCGGCGACCAGATTCAGGTCACGGGCCATCTGGTCACGTCCCAGGTGCATGTTGATGGCACGGCCTTCCTTGTAATAGTTGTCGCGCACCATGCTGTCCTGGTTCAGGGTGGCGATGGTCAGCAGGCCCAGCCCGATGAAGACGGCAAAGATCAGGATGCTGATCAGAAACCAGGGCCAGAATTGCTTGTACCACGGGGGGATGATCTCTTGCTCGGTCATGAAATTACCTGACAGTTGGGCCAAGGAAACGACTCTCGGAAGTGGCCGAGATACTGTCGTCATCCAGGGCGGTCACACGGAAAACGATGGGCATGTTGGTGCCCTGCATGAAGCCGGGGTCGAGCTGAACGTTGACCGGCAGCTGCAGCAGGCTGCTGGGTTCAACGCTCAGGCGGTTGGCCGGTACTTCCAGAATCAGTTCGGGGTGCCCTTCAACGCTCAGGCTGTAGGTGCGTTCCTGCTGGCTCTTGTTGAAAATTTTGACAATATACACGTTCTCGATATTGCCGCCGCGGACTTCTCGATACAGAACATTTCGGTCGCGCTCCACATCCAGCGAGACCTGGGCCAGGCTGCCGACGGTAACGATGAATAGACCAATCATGATCGCCAGAGCCGCGCCGTAGCCGAGCAGGCGTGGACGCAGGATCTTGGTCTCTTCGCCGGCCAGATTGTGCTCGGTGGTATAGCGGATCAGCCCGCGTGGGTAGTTCATCTTGTCCATGATTTCGTCGCAGGCATCAACGCAGGCGGCGCAGCCGATGCACTCGTACTGCAGGCCATCACGAATATCAATACCGACCGGGCAGACCTGGACGCAGACGTTGCAGTCGATGCAGTCACCCAGGCCGGCGGCCTTGTAGTCGGCGTCTTTGCGCCGCGAGCCACGCGGGTCGCCTCGGGCGGCGTCATAGGAGACGATCAGGGTGTCCTTGTCAAACATCACGCTCTGGAAGCGGGCGTAGGGGCACATATAGATGCACACCTGTTCGCGCAGCCAGCCGGCGTTGATATAGGTGGCGGCGGTGAAGAAAAATACCCAGAACAAGGCCCAGCCACCGATCTGCCATGTCAGGGTGTCGACAACCAGCCCGCGAATTGGGGTGAAGTAGCCGACAAAGGTCAGCGCGGTGATCAGTGAGACGCCCAACCAGATGCCGTGCTTGGCGCTCTTGCGTAGCACTTTGTTGGCGCTGAGTGGGGCCTTGTCGAGCTTGATACGGGCGTTGCGCTCACCTTCGGTTACCCGTTCGGCCCACATGAAAATCCAGGTCCAGACGGTTTGCGGGCAGGTGTAGCCGCACCAGACCCGGCCGGCGAACACGGTGATGAAGAACAGGCCGAAGGCGCAGATGATCAGCAGGAACGACAGCAGGAAGAAGTCCTGCGGCTGGAAGGTGGCGCTGAAAATGTGGAACTGCCGGGCTGGCAGATCCCAGAGCACGGCCTGGCGGCCGTCCCATTGAATCCAGGCGGTACCGAAGTACAGCAGAAACAGAAACCCCACCCCGATCAGCCGGATGTTCTTGAACAGCCCCTGGTACGACCGGACCTGGATCTTCTCGCGCTTGGCGTACAGATCGTAGGTTTCAACCTTGCCGGTGGTAACGTCTTTGACGGGAATCTTTTCAGTCATAGCAGCAGGACCATGAAGTGCGGGGGAGGGGATGGCCCGACCGGTTGATTGGCCGGTCGGGCCGGGTACGAATCAGCATACTGAGGATAGTATGGCTGGGTACTTCGTACCATGCGACCAGAGGTCGCGCAGTTGTTTACTAGTCCTCGAGGGACAGGCTGTAAACGTAGGCGGTCAGCATGTGGATCTTGTCTTCACCCAGGTGGGCCTGAGCCGGCATGTTGCCGTTACGGCCGTAGCGGATGGTGTGCTGAACCTGCAGCATGCTGGAACCATACAGCCAGGTGTCGTTGGTCAGGTCGGGCGCACCGAGCATCGGGTTGCCTTTACCTTCGGGACCATGGCAGGCCACACAGGTGCTCTGGAAGACTTGCTTGCCAGCGTCAAGATTGACGTTTTCGGTTTCCAGCCCGGACAGGTGACGGACGTAGCCGGCCACGTTGCGCACGCCATCTTCGCCGATCACTGCCAGCCAGGCTGGCATCGCGGCCTGACGGCCCTGGGCGATGGTGGTGTGAATCTGCTCCGGCGAGCCGCCCCAGATCCAGTCATTGTCGGTCAGGTTCGGGAAGCCGAAGGCGCCGCGCGCATCGGAACCGTGACAGACCGAGCAGTTGACCGCGAACAGACGCTGACCAATGCGGACAGCCTCAGGGTCGCGAGCAACTTCTTCGACCGACAGGTTGGCGTAACGGGCGAAGATCGGGGCGAACTGTGCTTCAGCACGCTCTACTTCACGCTCGTACTGGTTGACCTGGGTCCAGCCCAGTACGCCTGGCCACTTGCCCAGGCCCGGGAACAGCACCAGGTAGATGGCGCTGAATATGAAGGTGGCCATGAACAGGATGAACCACCAGCGGGGCAGGGGGTTGTCATACTCTTCAATACCGTCGAAAGCGTGACCCAGGGTTTCCTCAGTCTGTTCCGAGCGCTGGCCCTTGCGGGTGGCGAACAGCAACCAGAGGATCAGACCAAGGGTGGTCAGGGTCAGGACAATAATGTACCCGCTCCAGAAATTGCTCATTCTTTGTTACTCCTAGCGTCTTGCTGCTCACGGGGCGCCTTGTTGTCATCGGGCTCGTCGGCAAACGGCAGGTTGGCCGCTTCCTCGAAGTCTTTTTTCTTGTATGAGCTGTAGGCCCATACGGTGATTCCGATGAATGCCACCAAGACCAGCAAGGTGGCGATGCCGCGGAGAGTGTTGATATCCATGGCGGTTTACCGGCGTTCCGAGATGACAGTGCCGAGGTGCTGCAGGTAGGCGATCAGGGCATCCATTTCGGATACACCTTTGACCGCTTCCTGGGCACCGGCGATGTCTTCGTCGGTGTAAGGCACGCCGAGGCGACGCAGAGCCTGCATCTTGCGTGCAGTGTACTTGCCGTCGAGCACGTTTTCCTGCAACCACGGGTAGGACGGCATCTTCGATTCCGGCACTACGTCACGCGGGTTGATCAGGTGGGCACGATGCCAGTCGTCGGAGTAGCGCTGACCCACGCGAGCCAGGTCCGGACCGGTACGCTTGGAGCCCCACAGGAACGGGTGCTCCCAAACGCTCTCGCCGGCCACGGAGTAGTGGCCATAGCGCTCGGTTTCAGCCCGGAACGGGCGAATCATCTGGGAGTGGCAGCCAACGCAGCCTTCACGGATGTAAATGTCGCGGCCTTCCAGCTCAACCGCGGTGTAGGGGCGCAGGCCCTCGACCGGTACGGTGGTTTCCTTCTGGAAGAACAGCGGGACGATCTGAGTCAGGCCGCCGAAGCTGATCGCAACCACGATCAGCACGACCAGCAGGCCCAGATTCTTTTCTACGAGTTCATGTTGTCTCATCAATCAACTCCTCAAGCCATCTGGGCAGCGGCACGAATTTCGGCCGGCTGGGCGGCACGGATGGTGCGCCATACGTTGTAGGCCATCAGCAGCATGCCGATTACGAAGAAGGCGCCACCGATCATGCGGACCACAAAGCCCGGGTGGCTGGCTTCCAGCGCTTCGACGAAGGAGTAGGTCAGGGTGCCGTCGACGTTGACTGCACGCCACATCAGGCCCTGGGTGATACCGTTGACCCACATGGAGACGATGTACAACACGGTGCCGATGGTAGCCAGCCAGAAGTGAGCGTTGATCAGCGCAGTGCTGTACATCTGCTCACGACCGAATACCTTCGGAATCAGGTGGTAGAGCGACCCGATGGAGATCATGGCTACCCAGCCCAGAGCGCCGGCGTGTACGTGGCCGATGGTCCAGTCAGTGTAGTGCGACAGGGCGTTGACGGTCTTGATCGCCATCATCGGACCTTCGAAGGTCGACATGCCGTAGAACGCCAGGGAAACCACCAGGAAGCGCAGGATCGGGTCGGTGCGCAGCTTATGCCAGGCGCCGGACAGGGTCATCATACCGTTGATCATGCCACCCCAGCTCGGAGCCAGCAGGATCAGGGACATGATCATGCCCAGTGACTGAGCCCAGTCAGGCAAAGCGGTGTAGTGCAGGTGGTGCGGACCGGCCCAGATATAGATGGAGATCAGCGCCCAGAAGTGCACGATCGACAGACGGTAGGAGTAGATCGGACGTTCGGCCTGCTTGGGAACGAAGTAGTACATCATGCCCAGGAAGCCGGCAGTCAGGAAGAAACCTACCGCGTTGTGGCCATACCACCACTGGATCATCGCATCAGCGGCGCCCGAGTAGATGGAATAGGACTTGGTCAGGGTGACCGGGATCGCCAGGTTGTTGACGATATGCAGCACCGCTACCGTGATGATGAAGGCACCGAAGAACCAGTTACCGACATAGATGTGCTTCATCTTGCGCTTCATGATGGTGCCGAAGAACACCAGCGCATAGCTCACCCAGACTACGGCGATCAGAATGCCGATCGGCCACTCCAGCTCGGCGTACTCTTTAGTGGTGGTGTAGCCCAGCGGCAGGGTGATGACAGCCAGCACGATCACGGCTTGCCAGCCCCAGAAGGTGAAGGCGGCCAGACCGTCGGAAATCAGACGGGCCTGCGAGGTGCGTTGCACCACATAGTAGGAGGTGGCGAACAGCGCGCTACCGCCGAATGCGAAGATCACTGCATTGGTATGCAGTGGA
Source organism: Pseudomonas jilinensis (assembly GCF_003586265.1). Classification (NCBI taxonomy): domain Bacteria; kingdom Pseudomonadati; phylum Pseudomonadota; class Gammaproteobacteria; order Pseudomonadales; family Pseudomonadaceae; genus Pseudomonas; species Pseudomonas jilinensis. The sequence goes on along the minus strand of NZ_QJSA01000009.1, from coordinate 181,838 downwards.
CGCAGACGGCCGAAGCTGGTCCAGGGAAGGTCAAAGTTAAGGGCGGGCCAGACCAGCTGAGCGGCAAGAAAGACGCCCAGGGCCATGCCCACGATACCCCAGACCACCGTCATGACGGCGAACTGGCGTACCACCTTGTAGTTATAAGCTGTCGGAGTGGTAGCTGTGCTCATGCGAGATTCCACGGATAGCAATGGGTTTTTAGGGTTCAAAGCGGTCGCAAGTATGAGGAAACACCGCACTGTTTGCAATGACACAAGTCAAGGTAACAACGTGTTACGGGCGCTCTGCGGCGCGTCCTGCACTACTTGTGGTTCTGTCCTGCCTAAGCTTCCAAAGGATTGTTTGGTGGCCGGCTTCGGCATGTCGCAAGAGGTATTGCCAGCCCCCAAACATGCGGGTTCTGGCGCTAGCGCACCTGTGATTGTTGGGATCGGCTGGTGTGCAATTTCAAAAGCTTAGTATGCTGTTGGGCTTATGTGAAGAAATTACCCCCTTGGTCAGTGTGGCATCTTGTCGCACAGAACTTTGGGCGGTAGCGTTTCATCCTCAAGTTGAATGCGAATGGCCCCAATGACTGACAACCTGCTGCTGGCAGAGCCCGGCAATCCCCCGCTAGCGACCCTCTTGCTTGCCCACGGTGCTGGTGCGCCCATGGACAGCCCGTTCATGGAGCAGTTGAGCGCCGCTCTGTGTGAACGGGGTATCCGGGTAGTGCGCTTCGAGTTTCCTTATATGGCTGCACGGCGTGAGGACGGACGCAAGCGCCCACCCAATCCCTTACCAGCCCTGCAGCAGTGCCTGCGTGAGCAGGCCGCAAGCATGAGCGGCCCCTGGCTGGTGGGCGGCAAATCAATGGGTGGGCGGGTTGCCAGCCTGCTGGTCGATGAGTTGGGGGCGCTGGGACTGGTCTGCTACGGTTATCCGTTTCACCCGCCCGGTAAGCCGGAGAAGACCCGTACTGCTCATCTTGAGGCGCTGGCCACGCCGGCACTGGTGGTTCAGGGCACCCGCGATCCGTTCGGTCGGCCGGAAGAGGTCAGTGGCTATCGGTTGGCCGACAGCCTGCAGGTGCATTGGCTGGAAAGCGGCGATCATGATTTCAAGCCACTCAAGGCCAGCGGTCGCACCCAGGCACTATTAATAGAAGAAGCAGCCGAAGCGACCCTGGCTTTTGTGCAGGGTGTGATCTCCAAGAGCTAACGCCCTTCGCGCCTGCGAAGGCCTCAGGCGGCCAGTGACGGCAGCCACAGGGAAATCTGCGGGAACAGGATCAGCAGTACCGTTGCCAGCAGCAGGATGAAGATGAACGGCGGCGTGCCACGGATCACATCCAGGTACGGCCTGCGAAATACCGCCATGGCGGTGAATATATCGCAACCGAAGGGCGGGGTAGCTGAACCGATGGCAGCCTGCAGGGTCACGATCACGCCGACGTGAACCGGGTCCAGCCCGGCGGCATCCACGGCCGGCTTGAACAGCGGGGTCAGGATCAGGATTACGACGATCGGATCGACAAACATGCAGCCAATGAAAAAGGCCACCGCGATCATGGCCAGCACCAGTGTCGGGCTGTCGCCGATCACCTCGATCACCGGACCGATAATCGCCTGGGGGATGCCGGCAAAGGAAATGCTGTAGGTAAAGGCATTGCCGGCGGCCACCAGTATGAACACCACCGAGGTAATCAGCCCGGTGGACAATGCCACATCCCACAGCTCGCGGAGTTTGACTGCGCGCAGAATAACCACTTCCAGCAGCAGGGCGTAGAGCACGGCGATAGCTGCCGCCTCGGTTGGGCTGAAGTAGCCGGCATAAATACCGCCGACCACCACCAGCGGGAAGCCCAGGGGCAGCAGGGCCTTGCGCAGAGCTTTGAGACGCAAGCCCCAGCCGACTCTTGGCTCAGGCTCAATGCCCATGCGCCGTGATGCTACCCAGGCGTAGAACGAGAACAGCAGAAGAATCAGCAGCCCAGGCAGGATGCCAGCGATGAACAGGTCGCCAATCGAGGCGCCGGCGACCACACCGTAGATGATCATGCCGATGCTGGGTGGAATCAGTAGGGCAATGTCGCTGGCATTGATGATCAGGGCCAGTGAGAAACTGTCCGAGTAACCCTTTTCCAGAAGTTTGGGGCGCATTGGTCCGCCCATGGCCACTACCGTAGCCTGGGTTGAGCCGGAGACCGCGCCAAACAGGGTGCAGCTGGCGGCTGTGGTGATCGGTAGCCCGCCGCGCAGGTGGCCGACGAAGCTCTGGACCAGATCGAGCAGGCGGTTGGCGGTGTGGCCTCGAGTCATCAGGTCGGCGGCAAAGATGAACAGCGGTACCGCGGCCAGAGCCCAGGACTGTACGCCGCTGATCATCTGGCCCATCAGCAGGCCAACATTGTCCAGGCCAATCACCAGAAACAGCAGCATCAAGCTGGCGACCAGCAACGGCACCATCATCGGAAAGCCGAGCAGTAGTAGAACAAACATAGTGACGAAGGTCAGGGTCAGCATCATTCGACCCTTGACACGTTGGCTCCCGGTGCCTGCTCATAGCGTTCAGGTTCTGAGAACGAGCGCCAGATGCCCGGTGACAGCAGGTTGCGGGCCACGGTCAGCCAGTATTGCAGGCCCGCCAGGGCAAAGCCGATGGGGGCAGCCAGATAGGGAATCCACAACGGTATCTGCCGGGCCGAAGAGGTGCGGCCACGGCTCTGGATCGCGCTGACGTAATCCCAGGCGTGCCAGGCCAGATAGAACATCAGTGCGCCGGTGAGCAGGCTGATGGCTACCAGCATCGACTTGCGCAGCTTGCCCTTGAGCTGGTCATAGAATGCCGACATGCAGATATGCCTGGCCCGGCGCACTGCATAGCCGATGCCGGCGAAGGTCATGATTACCAGCGCCACCTGGGTCAGTTCGACCTGGCCGGCGACGCCGCTGCCAAATAGTTGCCGGCCCAGTACGTGGGTGATCAGCAGGCCGGCAAGAAACAGCACGCTACCGGCCAGAATGGTTTTTTCGATGTGTTCGGTGATCAGGTCCAGGGTGCCCAGAATCTTTCCGAGCAGTCGCTTGATCGAGTGGCTGGCCGATGGGTCGGCAGTCCTCGGCATTGGCTGGTCCTCTGCTGTTCCTGGCGCAGGGCAAGGCTGGCTGCGCGTTTATGAGTCTTTTCAGGACGCTTTGGTCATGATGCGGAATGGAGCTCTCCCTAAGCCCCTTTTTTGAACATAACCCATATTCGTCGTTTGTGCACGGCATGGACATGTCGGGGTCATGTGTTAAGGTTTAAAAGCAAACCAGAACAATCGAAAAGGAGCGTTCCATGAATTGGCGTAATGGCTGTATAGGGGTGGCGGCACTGTTTCTGGCGGCTTGTGGTTCGGACGACCAGCAGCAGGCGGCAAGCACTCCGTCGGCGGAGCCTGAAGTCCAGGTGGAAACCTGGGGTTTTGCGTTGGAAGAAATTGAAGGCAGCGTGCAGTATGAGTACGCAGCCAAGTTTGCTGAACTGGTGACCGAGAAAACCGCAGGAGCGGTTGATGTGCGTCTGTTTCCCTACGGGCAACTCGGTGGTTTGACTGATATCTATGATCAGGTCCAGGCCGGTGCGGTGCAGTTGGCCTTTGGCTCGGGATTCCTGGGCGGCACTGTGCCCGAGTCGCAGTTGTTCAGCCTCAACTTCGTGCTGGGCGATGATGAGTGGCAGAACACCCAGATACTCAATGACCCGGCTTTTCGCAAGCATCCCGACTTGCTCGAGTCTTTCCGTGAGCGTGACCTGCAACCATTGGCGATAGTGCCCGAAGGCTGGCAGGTATGGAGCGCCAACAAGGCAATTCGCAGCCCTGATGATTTCAGCGGGGTGGCGATCCGGACCATGGACAACCGCCTGTTGCGCGAGACCTATCGGGCCTATGGCGCCGATCCGACCACCATGGAGTATGGCGAGCTGTTCAGCGGTATGCAGCTTGGCCAGATTGACGGCAATATCCAGCCGGTCTTCGCGCATCAGGAGATGGATTTCTATCAAGTCCAGGATTACCTGATCTTTGCCAATCAGGCGCAATTCATTGCCACCTTCATGGCCAATCGCGACTGGTACGATGGGCTGAGCGATGAGCACAAGCAGGTTATTGAAGAAGCCGTGGTCGAGCTGGTGCCCTATATCCATGAAGTACAGACCCGGCTCAATAGCGAACGGCTGGACATCATCACCAGCAACAGCGATATCGAGCTGGTGTACCTGACGCCTGAAGAGCGCGAGGTATTCCGTGAACTCAGCATCCCGGTGCGCGAGACCTTTGCCGAGATGGTCGGTGAGCGCGGTACGCGGCTGATGACGGTGCTGGTGGATATGACCGATGAGGCCTATTCGGCTGAGTAAAGGAACCACTGATTAATTGCACCCAAGCTCAGTAGCCCGGTTGTCGCTGACCTGTTCTGGACTGTCGATGCCCCGGACGGGCATCGTCAAGCCCCCGTGGGTGAGGCAAGCGTTTACCAAGCATGCTTGGTGCGCAGCTGAACGCCGACCGATCTGTGATCGGTTGGCCGGACCCGGAGGGGTTCACGGCGTGTCCAGAACAGGTCAGTGACAATTGGGCCAGCACCGAAACTGATTTAATCAGTGTTTCCAGCTTGTGTTAGCATACCCACCCCCTGTTTCTTCGCTGGAAGCCCCCATGCATACCGTCGACCGTAGTGCCGTAGAGCGCGCTCTTGGCCAATATCAAGATCCTTACCTGCAAACCGATCTGATCAGCGCGGGCTGTTTGCGTGATCTGCGGATTGAGGGCGGCAAGGTTGAGGCTGAGCTGGTGCTGGGCTATGCGGCAGCCGGTATTCGGGCCGGTATCGAGCAAATGTTGCAGGTGGCGGTCGAGTCGGTGGCGGGTGTCGAGTCGGCGACCATCAGCGTAGCTTGTGAAGTGGCGAGCGCTCCTGCTCAGGGCAGTATCGAGGCGCTGCGCAATGTCAAAAACATCATCGCCGTCGCGTCAGGCAAGGGCGGGGTGGGCAAATCCACCACGGCGGTCAATCTGGCGCTGGCGCTGGCCCGTGAAGGTGCCCGGGTCGGGGTGCTGGACGCCGATATCTATGGCCCTAGCATGGGCTTGATGCTGGGGTTGCCCGAAGGTACCCGGCCTCAGGTCAAGGATCAGAAGCTGTTTATTCCGCCGACTGCCCATGGCGTGCAGGTCATGTCCATGGCTTTTCTGGTTGATGACAATACCCCGGTAGTCTGGCGTGGGCCGATGGTTTCCGGGGCGCTGATGCAGTTGCTGACTCAGACTGCCTGGGATGATCTCGACTACCTGGTGGTGGACATGCCGCCGGGGACCGGGGATATCCAGCTGACGCTAGCCCAGAAGGTGCCGGTAACCGGCGCGGTGATCGTGACCACACCGCAGGACCTGGCACTGCTCGATGCCAAGAAAGGGATCGAGATGTTCAACAAGGTCAATATTCCGGTGCTGGGGGTGGTCGAGAACATGGCCATTCACATCTGCTCCAATTGCGGTCATGCCGAGCATCTGTTCGGCGAGGGTGGTGGCGAGCGCCTGGCCGAGCAATACGGTGTTGATCTGCTGGCTTCTATGCCGCTGTCGATGATGATTCGCGAGCAGGCCGATGGCGGAACCCCGACCGTGGTGGCTGAGCCCGAATGCCAGATCAGCATGATTTACCAGGATATGGCCCGGCATGTGGGCGCACGGATTGCCGAGCGGGCTCAGGCACCGGCCATGCCCAGTATCAGCATCAGCGATGACTGACAGCTTAGTCATAACCGGCTAGAATGCCCGATCATTTTTCACCCAATCCTTATGCAGGACACACCATGAGCATCAAGTCAGACCGCTGGATTCGTCGCATGTCCCAGGAGCACGGCATGATTGAGCCGTTCGTCGAGCGTCAGGTACGCGGCGCCGAGGGCAATCGGATGATTTCTTATGGGGTGTCCAGTTACGGTTACGATGTGCGTTGTGCCGATGAGTTCAAGGTGTTCACCAACATTCATTCGGCTACGGTGGATCCCAAGCATTTCGACGAAAAGAGCTTTGTGGATGTGAAGGGCGATGTATGCATCATTCCGCCGAACTCGTTCGCCCTGGCCCGTACCGTCGAATACTTCCGTATTCCGCGCAATGTGCTGACCATCTGTCTGGGCAAGAGCACCTATGCCCGCTGCGGCATTATCGTTAATGTCACTCCGCTTGAGCCAGAGTGGGAAGGGCATGTGACCCTGGAGTTTTCCAACACTACTACCTTGCCGGCCAAAATCTACGCCAATGAAGGCGTGGCTCAGATGCTGTTCTTCGAGTCTGATGAGTCCTGCGAAGTCTCATACAAAGACCGCGGCGGCAAGTACCAGGGCCAGCGCGGTGTAACCCTGCCCAAGGCGTAAGGTAAAAAAGACGCCGGTGATCAAGGTTGCCGTGGCACAACCTTGAGACCGGCGTAGTTGCTGCAAGGAGCAAATACAATTCAGGCGCCCGAAGGCGCCTGAATGGTTTTAGAAGCTCTTGGTGGCTGAGAAAGTCCAGTTGCCGCTGCAATAACGGCTTTTGCCATACCATTCGCTGCAGGTGCCGCCCTTGATGTTGGTGTCTGAGTACATCAGTGCCCAGTCGATACCTACGAAGTCCTTGCTGACGGTGACAGCCCAGTCATCGTACTTCTCTTTGCTCTGTACCGAACTCAGCGGATCCTTGGTGTCAGTGCGACCGTAGTGCAGGTCAAGGCCGAATTCGTAGGGCAGTTCGAAGCCGTAACCAATGTAGGTGTACAGCGCACTTTCCGGGTCGTAGGCGTATTTGGCGCCCAAGGTGAAGCCGTACAGACCGATACTGGCCAGAACTTCGTCGACACTGGCATCACCACCGGCTTTCGGGTAGGTGTAAGTCGCCCAGCCCAGGTCCAGCTCGATTTCATCTGTGATGTTGCCGGCCCAGCCAAAGTAGTAATCGATTTCCACGCTGGCATCAAAGGCGTCGGCGTCGACGTTGGAAGCCCAGGCGCCGATATACAGGCCGGACTCGTGGGCGAAATCCAGGCTGCCCTGAACCGCGCCGGCACCAGCAGTCTGCGACTGGCCGCGCCAGATGTAATCGGTTGCCAGGGTGGCGGTCATGCTGGCGTCGATTTTACCGATCGGGGTATCGAACTCTTCTGCATGGGCCAGAGTGGCAAAGCCGAGGGTGCTGGCGGTGGCGACGGCAACTGCAAGTTTTTTCATCATATTGGTAGTACCCCATGTCGTGTGATTCAAAAAGTTTTGAATGTGTTGGCACGGGTTACATAGCACGTAGCTTGCCAGTTTTTATTTCTTGTTTTATTTCATGTGGTTATGTGTATTTTGTGGTGTTATGAGTATGATTTCGGTCAGCTTTTTGCGGAACGATTGCACTGTGGTGGTGCGCCAGTTCGGGGCGGTGGTGCATGCAGGGGAGTCCGTTATCCGGTTGATCCAGGTCAACGAGGGCGGTCACCGGTTTGCGACAATGACTATAGTGATAAACAAGGCAACAACAATCCAAGGAGTCACCATGCGCAACGTACTGCTACCCTTTGACGGCTCGGCCCCGGCCAAACGAGCCATTGAGTATCTGGTGGGTGTAGCTGCCGAGTATCCGAACATTCTGGTGCACGTGATCAATGTGCAGAGTGAGCCCAAACTGTATGGCAACTATGTGTCGGCCAATATGCTGGAACAGTTGCACGGGGGCGCGCTGGATCATGCCCGTGAAGTGATTGCCGAGGCTGGTGCCATGCTGCGCGAGGCCGGTGTTCGCCATGAAGAGCATGCGGTGGTGGGTGAGGTCATTGGTGAACTGGCACATGCGGTCAAGAGCCTGGGCTGTGACACCGTGATCATGGGTACTCGCGGTATGAGCAATCTGGGCAACCTGTTCATGGGCTCGGTCGCTACCCGGGTGGTGCATGAAGTGCCGGTGCCGGTGTTGCTGGTCAAATAGTCACTGCGCGACAATAACGGCTCCGCCAAGGAGCCGTTATGTCATCCGTTCAACCGATCCCCCATGCCGGGGTTGATACCCTCAGCTTCCGCCAGCTCGATCAGCTCAATGCGCTGCCCAAGGGCTCCTGCTTCAAACTGTTCAAGCACTGCCAGTCGCAGTTGCTCGAAGGTCGTGACTATTTCTACTTGCCGGCTACCGAGCATCAGGCGTTGATCGATCAGCTCAAGCTGTCCGGTCAGATTTATGCCAGCACGGTTCATCTGGTGCTGCTGACCCGTGATGGTTATGCCCGCCTGCGCGAACTGGGTGGGAGTCAACTGTGATGGCCGATTGAGCGGTCGCTGTATCTTCAGCAATTGTGCTGTTCCGGGCCTAATACTGCTTTAACTGCCTGGGAGTACTGCTCATGACCGCCAAGGATTTTCTGCTGGCGCTGCTTGTCATTCTGGTCTGGGGCATGAACTTCGTGGTGATCAAGGCTGGTTTGCAGGACATGCCGCCCATGTTGCTCGGCGCCCTGCGATTCATGCTGGTGGCCTTTCCCGCGATACTGTTCATCAAGCCACCGGCGGTGCCGCTGCGCTGGTTGCTGGCCTACGGTCTGACCATTTCACTGGGCCAGTTCGCGTTCCTGTTTTCAGCCATGCACGTCGGCATGCCGGCCGGCCTGGCCTCAGTGGTACTCCAGTCCCAGGCTCTGTTTACCTTGTTCTTTGCCGTACTGCTACTGGGTGAGCGGTTGCGTGGCTTTAATCTCATTGGGCTGTTGATTGCGGCCGCAGGTCTGCTAATGATCGGTTTGCAGATCAACAGCGGTATGACCACGGCCGGTTTCATATTGACCTTGTGCGCTGCCTCTATGTGGGCACTGGGAAATATCGTTACCCGCAAGATCGGCAAGGTGAACCTGGTCGGGCTGGTAGTGTGGGGTAGCCTGGTGCCGCCTTTGCCATTTCTGGCGCTGTCCTGGTGGCTGGAAGGTCCCGAGTTAATGCGCAGCGCCTTGCTGGGCTTCAATCTCAATACCCTGTTGGTTCTGCTGTATCTGGCTTTTGCCGCGACCATTCTTGGCTACAGCCTGTGGAGCCGGCTGTTGTCGCGCTATCCGGCCAGCCAGGTTGCGCCTTTTTCCCTGTTGGTGCCGGTGATTGGTTTGAGTTCCGCCGCGTTGCTGGCGGGGGAGCGGGTCAGCGCCCTGCAGCTTGGCGGAGCATTTCTGGTGATGCTGGGGATTTTGGTCAATGTGTCTGGAGGGTGGCTGCTTGGCCGTTGGCGTAGGGCCGCTGGGCGACCGGCAACGGAGTGTCCGGTCGTCAGCGAGCCCCGCTAGCCGGGGCGGCTCAGTCCTCGCCGAGAAAACCACCGGACTGTCGGGCCCAGAGCTGGGCGTAGAGCCCGCCGCGCTCAATCAGTTCGGCATGGCTGCCGTCTTCGATAATGCGCCCCTGATCCATGACGATCAGCCGGTCCATGGCGGCGATGGTCGACAGCCGGTGGGCAATGGCGATCACCGTCTTGCCGTCCATCAGCTTGTTGAGGTTGTCCTGAATCGCCGCCTCGACTTCCGAGTCCAACGCCGAAGTGGCCTCGTCGAGAATCAGGATTGGTGCATCCTTGAGCATGACCCGGGCGATCGCGATGCGTTGGCGCTGACCACCGGAAAGCTTGACCCCGCGTTCACCGACATGTGCATCGAAACCGACGCGACCCTTGGCGTCGCGCAGATCGGCGATAAAGGTTTCGGCTTCAGCCCGACGGGTGGCTTCGAGCAGCTCACTTTCGCCGGAGTCGGGTCGGCCGTAAGTTATGTTGTCGCGTACCGAGCGGTGCAGTAGCGAGGTGTCCTGCGTGACCATACCGATATGTTCACGCAGGGAGTCCTGGGTGACCTCGGCGATGTTCTGTCCATCGATCAGGATGCGCCCGCCCTCGACGTCGTAGAAGCGCAGCAGCAGATTGACCAGGGTGGACTTGCCGGCGCCGGAACGGCCGACCAGACCGATTTTTTCACCGGGCCGAATATGCAGGTTGAGGTCCTCGATCACTCCATGGCCCTTGCCGTAATGGAAGTGCACATGGTCGAAGCGGATCTCGCCGTGGCTGACCAGCAGCGGTTGGGCTTGGGGGGCGTCTTCGACCAGTTGCGGGCGGGCGATCGAGTTGATGCCGTCCTGCACGGTGCCGATGTTCTCGAACAGGGCCGACAGCTCCCACATGATCCATTGCGACATACCCCACAGACGTAGTACCAGAGCGACCGCCACGGCGACTGCGCCAACGCTGGCCAGTTCGTTGAGCCACAGCCAGATCGCCAGTCCGCTGACGCTGATCAGCAGCAGGGCGTTGAGCCCGTATAGAAGGGAGTAGACCAGAGTTACCAGGCGCATTTGCTGATAGACGGTGGTCATGAACTGGTCCATGCCTTCGCGGGCATAGGTCGACTCGCGCTGGGCGTGGGAGAACAGTTTGACGGTCTGGATGTTGGTGTAGCTGTCGACGATGCGCCCGGTCATGATCGAGCGGGCGTCGGCCTGTTGCTCGGCGACCTTGCCCATGACCGGAATGAAGTGGCGCATCAGCAGGATGTAGCCGACCAGCCAGATCAACATAGGCAAGGTCAGGCGCCAGTCGGCGCTGCCGACCACCAGCAGGGTGCCGATGAAGTAGACGCTGACATAGTTGAGCACGTCGATCAGCTTGATCACGCATTCACGCACCGCCAGCGCGGTTTGCATCATCTTGGTGGCGATACGCCCGGCGAACTCGTCCTGATAAAAGGCCATCGACTGGCGCAGCAGGTAGCGGTGCACCAGCCAGCGGATGCGCATCGGATAGTTGCCCATCAGGGTCTGGTGGCTGAACAGCGAGTTGGCGAACACCATCAACGGTAGCAGTACCAGTACCACCAGGCCCATCCCCAATAGCTTCAGGCCTTCGGTTTCAAGGAATGTCTCGCGGCTCTGCTCGGACAGCCAGTCAACAATGCTGCCCAGAAAACTGAACAGCCACACTTCAGCCAGCGCGATGCCGGCCATTAACAGCGCCGCCATGCCCAGGTAAGGCCAGGCACCGCGAGTGTAGTACAGGCAGAAGGCCAGAAGCTGGCGTGGAGGTTCGCTCGGCTCTATCGCAGGAAAGGGATCAAGGCGTTTTTCAAACCAGCGAAACAACATGTGCAAACCTGTCAGGGTAAAGCGGTAGGCAGGGCATTATCGGTGAGATAGTCGAACCGCGAAAGGGGCGGATGACTCCGAGGTGTCAGGCTATTCCAGCATCGCGCAGGTGCTGGGCGGCAATCCGACGACGCTCCCCAGAGGGGGTTAACGCCTTACCTTCTTCAACGTTTCGGCAATCATGAATGCCAGTTCCAGCGACTGGTCGGCATTCAGGCGCGGGTCGCAGTGGGTGTGGTAGCGGTCCGAGAGCCCGGCTTCGGTCACCGGAGTAGCGCCGCCAATGCATTCGGTGACGTTCTGGCCGGTCATCTCGATATGAATGCCGCCAGCCCAGCTGCCTTCGGCCTGATGCACGGCAAAGAACTGTTCGACCTCGCGCAGTACCTGGGCGAAATCGCGGGTCTTGTAGCCACTGGAGGCCTTAATGGTGTTGCCGTGCATGGGGTCGGAACTCCACAGCACCAGCCGGCCTTCACCTTCGACGGCGCGAACCAGTCGCGGCATGTGTTGCTCGACCTTGTCGGCGCCCATGCGCACGATCAGATTGAGCCGGCCGGGGTCGTTGTCCGGGTTGAGGATGTCGATCAGTCGCAGCAGTTCGTCCGGGTCGGTACTCGGGCCGACCTTGACCCCGATCGGGTTGTGGATACCGCGCATGAACTCGACATGGGCGCCATCCGGCTGACGGGTGCGGTCGCCGATCCAGAGCATGTGTGCCGAGCAGTCGTACCACTCGCCGGTCAGACTGTCGCGACGGGTGAAGGCCTGCTCGTAGTTCAGTAGCAGGGCTTCGTGGGCGGTGAAGAAGCTGGTTTCGCGCAGTTGCGGAGCGCGTTCCTCGTCGATCCCGCAGGCGCGCATGAAGGCCAGGCTTTCATCGATGCGGTCGGCCAGATGCTGAAAACGGTCGCTGGTGGCCGAGTTGGCAATAAAATCCAGGTTCCACTGATGTACCTGGTCCAGACTGGCAAAGCCGCCCTGAGCAAAGGCGCGCAGCAGGTTGAGGGTGGCGGTGGCCTGGTTATAGGCCATGATCAGACGCTGTGGATCGGGCACGCGACCGGCAGCTTCGAAGGCGATCTGATTGATGATGTCACCACGGTAGGCCGGCAGGGTAACGCCGCCCTGGGTTTCATCATCGGCCGAGCGCGGTTTAGCGAACTGGCCGGCCATGCGCCCAACCTTGACCACCGGGCAGCCGGCGGCAAAAGTCATCACCACTGCCATTTGCAACAGCACCTTGAAGGTGTCGCGAATCTTCGGCGCGGAGAATTCGGCGAAGCTTTCGGCGCAGTCACCACCTTGCAGCAGAAATGCCCGGCCCTGGGTGACCTCGGCGAACTGCCGACGCAGCTCGCGTGCCTCGCCGGCAAATACCAGCGGCGGATAGCCGGCAAGGGTGTGTTCGACCTCGGCCAGGACCTGAGCGTCGGGGTAGGTTGGTTGCTGCAGGATCGGTTTGCTGCGCCAGCTATCGGGAGTCCAGGGCGTGGTCATAGGCTTCAATATGTGGGTGTATCAGGGGGTTCGATGTTACCCTGAGACATGAAAATCTTGTACCTGTTATTACGCCGGCTATTGGGCATCAGACGTCACGCTATGACTACCCAGGAAAATGTGATCGATTGTCTTCGTGACGACTTTGGCCTGTTGCGGGTGACTGAATCCGGCCTCTATCGGTTTCTCTATTTCGGCGAAAAGACCGAGCAGAGCTGCTGTTATGTGCCGGATTCCGCCTGGCTGGAATATGACTACACCCGGGCCATGCTGTTGGGGTTGTACTGGTGCCGGGCGGATTATCGGGCGACCTTGCTGGGACTTGGCGGAGGTAGTCTGGCCAACTGTCTGGTTCGCTATTTCCAACCTGAGCGGGTCACGGCGGTGGAACTGCGCCCTGCGGTGGTCGAGCTGGCGCGCAAATGGCTGGGACTGAGCAGTGACCCGTGCCTGCAGGTGCTTGATGGCTGCGCCGAGCGTTATATCAATCAGGCGCCGGAAAGCTGTGATCTGTTAATGGTCGATTTGTATATGGAGGGCGGGCTGTCACGTTTGCAGTTGCAGACCGAGTTCTTCCAGAGCTGCCACCGTGCCCTGCGACCCGGCGGGCTGATGGTGATCAATCAGTGGCAAATGGGCGAAACCGGTCAGCCCTACGCGGCGGAGATGTTGCGTGAGCTGTTTGGTGATGACTACCTGTGCGTTGAAGTGGACGAGGGTAACATTCTGCTGTTCATTCCCGCTGGCGGGCGTCTGACCCTGGACAAGGACGCCATGCGACTGTGGGCTGATGATCAGGAGCCCCGGCTGGGTTATTCCCTGCGCCCGTATATTGAGTCGTTACGCCGCGCCGGATAAACCCGGCCGGCACCCTGGCTTTTCATCGGTAACCCGTCTACTGTCAGCCTTTGACCGATGGAGGCCGACATGTCCCAGTTGATCGATACCCAGGCGCTTGCCGAGCGGCTGGAAGACTCCGAATTGTGCTTGTTCGATCTGCGCTTCTCCTTGGAACAACCAGGGCAGGGGCGGCTGGATTTTGCCGCCGGGCACATTCCAGGCGCGCGCTATCTGCATTTGGATGATGACCTTTCGGCTGCCGTGGTGCCGGGCCAGACGGGTCGTCACCCTTTGCCGGACCCTGAGCGGTTGAGTGCTTGCCTGCGGCGCAATGGAGTAAATGGCGATAGCCTGGTGGTGGTCTATGACGACGGTCCGGGGCTGTTTGCCGCACGCCTGTGGTGGCTGCTGCGCTGGCTTGGACATGAGCGGGTCAAGCTGCTCAATGGTGGGCTGCGGGCCTGGGTTGCCAGTGGTCGACCGTTATCCAGCGAAACGCCTCGCCCTGCAGTTGAGGGCAACTTCCAGGGGCGCGCTGATCATGCCCGGTTGATCGATGCGGCAGAAATTCTCAGGCGCCAGGGCGACCCGGCCCTGCAATTGCTCGATGCGCGCGGCGCCCCACGCTATGCCGGGGAGCAGGAGCCGATTGATCCGGTGGCCGGGCATATTCCTGGCGCCGCCTGTTTGCCCTGTGTCGCCAATGTTGGCGCTGATGGCCTCTGGTTGCCGGCGGCTGAGCTGGCGGCACGCTTCAAGCCCTGGCAGGGGGAAGGTCAGGTATTGGCCTGCTATTGCGGCTCCGGCGTCACTGCCTGCCACAATATTCTGGCTGCCGTCGAGGCCGGGCTGCCCGAACCGCGACTGTATGCCGGCTCCTGGAGCGAATGGATCACTGATCCGCAGCGCCCGGTGGCAACTGGCATGACTCCCTAAGCCCAGGTAATGTAGGAACGGTCTGCGGCTGTGAAGCGGGCTGCATGCCCGCAGACCGACCAACGGTCATTCAGTGTGGGCAAAGTCGGCCGATAACCTCTGATCTTCTGGAGGTGCATCATGACTCAGACTCCGTTTCTTTCATCCAGTCAATCGCGCCCGGCGCACTCGGTTGCGGCGGCGTCTGTGCGCAATCTGCCGGTCCCGCAGCAGACTCTGGCCAATCGCCTGGCAGAGCGTCTGGGCTTGCAACAGGGCAGCCTAAATGGACCGGCCGAAAACTTTGCTCCGGCCAGGGTGGCGGAGACCGTTCTCGGCTTTATCGAGGGCAGGTTGCAGCAGGCCAGGGCCGATGGCGCCGATACCTCGCAGTTGGAAAAACTCTATGACCAGGCTCGCAAAGGGGTTGAGCAGGGTTTTGCCGAGGCCCGCAAGATTCTTGACGGCATGGGCGTGCTCAAGGGCAAGGTAGCCGAGGACATTGATGATACCTACAACCGAATCCAGTCCGGCATGAGCGATATCGCCCAGCGTCTGCTGCCTGGGCGTGATCAGGTGTCGGTGGCCAATTATTCCAGCCTGGTCGCGCTGTCCGAGAGTTTTGAACTGTCGGTAACCACCCGGGAAGGGGACCGACTGCGTATCAGCATCGCCCAGGCCTCAGTGAGTGCGGCAACGGTAGAAAAGACTGCAGACGGATTCGCCGGCAGCGCCGGACTGCTGCAGGTCGGCCAGTTCCAGGTGGTCATCGAGGGACAGCTCAACAATGATGAACGGGCGGCTCTGGAAAGCCTGCTGGGGCAGGTGCAGGAACTGGCCAGCCGGTTCTATGCCGGTGATCTGGCTGGTGCTTTTGACCGGGCTCTGGCGCTGGATCTGGACGGCACGCAGTTGGCCAGCATGTCGCTGAGCTTGACCCAGACCAGCGTGCGTCAGGTCAGTGAGGCTTACCGCAGTGTCGCCGGCCAGGCGGCGCCAGTCAGTGCGGTTAACAACCAGTTGCGTGATTATGCCGAAGGCCTGTTACAGGCGCTGCGCAGCGCCAGTGAAGTGAGTTCGGATGGCCTCAGCTTCCTTGAGCAGTTGCTGCGTGGCGGCTTTGCCCTGGATGAGCGCTTCGATCAGGGCCGCCTGGACAAGGCCGAGACGATCAACAACCGGTTGCTGCAGGGGTTGGCGCAACAGCTTGCGGCTGAGTGATCCGGCTATTGCGCCTTGAGCGGAGCCTTGGGTAGCGGCCTGGTCAGCAGAATGCAGACCATGGATATGGCCAGCATCAGCCCAATCAGGTGGAACGCGTCATTGTAGGCCATGATCTGGGCCTGCTGGTGAACCTGCTGGTTGAGCAGGCGCAGCGCGGATTCAGGGTTGCCGAGCTGCTCGGTCAGCAGGGTCAGCCGTTCCTCTAGTGCCGGGTTGGCTGGGGTGATGTGCTCGCGCAAATAGTCGAAGTAGTACTTGGCCCGGCTGTCCAGCATTGTGGCCAGTACGGCGATGCCGATGGCGCCACCGAGATTGCGGATAATGTTGTACAGGCTGGAGGCCGAGCCAGCCTGTGACGGCGGGATCATGGCGGTCGCCAGAATCGACATCGGTACCAGGATCATTGGCTGGCCAAAGGCGCGCAGCAGTTGGACGGCAATAAATTGATCACCGGCGAAATCGAGGCTGAGAAAGCCGCTGAAGTAGCTGGCCGAGCTGAACAGTAGAAAACCGGCGGCGCAGATCCAGCGGGCATCGATGTATTTCATCAGAATCGGCACCAGCGGAATCAGCAGCAATTGCGGCAGGCCCAGCCACATGAACACCTGGCCGATCTGCAGCGCGTTGTAGTGCTGGATCTGCGCCAGATATACCGGCAGCACGAACACCGTGCCGAACAATCCCACTCCCAGGCCGATATTGCCCAGGCTGCCGAGCAGAAAGTTGCGTTCTTTCAGTAGCCGCAGGTTGACCAGGTGGTTGTCTCGGCTCAGCTGCAGAATCACGAAGGTCACCAGGCTGACGAAGGCGATGACGCCGAGGGTGACCATCAGGGGGGATTCCAGCCAGTCCATGCGATGGCCTTCCTCAAGGAAGACCTGCAGGCAACCCAGGCCCAGCGCCATGGTGGCGATCCCGGCATAGTCACCTTTTTTCAGCAGTTCCCAGCGTGGCGGGCTCTTGTCCAGGCCGTACAGCAGACCGGCGGTCATCAGGATGCCGGGTACGATGTTGATGTAGAAAATGAATTCCCAGCCAAAATTTTCCGTCAGCCAGCCGCCGATGGTCGGGCCTATGGCCGGGGCGAAGGTGGCGGTCACGGCGAATAGCGCCATACCCTTGGGGCGCACCTCCAAGGGTAATTTGGTCAGGATCAGCGAGAAGGCGAAGGGTATCAGTGCGCCGCCGGCCAGGCCCTGGAGCACTCGGAACACGATCATGCTTTCCAGGTTCCAGGCCATCGAGCAGAGCAGTGAGGCGAACACGAAGATCACCGAGACGCACACGGCGAAGCGCCGCGGCGACATGATCATGGTCAACCAGGCGGCCAGTGGAATGATGATGATTTCGGCCACCAGATAGGAAGTGGAAATCCACGAGCCTTCCTCAATGGTAGCCGACAGTGCGCCCTGAATATCCTTGAGCGAGGAATTGATGATCTGGATATCGAGAATCGCCATGAACGCGCCGAGAATGGCGCTGAGAATGGCGATCCAGTCGCGCCGGGTCGGCGGCGGTATCGGCTGTTCGAAACGCGCGTCAGTCACGCAGGTCGACCTTCACCAGTACCGACATGCCGGGCCGGATGTGGCCGGTCAAGGGATGCCCGTTGGCCGGGACGATCTTGACCGGCATACGCTGTACGACCTTGGTGAAGTTGCCCGTGGCGTTATCCGGCGGCAGCAGACTGAACTGGGCGCCGGAGGCAGGGAACAGGCTGTCGATCACGCCCTCGATGGGCTGACCGGGAAAGGCGTCGAATTCCAGGTAGGCCTTGAGACCTTCGCGCAGGCCGCGAATCTGAGTTTCCTTGAAGTTGGCTTGTACCCACAGATGCTGCTCCGGTACCAGGGCCAGCAGGTGGCTGCCGGGCTGGACGTTGAGTCCGACCCTTACGCTGCGTTGGCCGACCCGGCCGCTGTTCGGGGCGCGGATTTCGGTTCGCTCCAGATCCAGTTTGGCCTTGCTGATGTCAGCTTCGGCCACCTCAATGAGCGCTGCCAGGCGTTGCAGGTCGGCGCGCAGGGTGTCCTTGACCAGTTGCTGGGTCTGCAGGTCGGCGTCAGCGCGTTGGACCTGGGCTTTGGCTACGTCTAGCTGAGCACGGAAGTTGCTGAGTTGCTCTTCCGATGCATAGCCGGACTGACGCAGCGGCGTGATGCGGCGAATATCCAGCTCCACGCGCTGGCGTTCGGCCTGGCGGGCCTGAACATCGGCGCGGGCGGCGGCGATCAGGCTGTCCTGTTGCGCCAGACGTGACTCGACCTCGATCCGTTCGGCCTTGCGTGTTGCCAGATTGGCGCGAGCCTGGGCCAGGGCGATCTGGAAGTCCCGCGGATCAAGGCGGATCAGTGGGTCGCCAATTTCCACCCACTGATTGTCGGTGACCAGCACTTCGGTAACCTGGGCGCTGAGCTGGCTGCTGATGCGGGTGATGTCACCCTGAACATAGGCGTTGTTGGTGGATTGGTAGAAACGTCCAATAAACCACCAGTGGACAAAGAAAGCGGAGCCGGCCATGGCGAGCAGGAGAAAGAAAACGAACAGGCGCTTGCGAACGTGGGCGGACATGGATACTTCCTTTTCTACTTGTCCGAGCACTGTAGCACTGTTCCAGCAGGCACCAGAGGCGCTAGAATCTGGAAACTTTGTTGCATGACAGGAACAGTTAACTATGGGTTTGGATGACGCCCTGATCTTCACCCGCGTGGTGGAGTGTCACAGTTTTACCAGCGCAGCAACCACGCTGGGTATGCAGAAGTCCACCGTCAGTCGGCGGATCGCTCAGTTGGAAGAGCGCTTGGGGGTGCGCCTGCTCAATCGCACCACACGCAAGCTGCGGCTGACCGAAGTAGGCCAGGCCTATTACGAACGCTGTCGACAGATCATGCAGGAGTTCTCCGAGGCCGAACAGGCGATCATGCAGTTGCAGCGCGAACCGACCGGGCTGCTGCGGATCAGTTCGCCGATCGAGTTTGGTCAGCTGTTTCTGGGCAAGGTAGTGGGCGAGTTCATGCGCTGCTACCCGGCGATCCAGGTTGAGGTTGAGCTGACGACCCGGACCGTCGACCCGGTTGAGGAGGGGGTGGATATTGTGATTCACAGAGGGCGTTTACCCGACTCCAGTCTGGTGGCCCGGCCGCTGATTTCCAGCCCCAGCCAGCTATATGCCAGCCCGGATTACATTCGTCAGTACGGCATGCCCAGCAAGCCTGAAGAGCTGACTCACCACCGCTGCATTCAGAGTGTCAGCGAAACCAGCCGCAAGTGGCACTTCCTTGAGCCCGAGGTCAACGTCACGGTCAACCCGGTGATGACGGTCAACAATGTAACTTTTGCCCGCGAGGCGGCATTGGCGGGGGCCGGGATCGTCAACGTGCCGGCTTTTATTGCCGAGCCCTGTGTTGAGCTGGGCACTCTGGTCAGGGTGCTGGAGCATTGCCGGCTGCCTTCCAGTGAGCTCTGCGCCTTGTATCCCTCGCGGCGCTTTCAGGCGATGAAGGTCAAGGCCTTTATCGACTACCTGGTGGAAAGTGTGGATGAGTGGCTCAACAGCAGACTGGAGGCTGAGTCCGAAGCGCTGATAAAATCTGCCGACGAATAGCTTTTTTCTGTGCCCCCGGTATGGGGGCCGTTTATCCGAGAGTATCCATGACCGTTCGTACCCGCATTGCCCCGTCTCCGACTGGTGACCCCCATGTCGGCACCGCCTATATCGCCTTGTTCAATGAGTGCTTTGCCCGTCAGCACGGCGGCGAATTCATTTTGCGTATCGAGGACACCGATCAGGTGCGCTCCAGTGCCGAGTCCGAGCAGCAGATTCTGGACTCGCTGCGTTGGCTCGGGTTGCAGTGGGATGAAGGCCCGGACGTGGGTGGTCCGCATGGGCCGTATCGCCAGAGCGAGCGTAGCGAGATCTACCAGGCGCATAGCGAACAACTGATCAGCAATGGCCATGCCTTCCGCTGCTTTTGCAGCAGCGAGCGACTGGACGCCCTGCGCGCCGAACAAATGGCCAACAAACAGACCCCCGGCTATGACGGTCACTGTCTGCACCTGAGTACCGAGGAAGTCGAGCGCCGGGTGGCCGCAGGTGAGCCGCACGTTGTGCGCATGAAGGTACCGAGCGAAGGTGTGTGCGTAGTCAACGATATGCTGCGTGGCGAGATCGAGATTCCCTGGGAGCAGGTCGACATGCAGGTGCTGATGAAGGCCGACGGTCTGCCGACCTACCACCTGGCCAACGTGGTCGATGATCACTTGATGCAGATCACCCATGTGCTGCGCGGCGAGGAGTGGATCAACTCGGCACCCAAACATATGCTGTTGTATCAGTACTTCGGCTGGGACATGCCGCACCTGTGCCACATGCCGCTGCTGCGCAACCCGGACAAGAGCAAGCTGTCCAAGCGCAAGAATCCGACCAGCATCACCTTCTACCAGCGCATGGGCTATCTGCCGCAGGCGCTGCTGAACTATCTGGGGCGCATGGGCTGGTCGATGCCCGATGAGCGGGAAAAGTTCAGCCTGGCCGAAATGGTCGAGCATTTCGATATCCACCGGGTATCGCTGGGCGGTCCGATTTTCGACATTGAAAAGCTGGCCTGGCTCAATGGCCTGTGGATTCGCGAACTGTCACCCGAGGATTTCGCCCGGGCGGTCCAGGCCTGGGCGGTCAATGGCGACTATCTCAAACCGATGATCCCGCTGGTGCAGAGCCGGGTCGAAACCTTCAGCGATCTGCTGCCGCTGGCCGGCTTCTTCCTGATGGGGCGGCTGGAGCTGGACCCGGCGCTGTTCAAGCACAAGAAGCTCTCGGAAGACGAGGTGCGTCAGGTGTTACAGCTAACCCTGTGGAAGCTGGAAGCGCAGCGCCAATGGAGCAAGGACAGCATCACCGCTTGTATCCAGTTTGTCGCCGAAGGCCTGGGGCTCAAGTTGCGTGACGTGATGCCGCTGCTGTTCCCGGCGATCACTGGTCAGGCCAGCTCGGTCTCGGTTCTCGATGCCATGGCGCACCTGGGGCCGGATCTGACCCGTTTCCGTCTGCGACAGGCGCTGGAGCTGCTGGGCGGCACCTCGAAGAAGGAAGCCAAGGCTTGGGAGAAGCTACTGGCTGGATTCACTCAGGTTGAGGCTTAAGTTGCTGTTTTGCGTAAATTTCTGTTGACAGGGTGGGGCGAGGACCATAATATTCGCCCCGTCCTTGAGACGGGGCTATAGCTCAGCTGGGAGAGCGCCTGCATGGCATGCAGGAGGTCAGCGGTTCGATCCCGCTTAGCTCCACCATTTTTTGGTCAGCGCGTAAGTGTTGACCTGTTTTACACTGGCCTGTATCGCTCCCAGGCGGTCAGGTAAAGAAACGATACCAGCATCGTTTCCAGAAGGGTTTGCGTCCCCTTCGTCTAGTGGCCTAGGACACCGCCCTTTCACGGCGGTAACAGGGGTTCGAGTCCCCTAGGGGACGCCATCTTTACCAACCGGTACCCATGTGCCGGCGGTCGCAAGAAGACGGGGCTATAGCTCAGCTGGGAGAGCGCCTGCATGGCATGCAGGAGGTCAGCGGTTCGATCCCGCTTAGCTCCACCATTTTTTGGTCAGCGCGTAAGTGTTGACCTGTTTTACACTGGCCTGTATCGCTCCCAGGCGGTCAGGTAAAGAAACGATACCAGCATCGTTTCCAGAAGGGTTTGCGTCCCCTTCGTCTAGTGGCCTAGGACACCGCCCTTTCACGGCGGTAACAGGGGTTCGAGTCCCCTAGGGGACGCCATCTTTACCAACCGGTACCCATGTGCCGGCGGTCGCAAGACCACGGGGCTATAGCTCAGCTGGGAGAGCGCCTGCATGGCATGCAGGAGGTCAGCGGTTCGATCCCGCTTAGCTCCACCAATTAAAGGGCTCGTCGCAAGACGAGCCCTTTTTCTTTGCCTGTCACTCCTTCAGGCAGTCCACACAGAACCGCACGCTGCCGTCCTCCTGGCGGATTTCGCGCAGACCGTGAATATCGCTTTCAAAGCCCGGGAACTGCTGGTCCAGTTGCTGCGCCACGCGCAGGTAGTCGGTTATTGCGGTGCAATCGGTCGGGAACCGCTCGCCGGGCATGATCACCGGAATACCTGGCGGGTAGGGAACCAGCATGACGGCGCTGATTCGGCCGGCCAGTTGCTCGATCGGGACCATCTCGACCTGACCGCGAACCATGTGCTGATAGGCGTCGGCTGGGCGCACCAGCATGTCTGGCAGCTCGGTATAGATCTGGCGCAGGATCTTCACCATGCGCTGCTGCTTGTAGAAGCTGTGCAGGCGTTCGCACAGATCCTGCAGTCCCAGGCCCGGATAATGGCCGCCCTGGGCGATGCCCGGCAGGGTCGTTTCCAGTGGTGCGTTGGCGTCGTAGAGGCGCTTGAACTCCTGTAGTTCGGATACCAGGGTGCTCCATTTGCCCTTGGTGATGCCCAGTGAGAACAGAATCAGAAACGAGTAAAGGCCGGTTTTTTCCACGACCAGACCGCGCTCGGCCAGAAAACGGGTGACGATGGCGGCCGGAATGCCACTTTTGGCCAGCCGGCCCTGTTCCTCGACGCCGGGAGTCAGCAGGGTGACCTTGATCGGGTCGAGCAGGGCGTAGTCCGGCGCCATGTCGCCAAAGCCGTGCCAGCTCTCGCCATTATCCAGGGTCCAGTCACTGGCTTGCAGTTGCTCGCTGTCCAGCGCTTCTTCTGGCTCCCAGACATCAAACCACCACTGATCCTCGTCCAGTCGTTCGGCGGTCTGCTGCATGGCCTGGCGGAAGCTCAGGGCCTCGTCCAGGGTCTCCTGGACCAGTGAGCGGCCAGGCTCGCCAGCCATCATCCCGGTGGCTACGTCGATCGAGGCAATGATGCCGTAATGCGGGGAGGTTGAGGTGTGCATCATGAAGGCTTCATTGAAGCGCTCGCGATCTAGCTGCTGCTCCTCGCTGTCCTGGGCAAGAATGATCGAGGCCTGACTCAGCGCTGCCAGCACCTTGTGCGGCGATTGGGTGGCGAATACCAGTGGGTGACGTGCGCGAGGCAGGCCGCGATTGCGACCCATGCCATGGCGACCGGCATAAAATTCGTGAAAGGCAGCGTAGCCGTACCAGGCTTCGTCGAAGTGCAGGATGTCGACGGCATCCTGCAGCTGTTCCTTGATCAGCTCGGCGTTGTAGCACAGGCCGTCATAGGTCGAGTTGGTCAGCACCGCCAGGCGGATATTGTCGACCTGGCGATCCTTGAGCAGTGGATGCTCGGCCAGGCGCTGCTTGAGCCGCTCGGGGGCCAACTCTTCCAGGCTGATCGGGCCGATGATGCCGTAGTCGTTGCGCGAGCCGGTCAGGTAGAGCGGGATGGCGCCGGTCATGATGATGGCATGGAGGATTGACTTGTGGCAGTTGCGATCGACCAGCACTACATCATCGCGGCTGACGAAGGCGTGCCAGATGATCTTGTTGGCGGTCGAGGTGCCGTTGATTACGTAGAAGCTGTGATCTGCGCCGAAGGTGCGAGCGGTGTTCGCCTCGGCCTCGGCAATCGGGCCGTTGTGATCGAGCAGCGAGCCCAGGCCGGGTACCGAGACCGACAGGTCCGAGCGCAGGGTGTTCTCGCCTAGAAAGTCATGGAAGGCCCGGCCGACCGGGCTCTTGCGAAAGGCCACGCCGCCGCCATGGCCGGGTGAATGCCAGGAATAGCTGGAACGCGCGGTGTAGTCGAGCAGGGCCTTGAAGAAGGGTGGCAGCAGTTGTGCCAGATAGGCGCGGGCGGTACGGGCGATCTGTCCGGCAATGAACGGCAGGGTGTCCTCGAACAGATAGATGATGCCGCGCAGCTGCAGCAGATCGCGCAGCGCGCTGAGGTAGTGGCTGTCCAGGTGCTGACGGGTGCTCAGGGCGATGATCGGCAGTTCGGGCGAGCGCGAGTGGGCAGCCTCGAACAGAGCCTGGACCGGCGCCAGGTCGTTACCGTCGTCGGTGCTGAACAGGATGCAGGACAGGCCGCGGTGGGCTTCGGCTATCAGTCGTCCTTCATCCAGCGAGCCGGTGGCCAGGACTTCGAAGCCCTCCTGGCTCAGGGCGCTGAACAGATCGTCGAGTTGCTTGCCGGCCACATTGGCCTGGCCGATATGCGGGTTGATGACCAGGATAGGGAAGTGCAGGTGTTTGAACATGAACGATTTCCTTGTTGCCTGCAGACAGTGTTGTCGCTGCCGTCGGTGACTGCAAGTGGTGCTTTGCCGGAGGCTGCCGACAGTTGCCGGTAGGGCTGTGTGGTATCCTGCGCGCTGATCGAATTTTGTCAGCAGGAGTCATTGCTCGTGAACTGGGATCTGGATAACCCCTATACCCTGGCCATTAGTGTGCAGCCGGATGATATCGACGAGCTGGGGCATGCCAATAATGCGGTGTATGTTCGCTGGCTGGAGCGTTGCGCCTGGCAGCACTCAAAATCCCTGGGGTTGGGATTGGAGGAATATCGCGAGCTGGATCGGGCGATGGCGGTGGTACGTCATGAGATCGACTATCTGGCCTCGGCCTATGAAGGCGATGAGCTAACCATGGCGACCTGGATTGTGCATTGGGACAAGAAACTGCGCATGACCCGGCATTTTCAGTTGTGTCGCAACAGCGACGGGCTGACGCTGCTGCGTGGGCGGACGACCTTTGCCTGTATTGAACTCAGCAGCGGCAAACCGAAACGCATGCCGCCGCTGTTTCTCGAGGGCTACGCCAAGGGGCTGACCGAAGTCAGCCCGGCGTAAAGTGCGCTCCAGACGAACGCTTAGGGATCCTAGCGGTATTCGCAGAGATAGGCAGTGTCCTGGGCTACCTTGAGCTGGAACTTGCTATTGGCCGGGACGGTGAACTGGCTGCCGCCGGCGAAGTCCTGCCACTGCTCGCTACCCGGCAGCTTGACGGTCAGCAGGCCGCTGATCACGTGCATGATTTCCAGTTGGCTGGTGCCGAATTCGTACTCGCCGGGGGCCATGACGCCCACGGTGGCGGCGCCTTCGGGCTGCTGGAAGGCGATGGAGGCGACTTTGCCGTCGAAGTACTGGTTGACCTTGAACATCGAATGACTCCTTGGGAGCGAGGCTTAAAGGGCGCTCATTATGCCGAGCCGTCCAGCCCTGCGGCAATGCCTGTCAGCTGCTGGCTGGCTGACCGGTCAGGCGCTCGCGTAGCCGTTCGGCGAAGCGGTTGATGACCAGATAAAGGCAGGGCACCACGAACAGGGTCAGCAGCATCGACAGTAGTAGGCCGCCAACGACCGCCAGGGCCAGCGGGCGCATGATTTCAGCACCTTCACCTAGTCCTACGGCCAGTGGCGTCATACCCAGTACGGTGGTCAGGGTGGTCATCAGGATCGGTCGCAGGCGCACACTGCCAGCCTGAACGATGGCCTCGTGCAGGCTCAGACTTTCCTGGCGGCGGCCCTGCTCGATGTACTCGACCAGTAAGATGGCGTTGTTTACCACGATACCGATCAGCAGAATCAGGCCGATCAGGACCGGAGCAGAGACCGGGGTGCTGGTCAGCCACAGGGCCAGGCTGACGCCGACCAGTGACAGTGGCGCGGCTGCCATGATGATCAGAGGGTTGCTCAGGCGCTCGTACTGCACCGCCAAGACCACGAACACCAGAAAGATTGACAGCGCTATCACCACGCTCAGTTCACGGTTGGTGTCCTGAATTGTTTCCCATTGGCCGCCATAGAGCAGGCTGTAGCGTTCGGGGATGTCGAGTTCGGCCAGACGCTGCTGGACTTGCTGCATGACGCTGCCGACATCGTTGATGCTGGTGTTTATGTCCCCGACCACTCGCACGATCCGACTCTGGTTTTCACGGTAGATGGTTGCCGGGCCGTCGCCCAGTTCCAGTCGGGCCAGGTCGCGCAACAGTACCGGTTCGTTCTGCTGGCGGAATAGCATGAGGTTGCCCAGTGCGTCGCTGTCTTCGGCGGCGCTGTAGGGCAGGCGTACCCGTACGTCGTATTCCTGATTGCCGTCGATATAGCGGGTTGGTACCGCGCCGTCAACGGCATCGCGTACGGCCTGACCGATTTCGGCGACCCGCAGGCCGTACTCGGCGGCCCGCTGCCGATCAACATGCAGGCGCAGCAGAGGGTTCAGGTCTTCCTGGCCGCTGTCCAACCCTTCCAGGCCTGGAATGCCTTGCAGGTGCTGGGCGATCTGGTTGGCCAGGGTTTGCAGTTGCCTGAGATCCGGGCCCATGACGCCGATCGCCAGATCATTGCCTTCACTGGTAAAGCGCAGGCCGCGAATCTGTGGCGGGCGGGCGAAGATCCGGGCGCCGGGAATATCCAGGGCCCTGACGGCTTGCTGGGTGTCGGCGATCCAGCGTCCGGCCGGCATCTCTGGGCGTTCACTGGCTGGTGCCAGTTGAATCATGAAAATGCCCGAGCCTGGCCGCTCGCTGATCACGCCGCCCCACAGAGCGCCGCCAGCCAGGGTGAAGACGCTTTCGACATACTCGCGACTGGTCAGCAGTTTTTCGATTCGCCGTGCCACCTGCTGGGTTTCTTCCGGTGGAGTACCAGGTGGCAGGCTGATACGGATCTGAACCGCGCCGTCGTCCATTTGCGGCAGAAATTCGCTGCCGAGCTGGCTGAACAGCCAGGCCGAGCCGGCCAGTGCCAGACTGGCCAGCCCCAGTACGCCCCAGCGCCAGTGCAGTACTGTCGGCAGGGCTGTGGTATAGCCTTGGCGCAGGCGCTCGACCAGGCCAGAAAACAGGCGTACTGGCAGGCTGCGATCCAGGCCGCTGTTCAGTGTCAGTTTGCCCAGTAGCGCCGCCAGACTCGGGACCAGGGTCAGTGCTGCGACCAGGGTGGCGATGATGGCGAAGGCGATGGTCAGAATCATTTCCTGGAAGACCAGAGCGGCAATGCCGCTGACCAGCAGGAAGGGCAGTACTGCAGCGAGGTTGGTCAGAGTGCCGGCAGTAATCGCCGAGACGACTTCGCGGGCGCCGTCGCGCGCGGCCTGGTCCGGGTCCTTGCCCAGGCTGTCACGGTGCCGGTAGATGTTTTCCAGCATGACGATGGCGTTGTCCAGTAGTAGTCCGACGCCCAGAGCCAGCCCACCCAGGCTGATGATATTGAGAGTCAGGCCGCTGACGCCCATCAGGGCGAAGGTGGCCATGATTGCGATCGGGATCGACAGGCCGATGACAAAGCCCTTGCGCAGGCTGCCGAGGAATAACAGCACCATCAGCATTGCCAGGGCACCGCCGATCAGGGCGGCGGTGCTGACGCTGGACAGGGCGCCGCGGATGAAGAAGCTCGGGTCCTGGGTTGGTTCGAAGCGGATGTCTATAGGGATGAAGCCTGAGTGCTGCAGGCGCTCCAGGGTTGCACGCACGTCATCGGCGACGGCGACTGTATTGGCTTCGGGCAGCTTGTAGATGGTGACCTGGGCCGCAGGTGTGCCGTTGAGTCGGGCGAACACCCGCTGGCGCCGATGGCCGTCGCGTACTTCGGCGACATCGGCCAGGCGGATGTTCTGGCCAAGTCGCTGGGCCTCCCGGGGCAGTGGCAGCAGAGTGTCGCGGATCTGTTCCAGCGAGTTGAACAGGCCCTCGGTCTTGCCGGCCACGTCGAACTCGCTGGAGCTGATCCGGCCGACTGCGAGGTCGCGGTTTTCGGCTGCCAGGGTGTTGCTCAGGTCCTGCAGGCCGAGCCCGTAGGAATGCAGGCGGGGTTGGTCGACGATGACCTCGATCTCGCGGACCATGCCGCCGGCTGACTCAACCGAGGAGACGCCGGCAATGCCGATCAGTTGTGGGAACAGGATGTTTTCGATCCAGTCGTTGACGGCAGCCTCATTGCGCACGGTGGAGCTGAAGCCGCCGCGCCAGACAACCGCTTCGCTGCCGTCGAACTTGCGCACCCGGGGCGGGTTGATATCCGGCAACTGGGCGCGGGCCTGCTCCAGTTCGCGCGAGGTGTTCTGCATGGCAATATCGAGATTAGTGCCGAATTCGAAAGTCAGGTCGATATCGGTGCGACTGTCCTCAACTCGGCTGGACATCAAGCGAAGGCCTTCGGTCGCTGCCAGGTTACGTTCCAGAACCCGGGTCACCTGTTCTTCCATGACCTCGGGAGAGACGCCGGGGTAGTTGACGGTTACCCGGATCTGCGGGTATTCGATGCTGGGCAACAGATCGATCGGCAGGCGCTGGAGAAAATACAGGCCGATCACCAGTACTACCGAAGCGATGGCCAGGGTGCCGACTGGGCGGCTGATCGCCAGACCAGCCAGTCCGCCGCGCGGCGGAGGTTGCTGCTGGGCCATGACTTACTCCAGGTAAGTGACAATACGCACTGGCTGGGCGTCCTGCATGTCGATAGGGTTGCTGGCCAGAATGGTTTCACCGGGTTCCAGTCCGTCGATGATCTCGGTCCAGCGGCCACGAGTGATGCCGGTCTGGATCGGACGATAGCCGAGCTGCTCCTGAGTGATGGTGTAGACATAATTGCCGTTGTCACCGCTGCCGATAGCGGCCGAAGGTACCACCAGTGTGTCGGGGCGCGGATCGATACCGGTGTCGATTCGGGCCAGAAAGCCGGGTTTTACGCCCAGGTCCCAGGAGCTTGGGGGCAGGACCAGTTCCACGGTGATCAGTCGGCTGGTTCCCATAGCGGCAGGAAAGATGCGCCGCACCTCTCCCGTCAGTCGCAGGTCGGGGAGGGCATCCAGATGTACCGGGATCTGCTGGCCGGGGGCTAGGTGCACCACATCCAGTTCCGATACGCCTAGGCGCAGAACCAGGTGGTCCATGTCGGCCAGTTCGAACAGGGTGTCCTGGGCGTCGACTGCTTCGCCTGGGTCGATATGTCGGGCGGTGATGATAGCGTTTTGCGGAGCTTCAATCCGGCCATAGGCCACGCGGCTGCTCCACAACGCTTGATGGCTTTCAGCGACCTGCAGTGCGACCTGGGCGGTTTGCAGTTCCAGTTCGGTGGCAACGCCCCGGCGCCGCAATTCTACGGCGCGCTGGTAGTCCAGTCTGGCTGAGTTCAGTTGGGCTTCGGTGCGGGCCAGTTCGGCGGCGGCCTCGGCGACATCGAGCTGAGCCAGTAGTTGACCGCGTTGAACTCGTTCGCCTTCTTCATGATGAACGGCCTGAACGGTGCCGGCAGTGCGCGCGGCCAGACGGATCTGGGTACGCGGCTCGACGCTGGCTGACAGGCGCAACGGGCGCGACAGGTCACGGGTGCTGACACTGTAGGCCGCAACTGGCGTGGCATTGTTGCTGGCGCTGACCGGTGGCGCTTCGGGCTGACAGGCAGAGACCAGTAGCAGGCTGGCGAACAGTACGAGCAGACGTTGTAAGCGGATAGATGGCATCACTGTTCCATTGCTGGATTGAGGCCCCATGCTACCTGTACTGGCGTGCCATGACATGGGGGGAGGGGTATTATGTTGGAGTTTTATTGGTAAAAAATGTCAGTGAGAGGGCGAGGCGGAAAAACAGCCTTGTTATCATTTCATTGATCGATGGCCGTAGTTGATCGGCTTGGGTTGACGTATTGAGAGGCGGTTATGGCAAATGTGGCGTTTATCGGTCTGGGCGTCATGGGCTATCCCATGGCGGGACATCTGCTGCGTGCCGGGCACGAGCTGACAGTCTACAACCGTACTGCCAGCAAGGCTGCCGAGTGGGTGGTGCAGCATGGCGGCCGGGCATGTGAGACACCGGCGCAGGCGGCGGTCGATCAGGATTTCGTCATGGTTTGCGTAGGGAACGACCATGATCTGCGCGAAGTGATCAGTGGTGAGCATGGCGTGCTCAAGGGGATTCGCAGTGGTGCGGTGATTGTGGACCATACCACTGCTTCTGCTGATGTGGCCCGGGAGTTGGCAGATCTGGCGTCCCGGCAGGGTGTGGGTTTTCTTGATGCGCCGGTTTCCGGTGGTCAGGCCGGTGCCGAGCATGGTCAGTTGACGGTCATGGTGGGTGGTGATGCGGCGGTCTATGATCTGGCCCGGCCAGTGATCAGCAGCTATGCCCGGATGGTTCGCCTGATGGGAGCGGCCGGGTCGGGGCAATTGACCAAAATGGTTAATCAAATCTGTATCGCCGGTCTGGTTCAGGGCTTGGCCGAGGCGCTGAATTTTGCCCGGAGCGCCGGCCTGGATGGTGAGGCGGCGATGGAAGTGATCAGCAAGGGTGCGGCCCAGTCCTGGCAGCTCGAGCATCGACACAAGACCATGCTGGCGGGTGAATTTGACTTCGGTTTTGCGGTCGACTGGATGCGCAAAGATCTGGGGATCGTGCTCGACGAGGCGCGGCGCAATGGCGCGCAGTTGCCGGTGACGGCGCTGGTCGACCAGTTCTATGCCGATATCCAGGCCATGGGTGGCGGGCGCTGGGATACCTCCAGTCTGATTGCCCGGCTCAAGCGTGATGCTTGAATTGTTGGGGCTGGAGGTATTGCTTGCAGTGTCGTGAAGGTTGTGGCGCCTGCTGCATTGCGCCCTCGATCAGTTCTGCTATCCCCGGTATGCCGCAGGGCAA
Source organism: Pseudomonas jilinensis (assembly GCF_003586265.1). Taxonomy (NCBI): domain Bacteria; kingdom Pseudomonadati; phylum Pseudomonadota; class Gammaproteobacteria; order Pseudomonadales; family Pseudomonadaceae; genus Pseudomonas; species Pseudomonas jilinensis. The sequence continues at coordinate 151,651 of NZ_QJSA01000009.1, read as the reverse complement.
GCCGGCTGGTGTGCCCTGTATCCATCTGACTGCCGAGTATCGCTGCGCGATCTTTGCTGATCCGCGGCGCCCTCCGGTATGTGCGGGATTTACTGCCGAGTCGGTCTCGTGTGGTAGTAGCCGAGAAGATGCGCTGCAGATCCTGACGTGGTGGGAGGAGGCTACGGCGTAGCGCTCAACGCTGCGTTGTTGTCTGGGGGGCGCGTGTCTGCTCGACACAGGTTTCGGCAATAACGAAAAAGCCCCGCCAGGCGGGGCTTTTCGGATCACTTGCTCGGGTAGTCCCGTTGGCTGTGACCAGTGTAGAGCTGGCGCGGACGGCCGATCTTATATGGGCCGCTGATCATCTCGTTCCAGTGGGCGATCCAGCCCGGAGTACGGCCGGTGGCGAAGATTACGGTGAACATCTCCGTGGGAATGCCGATGGCCTTGAGGATGATGCCCGAGTAGAAGTCGACGTTCGGGTACAGGTTGCGCTCGATGAAGTAGGGATCGGTACGGGCGATCTCTTCCAGCTTCATGGCCAGTTCCAGTTGCGGATCGTTGATGCCGAGCTCGCTCAGAACCTCGTCGCAGGTTTGTTTCATGACCTTGGCGCGCGGGTCGAAGTTCTTGTAGACCCGGTGGCCGAAGCCCATCAGTTTGAACGGATCGTCCTTGTCCTTGGCCTTGGCGACGAATTTCTCGATGTTGGAGACGTCGCCGATTTCGTCGAGCATGCGCAGCACTGCTTCGTTGGCGCCACCGTGAGCCGGTCCCCACAGCGCGGCGATGCCGGCGGCGATACAGGCGAACGGGTTGGCCCCGGACGAGCCGGCCAGGCGGACGGTCGAAGTCGAAGCGTTCTGCTCGTGGTCGGCATGCAGAACGAAAATGCGGTCCATGGCGCGGGCCAGGATCGGGCTGATCTTCTTCTCGTCACAGGGTGTGTTGAACATCATGTGAAGGAAGTTTTCCGAATAGCTCAGGTCGTTGCGCGGGTACATCATCGGCTGACCGATAGAGTACTTGTAGACCATGGCCGCCAGGGTCGGCATCTTGGCGATCAGACGGATGGCGGAAATTTCCCGGTGATGCGGGTCATTGATGTCCAGCGAGTCGTGGTAGAAGGCAGACAGGGCCCCGACTACACCGCACATGATGGCCATCGGGTGAGCGTCGCGGCGGAAGCCGTTGAAGAAGCTCTTGAGCTGCTCGTGCACCATGGTGTGGTTCTTGATGGTGCTCTCGAATTTCTGCTTTTCCTCGGCATTGGGCAGCTCGCCCTTGAGCAGCAAAAAGCAGGTCTCGAGGAAATTGGCCTTCTCGGCCAACTGCTCGATCGGGTAGCCGCGGTGGAGCAGAACGCCCTTGTCACCATCAATGAAAGTGATCTTGGACTCGCAAGATGAAGTGGCCATGAAGCCAGGATCGAAGGTGAAAATACCTTCGGCAGTCAGGCTGCGCACATCCACTACATCCGGCCCCATGGTGCCGGAATATACTGGCAGCTCAATGGGGGCAGCGCCCTCGATGATCAACTGCGCCTTCTTGTCAGCCATTGATGGCCTCCTTAATTGCTGTATCGAAAGTGTGACCCCCCACGCAGGGCCCGCATCACTATAAGGTGATAATCCCGTTTGTCAATTGTGCGGATAGTCAATAGATATGAAGCCAATAAAAAGCTTTTATTGGTCTTTTGGCTGTGCGCGTTAATCGCCCGACAAGGTTTGAAATAGGCCTATTGCAACAGGTTGTTGCATTGTAATCAGGGGGGTAAGTCTCTATACTCCTTGTCCGGCAAAATGACCTTAACGGCTTTCATTGCAAGGCTGACCACGAGGTCATTGGGGTACCCACAAAAGTGCACCTTCCTATAATCCAGCCCTGTCCCGCAGGGCCATGAGTGTGAATATAGCCGTGAATAGCAAAAGACCTGTCAACCTGGATCTCAGGACAATCAAACTACCTATCACTGCATACACGTCAATCGCTCACCGCATTTCGGGCATCATCCTGTTCATCGCCATCGCTGGTCTGCTTTGGATGCTGGACACCTCGCTGAGTTCCGAAAGTGGTTTCGAGCAGGTTAAGGCCTGTCTGCAAAATCCGCTGGCCAAGTTGGTTATCTGGGGCGTGCTGTCTGCGCTGCTGTACCACTTGGTCGCCGGCATTCGCCACCTGCTGATGGACGCTGGTGTGGGCGAAGAGCTGGAAAGCGGCAAGTTGGGTTCGAAGATCGTAATCGTGGTTTCGGTCGTTCTGATTGTTCTTCTGGGGGTTTGGATATGGTAACCAACGTCACCAACCTGTCGCGCAGCGGTCTTTATGACTGGATGGTCCAGCGCGTATCGGCTGTGGTTCTGGCGGTATATGTTCTGTTCCTGCTGGGCTGGATGGTTGCCAATCCGGGTCTGACCTATGAAGCCTGGCACGGTCTGTTCAGCCAGAACTGGATGCGAATCTTCAGCCTGCTCACTCTGGTGGCCCTGAGTGCTCACGCCTGGGTCGGCATGTGGACCATCTCGACCGATTACCTGACTCCCATGGCTCTTGGCAAAGTTGCTACCCCGATCCGCTTCCTGTTCCAGGCGGTTTGTGGTCTGGCCATGTTTGTTCTTTTCGTCTGGGGCGTGCAGATTCTGTGGGGTTTCTAAATGGCTAACATGCGTACTCTGACTTTTGATGCCATCATCGTGGGTGGTGGCGGTGCCGGTATGCGCGCTGCGCTGCAACTGGCTCAGGGCGGTCACAAGACTGCCGTTGTAACCAAGGTGTTCCCGACCCGTTCGCACACTGTATCCGCCCAGGGCGGTATTACCTGCGCCATCGCTTCGGCTGATCCGAACGATGACTGGCGCTGGCACATGTACGATACCGTCAAGGGTTCCGACTATATCGGTGACCAGGACGCTATCGAATATATGTGTTCGGTAGGCCCGGAAGCGGTATTTGAGCTGGAGCACATGGGGCTGCCGTTCTCGCGTACCGAGCAAGGCCGCATTTACCAGCGCCCGTTCGGTGGTCAGTCAAAGGGCCCGGACAACCCGACCCAGGCTGCCCGTACCTGTGCCGCCGCTGACCGTACCGGTCACGCTTTGCTGCATACCCTGTATCAGAACAACGTCAAGCACGACACCACCTTCCTCAATGAGTGGTACGCGGTTGATCTGGTCAAGAACCAGGATGGCGCGATCGTTGGTGTCATCGCCATCTGCATCGAAACTGGCGAAACCGTCTATATCCGTGCCAAGGCCACGGTACTGGCCACTGGCGGTGCCGGCCGTATCTACTCTTCGACCACCAATGCCCTGATCAATACTGGTGATGGCATGGGTATGGCCCTGCGCGCCGGCGTTCCGGCCCAGGACATGGAAATGTGGCAGTTCCACCCGACCGGTATCGCCGGCGCTGGTGTGCTGGTGACCGAAGGTTGCCGTGGTGAGGGTGGCTACCTGATCAACAAGCATGGCGAGCGTTTCATGGAGCGCTATGCTCCCAACGCCAAGGACCTGGCTGGCCGCGACGTAGTTGCCCGCTCCATGGTCAAGGAAATCCTTGCCGGTAATGGTTGTGGTCCGGATGGCGACCACGTGATGCTGAAGCTCGATCACCTCGGTGAAGAGGTTCTGCACAGCCGTCTGCCGGGTATCTGTGAACTGTCCAAGACCTTTGCCCACGTTGATCCGGTCGTCGCTCCGGTTCCTGTTGTTCCGACCTGTCACTACATGATGGGCGGCATCGCCACCAATATCCATGGTCAGGCGATCACCCAGGATGCCAACGGCAACGACAAGATCATCGAAGGTCTGTTTGCTGTCGGTGAAGTGGCCTGCGTATCCGTACACGGCGCCAACCGTCTGGGTGGCAACTCTCTGCTGGATCTGGTGGTGTTCGGTCGGGCTGCCGGTCTGCACCTGGAAAGCGCGCTCAAGGAAGGCATCGAGTACCGTGGCGCCTCCGAGTCCGACATCGATGCCTCCATGGCTCGTCTGGCCGGCCTCAATGAGCGCAGCTCTGGCGAAGATGTCGCTCCGCTGCGCAAAGAGCTGCAGAGCTGCATGCAGAACTACTTCGGTGTATTCCGTACCGGTGAATACATGCAGAAGGGTATCAAGCAACTGGCTGATCTGCGTGAGCGTATTGCCAACGTCAAGATCAATGACAAGAGCCAGGCATTCAACACCGCGCGTATTGAAGCGCTGGAACTGCAAAACCTGCTCGAAGTGGCTGAGGCTACTGCGATTGCCGCGGAGATCCGCAAGGAAAGCCGTGGTGCGCACGCCCGTGAAGACTTCGAGGAGCGTGATGACGCGAACTGGCTGTGCCACAGCCTGTACAAGCCCGAGACCAAAGAGGTCAGCAAGCGGGCTGTGAACTTCGCGCCGAAAACCGTTCCGGCCTTTGAACCTAAAGTACGTACTTACTAAGGGTGACCGATATGTTGCAAGTGAGTGTCTATCGTTACAACCCGGAGAGCGACAATGCTCCCCACATGCAGGACTTTCAGGTCGATACCGGCGGCAAGGACATCATGGTCCTGGACGTGCTGGCGCTGATCAAGGAGCAGGACGGCAGTTTCTCCTACCGTCGCTCCTGCCGTGAGGGCGTATGTGGCTCGGACGGTATGAACATCAACGGCAAGAACGGTCTGGCTTGCGTCACTCCGCTGTCTGCTGTGGTCAAGGGTAACAAGCTGGTGCTGCGTCCGCTGCCGGGTTTGCCGGTAATCCGTGACCTGGTCGTGGATATGAGCATCTTCTACAAGCAGTACGAAAAGGTTCAGCCGTATTTGCAGAATGACACGCCGGCGCCGGCTATCGAGCGCCTGCAGTCGCCTGAGGAGCGCGAAAAGCTGGATGGCCTGTACGAGTGTATTCTCTGTGCCTGCTGTTCGACTTCGTGCCCGTCGTTCTGGTGGAACCCGGACAAGTTCATCGGCCCTGCGGGTCTGTTGCAAGCTTACCGCTTCCTGGCGGACAGCCGCGACACCCAGACCGAAGAGCGTCTGGCAGCACTGGACGATCCGTTCAGCGTATTTCGTTGCCGCGGCATCATGAACTGCGTGAATGTGTGCCCCAAGGGTCTGAACCCGACCCGTGCCATTGGCCACATCCGCAACATGTTGCTGCAGAGCGGAACCTGATCGGCGATCTCTGCATCAAATGAACCTGTGCCGGCACCTGCTATAGGGTGCCGGTCAGAAGTGAATCGGGCCGCAGCTCACAAAGCCGCGGTTTGTAATACCTAAACCAACAGGGGCAATCGGGTAACACCCGAACTATCTGTCGGGGCCGGCAATTTTCCGGTTTCGCAGAGCCTGGGCAGGGTAGGGCGATCGGTAGAGACAATGCCGGCAACCCTCTGGTCGGTTCTGCACGGATGGCAGTGTTTTGCCAATTAATGGTCTTTGCGCCAGGTGGTGTCCCCTTATAGAGGGTGACCAAGCATGCCAGACAGCGAAATGCAGCAGCTGTGGAGCACATCTCATCTATCCGGTGGGAATGCCTCCTACGTTGAGGAGCTCTACGAGTTCTATCTGCACGACCCGAACAGCGTCGCCGAAGAGTGGCGCAGCTATTTTCAGAAGCTGCCCCAGGTCAACGGTTATGCTGCGTCGGATATTTCCCATTCCACCATTCGTGAACACTTCGAACTGCTTACCCGCAACCAGCGCCGCCCTCAGGCTGTTGCCGGTCAAGTCAGCAGTGCTCATGAGAAGAAGCAGGTTGATGTCCTGCGCCTGATCCAGGCCTACCGCATGCGTGGCCACCAGGCTTCTACCCTGGATCCGCTGGGTTTGTGGAAGCGGGAAGCAATCGCTGATCTGAGCCTCGATGATTACGGCCTGACCGACGCCGATCTGGACACCCCGTTCCATACCGGCGAACTGCAGATTGGCAAGGAAGAGGCCACCCTGCGTGAAATCCTCGAAGCACTGAAGTCGACCTACTGCTCGACTTACGGTGCCGAGTACATGCACATCGTCGACTCCAACCAGCGCCGCTGGTTCCAGCAGCGTCTGGAAAGCGTGCGTGGCAAGCCGCAGCACTCGGTCGAGAGCAAGCGTCATCTGCTCGAGCGCCTGACTGCCGCTGAAGGTCTGGAAAAATATCTGGGCACCAAATACCCGGGCACCAAACGTTTCGGCGTCGAGGGTGGCGAGAGCCTGATCCCGATGCTGGACGAAATCATTCAGCGCGCCGGCTCCTACGGCACCAGCGAAGTGGTGCTGGGCATGGCTCACCGTGGCCGCCTGAACGTCTTGGTCAACACCCTGGGCAAGAACCCGCGTGATTTGTTCGACGAGTTCGAAGGCAAGAAGATCATCGACCTGGGCTCCGGTGACGTTAAATACCATCAGGGCTTCTCGTCAAACGTCATGACCTCCGGTGGTGAAGTCCACCTGGCGCTGGCGTTCAACCCTTCGCACCTGGAGATCGTCTCTCCTGTAGTCGAAGGTTCGGTGCGTGCCCGTCAGGATCGCCGCAAGGATGTCACTGGCGACAAGGTACTGCCGATCAGTATCCACGGCGACGCCGCCTTTGCCGGTCAGGGCGTGGTCATGGAAACCTTCCAGATGTCCCAAACCCGGGCCTACAAGACCGGTGGGACCATCCACATCATCGTCAACAACCAGGTCGGCTTCACCACCAGCCGCCAGGAAGATGCCCGCTCTACCGAGTATTGCACCGACGTTGCGAAGATGATTCAGGCGCCGATCTTCCATGTGAATGGCGATGATCCGGAAGCCGTGCTGTTCGTTACCCAACTGGCTGTCGATTACCGCATGCAGTTCAAGCGTGACGTGGTGATCGATCTGGTCTGCTACCGTCGTCGTGGCCATAACGAGGCTGACGAGCCGTCCGGTACCCAGCCGTTGATGTACGAGAAAATCGCCAAGCATCCAACGACTCGTGAGCTGTATGCTGAGCGTCTGGTGGCCGAAGGTGTACTGAGCGGCGATGATGTGCAGGCCAAGATCGAGGACTACCGCAACGCGCTGGACAACGGCCAGCACGTGGTCAAGAGTCTGGTCAAGGAGCCGGATACTGGTTCGTTCGTCGACTGGGCGCCGTACCTGGGCCACAAGTGGACCGCGCGTCATGACACCCGTTTCGACCTCAAGACCCTGCAGGAACTGGCCAATCGCCTGAACAGCCTGCCGGACGGTCTGGTGTTGCAGCGCCAGGTTGGCAAGATCGTCGAAGACCGTCGCAAGATGGCCGCCGGTGCGCTGGCGCTGAACTGGGGCTTCGCCGAGACCATGGCCTACGCCACCTTGCTGCATGAAGGCCATCCGATCCGGATCACCGGTCAGGACGTCGGGCGTGGCACCTTCTCGCACCGCCATGCCGTGCTGCACAACCAGAAGGATGGCGTACCTTACATTCCGCTGGCCAATCTGGCCGAGCCGCAGCCGCGTTTTGACATTTATGATTCGCTGCTGTCCGAAGAGGCGGTACTGGCTTTCGAATACGGCTACGCCACCACCACGCCGAATGCGCTGGTGATCTGGGAAGCCCAGTTCGGTGACTTCTTCAACGGTGCCCAGGTGGTAGTTGACCAGTTCATCACCAGTGGCGAGCACAAGTGGGGGCGTCTGTGCGGCCTGACCATGCTGCTGCCGCATGGCTATGAAGGTCAGGGTCCGGAACACTCTTCGGCGCGTCTGGAGCGCTTCCTGCAGTTGTGCGCCGAGCACAACATTCAGGTCTGCGTGCCTTCGACCCCGGCTCAGGTTTATCACATGCTTCGCCGTCAGGTGATCCGTCCGCTGCGCAAGCCGCTGATCGCTCTGACGCCGAAGTCGCTGCTGCGCCACAAACTGGCCACCTCAACCCTGGAAGAACTGGCCGACGGTTCCTTCCACACCGTGATCCCTGAGATCGACAGCATCGATCCGAAGAAGGTCGATCGAGTGGTCATGTGCAGCGGCAAGGTTTATTACGATCTGTTGGAAAAGCGTCGCAACGAAGGGCAGGACAACATTGCCATCATCCGGATTGAGCAACTGTATCCGTTCCCTGAGGACGACCTGGCTGAAGTGCTGGCACCCTACAAGAACCTGAAGAAGGTGGTCTGGTGTCAGGAAGAGCCGATGAACCAAGGCGCCTGGTACTCCAGTCAGCACCACATGCGTCGGGTTCTCGCTCAGCACAAGGTCAAGAATCTGTATCTGGACTACGCTGGTCGTGAAGCTTCGGCGGCACCGGCTTGCGGCTACCCGTCCATGCACGCGGAACAACAGGAAAAACTCCTGCAGGACGCCTTTACTGTTTGAGCACCTTGCAGCTAACGAAGAATTCATAAGGATCGACAATGGCTATTGAAATCAAAGCCCCCACTTTTCCGGAATCGGTTGCCGATGGCACCGTGGCCACCTGGCACAAGCAGCCTGGCGATGCCGTCAAGCGTGACGAGCTGATCGTTGACATCGAGACCGACAAGGTTGTGATGGAAGTATTGGCCGAGGCTGACGGCGTACTAGGCGATATCGTCAAGAGTGAAGGCGATACCGTACTCAGTGGTGAGCTGCTGGGCACCCTGAACGCTGGCGCGACTGCCGCTCCCAAGGCTGAAGCAAAGTCTGAATCCAAAGCCGAAGCCGCACCGGCTGCCAAGGCGGCTGAGTCGGACGACGAGCTGCTGCTGTCGCCGGCTGCGCGTAAACTGGCTGAGGAGAATGGCCTGAGCTCTGGGGAAATTAACGGCACTGGCAAGGGTGGCCGGATCACCAAGGAAGACGTGCTTAACGCCATCGAAGCCAAGAAAAATGCTCCGCAGGCTGCTCCGGCTGCGGCTGCCAAGCCCGCTGCGGCGGCCCCGGCAGTCAGCCTGGGTGAGGGTGACCGGATCGAGAAGCGCGTGCCCATGACCCGTCTGCGCGCCCGCGTTGCCGAGCGTCTGGTCTCTGCCCAGTCGACCATGGCTATGCTGACTACCTACAACGAAGTCAACATGAAGCCGGTCATGGACCTGCGCAGCAAGTACAAGGACCTGTTCGAGAAGAAGCACAATGGCGTGCGCCTGGGCTTCATGTCGTTCTTCGTCAAGGCTGTTACCGAGGCGCTCAAGCGCTTCCCGGCGGTCAACGCTTCCATCGATGGCAACGATATTGTCTACCACGGTTATATGGACATCGGCGTCGCCGTATCCAGTGATCGTGGCCTGGTCGTGCCGGTCCTGCGCAACGCCGAGTTCATGAGCCTGGCTCAGATCGAAGGCGGTATCGCCGACTACGGCCGCAAGGCGCGTGATGGCAAACTGTCGATCGAAGAAATGACCGGCGGCACCTTCACCATTTCCAATGGTGGTGTGTTCGGTTCACTGCTGTCATCGCCGATCGTCAACCCGCCGCAAACTGCAATTCTGGGCATGCACAAGATCCAGGAGCGCCCGATGGCGGTTAACGGTCAGGTGGTGATCCTGCCGATGATGTATCTGGCCCTGTCCTACGACCACCGTCTGATCGACGGCAAGGAAGCGGTGAGCTTCCTGGTGGCCATCAAGGACCTGTTGGAAGACCCGGCTCGTCTGCTGCTGGAAGTCTGAACCTCGCTGAAGCCGGGCGATCCCCGGCTTCTTCCCTAAGCTTCATGCCTCAAGCTTAAAGCTTGCACGACAGAGGATTGATTACATGAGCCAGAAATTTGATGTGGTAGTCGTTGGCGCTGGCCCTGGAGGCTATGTAGCCGCCATTCGCGCTGCGCAACTGGGTTTGAAAACCGCCTGTATTGAAAAATACGTCGGTAAGGACGGCAAGCAGGCCCTGGGTGGCACTTGTCTGAACGTCGGTTGCATTCCGTCCAAGGCGCTGCTGGACAGCTCCTGGAAATTCCATGAAGCCCAGGAAGGCTTCAAGATCCACGGGATCGAGGTCAAGGGCGTCAGTATGGACGTTCCGGCTATGGTCGAGCGCAAGGACAAGATCGTCAAGCAGCTGACCGGCGGCGTTGCCGCGCTGTTCAAGGCCAATGGTGTGACCAGTATCGAAGGTCACGGCAAGCTGCTGGCCGGCAAGAAGGTCGAAGTAACCACGCCGGACGGCAAGACCGAGATCATCGAAGCCGAGAACGTGATTCTGGCTTCTGGTTCGCGCCCGATTGAAATTCCGCCGGCGCCGTTGACCGACGACATCATCGTCGATTCGACCGGTGCCTTGGAGTTCACCAGCGTTCCGAAGAAACTGGGCGTTATCGGTGGTGGCGTGATCGGTCTGGAGCTGGGCTCGGTCTGGCGTCGTCTGGGTGCTGAAGTGGTGGTTTTCGAAGCTCTGGAAAACTTCCTCGCCGCGGCTGACGAACAGGTCGCCAAGGAAGCCCTGAAGACCTTCACCAAGCAGGGCCTGCAGGTCCGCCTGGGGGCTCGTGTGACCGGCACCGAGATCAAGCGCAAGCAGGTCATCGTTTCGTTCTCCGACTCCGAAGGTGAACAGCAACTGACCTTCGACAAGCTGATCGTGGCTGTTGGCCGTCGCCCCTACACCGAAAACCTGCTGGCTCCCGATTGTGGTGTCGATCTGGACGAGCGCGGCGTGATCTACGTTGATGATTATTGCTCTACCAGCGTTCCGGGTGTTTACGCTATTGGTGACGTTGTGCGTGGTGCCATGCTGGCGCACAAAGCCTCGGAAGAGGGCGTGATGGTCGCAGAACGCATTGCCGGCCAGAAGGCTGCGATGAACTACGATCTGGTGCCTTCGGTTATCTACACTCACCCGGAAATCGCCTGGGTTGGCAAGACCGAGCAGCAACTTAAGGCCGAAGGCGTCGAGTACAATGTCGGCGTTTTCCCGTTTGCGGCCAGCGGCCGAGCTATGGCGGCCAACGACACCGGTGGTCTGGTCAAGATGATCGCCGATGCCAAGACTGACCGTATTCTCGGTGTTCACGTGATTGGCCCGGCTGCCGCCGAGCTGGTTCAGCAGGGCGCCATCGCCATGGAATTCGGCAGCAGCGCCGAAGACATCGGCATGATGGTGTTCTCGCACCCGACCATGTCTGAAGCGCTGCACGAAGCAGCACTGGCGGTTAATGGTCACGCAATTCATGTTGCCAACCGCAAGAAGCGTTAAACTAGCGCGTCCGTGACTGCCGGGTCCTGATTGGGCCCGGTAGTCGGGTTGGCTTCAGCACGATGTGGCAATTCCGGTTGCGGCCGGTTGGACCTTCTCCGGAGGGTCAAGGGTGGCGGTGGTGCAGGGTCGGCTACTGTCATAAACGCAATTCCTACACGATGAAACGGTAGATAAGCATGAATCTTCACGAATATCAGGGGAAGCAGCTGTTCGCTGAATACGGTCTTCCTGTATCCAAAGGCTTTGCTGTAGACACTCCCGAAGAAGCGGCTGAAGCCTGCGACAAGATCGGCGGCGACATGTGGGTTGTCAAAGCCCAGGTGCATGCCGGTGGTCGTGGCAAGGCTGGCGGTGTGAAGCTGGTCAAGAGCCGCGAAGACGCCAAGGCTTTCGCCGAGCAGTGGCTGGGTCAGCGCCTGGTGACCTACCAGACAGACGCCAATGGTCAGCCGGTCAGCAAGATTCTGGTTGAAGCCTGCACCGATATCGCCAAAGAGCTGTACCTCGGTGCGGTAGTAGATCGCTCCACCCGTCGTATCGTGTTCATGGCCTCCACCGAAGGTGGTGTCGAGATCGAGAAGGTCGCCGAGGAAACTCCTGAGAAAATCCTCAAGGCCACTATCGATCCGCTGGTGGGCCCGCAGCCCTACCAGGGCCGTGAGCTGGCTTTCAAACTGGGCCTGCAAGGCGACCAGATCAAGCAGTTCACCAACATCTTCGTTGGCCTGGGTAAACTGTTCGCCGATTATGATCTGGCCCTGCTGGAAATCAACCCGCTGGTGATCAAGGAAGACGGCAATCTGCACTGCCTGGACGCCAAGATCAACATCGACGGCAACGCCATGTACCGTCAGCCCAAGCTGCGCGCCATGCACGATCCGTCCCAGGACGACCCGCGTGAAGCCCACGCTGCCAAGTTCGAACTGAACTACGTTGCCCTGGAAGGCAATATCGGCTGCATGGTCAACGGTGCCGGTCTGGCCATGGGTACCATGGACATCGTCAACCTGCACGGCGGCAAGCCGGCCAACTTCCTCGACGTTGGTGGCGGTGCGACCAAGGAGCGCGTAACCGAAGCGTTCAAGATCATCCTGTCCGACAGCAATGTCCAGGCTGTTCTGGTCAACATCTTCGGCGGTATCGTGCGCTGCGACATGATCGCCGAAGGCATCATCGGCGCGGTCAAGGAAGTTGGCGTGAAAGTGCCGGTGGTTGTGCGTCTGGAAGGCAATAACGCCGACCTGGGCGCCAAGGTCCTGGCCGAAAGTGGTCTGAACATCATCGCTGCAACCAGTCTGACCGACGCTGCCCAGCAAGTCGTCAAGGCCGCGGAGGGTAAATAATGAGCATCCTGATCAACAAAGACACCAAAGTCATCTGCCAGGGCTTTACCGGTTCCCAGGGCACTTTCCACTCCGAACAGGCGATTGCCTACGGCACCCAGATGGTTGGCGGCGTTACCCCCGGCAAGGGCGGTACCACTCACCTCGGCCTGCCGGTGTTCAACACCGTTGCCGAAGCCGTTGAGGCCACCGGTGCTGACGCCAGCGTCATCTACGTACCGGCTCCGTTCTGCAAGGACTCGATCCTGGAAGCCGCCAACGCTGGCATCAAGCTGATCGTATGCATCACCGAAGGTATCCCGACTCTCGACATGCTCGACGCCAAGGTCAAGTGTGACGAGCTGGGCGTTCGCCTGATCGGCCCGAACTGCCCGGGCGTGATCACTCCCGGCGAGTGCAAGATCGGCATCATGCCTGGTCACATTCACCTGCCGGGCAAGGTCGGTATCGTTTCGCGTTCTGGCACCCTGACCTATGAAGCCGTCAAGCAGACCACTGACGCCGGTTTCGGTCAGTCCACCTGTGTGGGCATCGGTGGTGACCCGATCCCGGGTTCCAACTTCATCGATATCCTGAAGCTGTTCCAGGACGATCCGAAGACCGAAGCCATCGTCATGATCGGTGAGATTGGTGGTAGCGCCGAGGAAGAGGCCGCAGCCTTCATCAAGGCCAACGTCACCAAGCCGGTTGTGTCCTACATCGCTGGTGTGACCGCTCCGGCCGGCAAGCGCATGGGCCATGCCGGTGCGATCATCTCCGGTGGCAAGGGTACTGCTGACGAGAAGTTCGCTGCTCTGGAAGACGCCGGTGTCAAAACCGTACGTTCGCTGGCCGATATCGGCGCAGCGCTGGCCGAGTTGACCGGCTGGTCCATGAAGTAAGGCCTGACCTATCTAGGCCCTGACAAACCCCGCTTCGGCGGGGTTTGTTTTATTGATCCTTTTATCCTGCAATCTGGAGTAAGCGCGAGACAAGCGGCAGGATGCCCTCGCACGATTGTTATGACTACACTTAAACCGTTAGATTTGCTGGCCTTGGGGTTCATGACCTTTGCCCTGTTCCTGGGTGCCGGTAACGTAATTTTCCCGCCAAGCGCCGGTCTGGCCGCTGGCGATCAAATGGGCCTGACCTCGTTGGGATTTCTGCTCACGGCAGTGGGGCTGCCGTTGTTGACTGTAGTGGCGTTGGCCCGGGTCGGTGGTGGGCTGGATACCTTGACGGCTCCGCTGGGACGTACCGCCGGCCTGGCGCTGGCGGTGCTGGTCTACCTGGCCATTGGTCCACTGTTTGCCACGCCGCGTACGGCCGTAGTGTCCTATGAAATGGGTGTCGCGCCCTTCACAGGCAGCGACTGGAAGGCCTTGCTGATCTATACCCTGGTCTACTTCCTTCTAGTGGTCGGGCTGGCGCTCAATCCCGGACGACTGATTGATCGGGTGGGCAAGTTCATTACTCCGCTATTGCTGCTGTGCCTGATTGTGCTCGGCTGCGCCGCACTGCTGATGCCCGCAGGGGAGCAGAGCCTGGCCTCTGGCGCCTATCGCAGCAGCCCGATGATTCAGGGCTTCCTGCAGGGTTATCTGACCATGGATACGCTGGGTGCTCTGGTTTACGGCATCGTGATTACTACGGCGATTCGTGATCGGGCGGTTAGCAATGAGGCTCTGGTTACCCGTTATACCGTCATTGCCGGTGTGGTGGCGGCCATCGGTCTGTCACTGGTGTACCTGGCTCTGTTCCACCTGGGCTCGACCAGCGGCAGTCTGGTGACCGAAGGTGCTAATGGCGGACAGATCCTGGCCGCTTACGTGCAGTACCGGTTCGGCACCTTTGGCAGTCTGCTGTTGGCGCTGGTCATCATCCTGGCCTGTATGACCACTGCTGTGGGTCTGCTGACGGCCTGTGGTGAGTTCTTCAGTCGCTGGTTGCCGGTCAGTTACGCTTCCGTGGTCTGGGTATTTGCGCTGTTCAGCCTGGGGGTGGCCAATCAGGGCCTGGACAACCTGATCCAGGTGTCGGTGCCGGTGCTGGTGGGGCTTTACCCGCTGGCGATTGTGCTGGTGTGTCTGGGCCTGCTTTGTGGCAACTGGGCGCGTCCGGGCAATATCATGCGTCCGGTGATGCTGGTTACTCTGGTGTTTGGTGTAGTGGACGGGCTCAAGGCCGCCGGGCTGATTACTTCGGCGGGCTGGCTGGATCGTTTGCCGCTGGCTCAGGATGGGCTGGGTTGGCTGGTGCCTGTGCTGGTTGCCCTGGTGCTGGCTATACTGGCGGAGCAGTTGCGGCATGGGCATTTGAGAGTTCCGGTCGCCTCTGCGGACTCCTGATGCTGCCGATCAGACTGTCGGCCTGATCTTGCAATATGTGCCAGGCGGCGCTCAGGCGTCGTCTGATCATCAGGTTCCGGCCAACAGCGTACTCTAAGGAGAAGGAATGCCCGTATTACCCGCAGCTGATGATGTTCTGCTCAATCTGATCGCCTTTCTGTGGTTCCTGTTCTGCTGGGTAGGCTATACCTTCTACGCGCATTACAAGGGCCGTGATACCGCCTGCCTGGCCAGTGTGCTGCACCTTTACCGCAAGGATTGGATGACTCGGTTGCTGATGCGTGAGCAGCGGATAGCTGATGCCAGCGTGATCGGCAACCTGGAGCGCAATACTGCGTTCTTTGCCTCCAGCACCTTGCTGATCCTGGCAGGTCTGATCACGGTGCTGGGTGCGACCGACCGAGCCCAGAACCTGCTTCAAGAGTTGCCATTCGTGGCTCAGGTCAGCCGCGAAATCTCAGAAATGAAGTTGCTGGTACTGTTGGCAATCTTCGTCTATGCGTTCTTTACCTTTTCCTGGGGTATGCGCCAATACAACTTTGCCTCGGTGCTGCTGGGGTCGGCACCGTTGCTGGGGGAGAAGAGTGTCAATGAAAGCGAGCGGCGGGCCTATGCCGAGCGGGCGGCAAGAGTGCTGTCGATGGCTGGCAACGAGTTCAACCTGGGCTTGCGCTCGTATTACTTTGCCTTGGCGACACTGAGCTGGTTCATCAACCCCTGGCTCTATATGCTGATTACCACCGGGGTCGTTGCGGTGCTCTATCGGCGCGAGTTTCATTCCGATGTGCTCAAGGTGATGATGTTCACCCCGACGTTGTTCAACGACGGTGCGGTGCAAGAGAAGAGCGAGTGAGTTTTGCGGGAGAGGCTGGATGGCAGATCCAGTAGAGGGCGGTACCCGGCCGAAGCCGGGTACCTGGAGCCGATAGTTATTACTCTTCCATAGCGTCCTCGTAGGCTTCTTTGGCCTGGTCACGTTTTTCCTTGAGATACTCGGCACTGCTGTCGTAGGCATCGCCAATAGCTTCGCCGGCTTCATCCATGTGCTCGTGGATTCTCTCGCCAGTGGTGGGTTCATGGCCCATCAGTTCTTCGGCTTGCTGCTCGATGGCTTCGCCGGTGCTTTCCGCCGCTTCACCGAGGTTGTCCATCGCTTCGGATACCGATTCGCGAGCATCTTCGACCTTGTCTTCCGGCTCACTCTGACAGGCTGCCAGAAGTCCAAGGCTGGCCATCAGAACGGCGGTTGCGCAAAGCTTTTTCATCGAATTCTCCTAGTTACTTGATCCTGCAAGTTAGTCATGCGCTGCGCAGAAGAGTTCCTTAGCGCTTCATCAGAATAGCCGAAATCTGGAGTATCGGGCACGATCTGGTTAATATGCTGGGCCGATTTGCGGTTATTTTCAGGTCAAGCGTTGCCATGAGTTCGATACAAGAACGCGCGCACAATTTTTTATCCGTGTTGCGCCACTGCCAGACATTGGGTATGACGGTCGAGCAGGCCGATGAACAGGGGCTGGTACTGAAACTGCCCTACAGCGAAGGAATCATTGGCAACCCAGTGACGGGCATGGTCCATGGTGGCGCGATAACCACCTTGATGGACACCTGTTGTGGGATTTCCACGGTGTGCTATCTGCCCGAATTTGAAATCTGTCCGACCCTGGACCTGCGCATCGACTACATGCACCCGGCAGAACCGGGCAAGCCGATCTATGGGTTTGCCGAGTGTTATCGTGTGACATCGACGGTGATCTTTACCCGTGGTGTGGCCTACCAGGACAGTCGTGATCAACCGATTGCCCATGTGGTCGGCACCTTCATGCGCATGGGTAAGCCCGGTAAACAGGGGCAACTGACCAAGGCCATCGATGGAGAGCAGGCATGAGTCTGGACGCGGCACGAATCGAGACTTTGGTGCGCGAGGCTCATACCTCCGGCGATTATGCACCCTTGGTAGAGGTCATCCCCTATGCGCGTATGATCGGCTTGCAGGTCAAGCGCCTGGGTGAGGAGGTGGTCTTCCAGTTGCCCAGCAGCAAGGACAATATTGGTAACCCGGTGTTGCCGGCGTTGCATGGCGGGGTGATTGCCGGGTTTATGGAACAGGCGGCGATGCTGCACCTGATGATTTTCATGAACAGCCCGACGTTTCCCAAGATCATCGACTTTTCAATTGACTATCTGCGGGCTGGACTCTACCGCGATACCTACGCCACCTGTCAGGTCTGGCGGCAGGGGCGGCGGGTCGGCAATGTCGCGATAACTGCCTGGCAGACTCGTTCCAACGAGCCCATCGCCACGGCGCGAGCCCACTTCAAGCTGGACTGAGTAACTGACATGGATGCGCTGCTGATTCTCACCGGTATAGTTCTGACCCTGGTTGCCTGGGTGTGGCTGGCGAGTCTGGCCTGGCGACAATCGGTCGGTGTTTTTGTGCTGGCTCTGCTGCTGCCCTGGCTGACGTTGTTTCTGCGTGGTTTCAAGCTGCTGCCCCGGTTGCTGTTGGTGATGGGGCTAGTGGCTGCCGGCTCGGGCCTGTACCTGTTGCAGCGCGACCAGCCCGAGCGTTTTGCCGCTTTGATCAGTGGGCAGTGGATGGCAACGCCCGAGGCCAGTGTCCAGGGCCAGATGCTGGGTCAGGTTTTCAATCCGGAGCGGGTGTACTGGCAGGGGCAGACGCTGATTTTTGAGGAGCGCTCCGGGGAGCGTCTGCGCCGGGCTCTCAGTCTTGAGTTCAGTCAGGTGCCGATGCTGCTGGAGGACTCGCTGATTGAACGGTTGCCGGGCGATCAGGGTGGCTGGCCGGAACTGGTCCTGCAATGGCATGCCGGTGCTCTGGAGGCCCCAGGGCTGCGCCGGATCGCCGATGAATACAGCCTGAGCCTGCAGTTCATTCCTGACCCGGGGCAGCAGTCGGCGCAGGTGCGTATCCACTTGCATTTGCCGGTATCACATGCGACCTGGTTGAACGGTGAGGCGACTCTTGTGCCTGTGCCGGACTGGCTGCGCCAACTGGGCCAGAAGGCGCGTCAGCCAGCGCCGGAACCAGCCACGACCGAACTCGCTCAGCCAGCGCGCCAGGCGATGGCGGATCGTTCGTGGCAACCCTTCAGCGTCCTCGGGCTGGTCGATGAGCCTGACCCCTTTCTGGGGCAGCCACTGCGCCTGACTACCTGGAGTGGACGGGTCTATGAGGGCCGTTTGCGTGAGGTCAGTGAGTCGCGCCGACTGGTATTGGCGCTGCCTCAAGGACCCAATCAGGTCGATCTGCATTTCCATCCGCTTGATGTTCGTAGTCTCGAGGTGTTGTCCAGCCCTTGAAAAGTCATCAGTCACGCCCCATCTACTAGGTCATTCCAATAGCGGCAATAGCCCCTACATTTGACCTTGAGTGGAGAACTTGACGCCATGACCGTGGACGCCCATAAGGAAACGCTTGGATTTCAGACCGAGGTGAAGCAACTGCTGCACCTGATGATCCATTCGATGTACTCGAACAAGGAGATCTTTCTCCGCGAGTTGATTTCCAACGCCTCGGATGCCTCGGACAAACTGCGTTTCGAAGCCATCGCCAAGCCGGAACTGCTCGAAAACGAGCCGAACCTGCGCATTCGCATCAGCGGAGACGAAGCTGCCAAGACCCTGACCATCGAAGATAACGGTATCGGCATGTCGCGCGCTGAGGTGATCGAGAATCTCGGTACCATTGCCAAATCCGGTACCGCCGCGTTCATGCAGCAACTGACCGGCGACCAGAAAAAGGATTCACACCTGATCGGCCAGTTCGGGGTCGGTTTCTACAGCGCCTTTATCGTTGCCGACAAGGTTGAAGTGTTCACCCGCCGCGCCGGCCTCAAGGCCGAAGAGGGGGTGCGCTGGGAGTCGAGCGGTGAGGGGGAGTTCACCATCGAGACCGTCGACAAGCCCGAGCGTGGTACCCGCATTGTGCTGCACCTTAAGGCGGCCGAGAGTGAGTTCGCCGATGGCTGGCGCCTGCGCAGCATCATCAAGAAGTACTCCGACCACATCTCCTTGCCGATCGAGCTGCCGAAGCAGCATTTTGGCGAAGAGGCCGATAAGCCAGCCGAGACCGAGTGGGAAAGCGTCAACCGTGCCAGCGCCCTGTGGACCCGCCCGCGTACTGAGGTCAAGGATGAGGAGTACCAGGAGTTCTACAAGCACGTTGCCCACGACTTCGAGAACCCGTTGAGCTGGAGTCACAACAAGGTCGAAGGCAAACTGGAATACACCAGCCTGCTGTATGTGCCGGGTCGGGCACCGTTCGATCTGTATCAGCGTGAGGCTCCACGCGGGCTTAAGCTGTACGTGCAGCGGGTGTTCATTATGGATGACGCCGAGCAGTTCCTGCCGCTGTACCTGCGCTTTATCAAGGGTGTGGTCGACTCCAACGATCTGTCGCTCAACGTCTCGCGCGAGATCCTGCAGAAGGATCCGGCGATCGACAGCATGAAGTCGGCACTGACCAAACGCGTGCTGGATATGCTGGAGAAGCTGGCCAAGAACGAGCCGGAGAAATACGCAGAGTTCTGGAAGGCCTTCGGCAGTGTGATGAAAGAGGGCCCGGCCGAAGACTTCGCTAACCGCGAGAAGATTGCCGGCTTGCTGCGCTTTGCTTCCACCGCCAACAACGATGACAGTGAAAATGTGAGTCTGGATACCTACCTTGAGCGCATGAGCGAGGGCCAGGACAAGATCTACTACTTGACCGGCGAGCGCTACAGCCAGGTCAAGAACAGCCCGCACCTGGAGATCTTCCGCAAGAAGAACATCGAGGTACTGCTGCTGACCGACCGTATCGACGAGTGGCTGATGAGCCACCTGAGCGAATACCAGGGCAAGCAGTTCGTCGATATTGCCCGCGGCGACCTCGATCTTGGCAAGCTCGAAGAGGAAGACAAGCAGGCCCAGGAAGAGGTAGCCAAGGCCAAGGAAGATCTGCTCAAGCGCATCAAAGGTGTGCTCGGCGAGGAGGTCGACGCGGTCAAGGTCTCGCACCGCCTGACTGACTCGCCGGCAGTACTGGTGATTAACGAGGACGGCATGGGTCTGCAGATGCGCAAGATCCTTGAGGCCACCGGCCAGAAAGCGCCGGAGAGCAAGCCGATCCTTGAGGTCAATCCGACCCATCCGCTGCTGGAGAAACTCGATGCCGAGCAGGACGAGGAGCGTTTCGCCGACCTGACCCGGATTCTGTTCGATCAGGCCGCATTGGCCGCTGGTGAAGCGCTGCAGGATCCGGGCAGCTATGTGCGCCGGCTCAACGCACTGCTGGTAGAGCTCAGCAAGTAAGCCCTGAGCCCTGCTCACAACAAGCCCCCTGACGCTGCTGCACAGGGGGCTTTCGTCATTTATGATTCATGAATTGCATGTTTTGTTTGCCAAAATACCCCTGATTAGGCTGTTTTTCTGGATGATCCATCCAGTCACAGGCAGTTTATTGCCTGGCTGATTGCCGCCTAAGCTGAACTCTCCGTTGACTCGTGAAGGAGATTTCTCATGGCAGACCATTCCATCCAAGACAAAGTTGTTCTCATCGCCGGTGGTGCCAAGAACCTCGGCGGTCTGATCGCCCGGGATTTGGCCGCACAGGGCGCCAAGGCTGTTGCGATCCACTACAACAGCGCTGCGTCCAAAGCCGATGCCGACGCGACCGTCGCCGCAATCCAGGCCAGCGGCGCGCAGGCCGTGGCCCTGCAGGCTGATCTGACGACGGCCGGTGCTATCGAGAAGCTGTTCGCCGATGCCATTGCTGCCGTTGGCAAGCCAGACATCGCCATCAACACTGTTGGTAAGGTTCTCAAGAAACCGTTGGTCGAGATCAGCGAAGCTGAGTACGACGAGATGGCGGCAGTCAATTCCAAGACCGCCTTCTTTTTCCTAAAAGAGGCGGGCAAGAACCTCAACGACAATGGCAAAGTCTGCACCGTGGTGACGTCGCTGCTAGGTGCTTTTACTCCGTTCTATGCTGCCTATGCTGGCGCCAAGGCGCCGGTCGAGCACTACACTCGTGCGGCCGCCAAGGAGTTCGGTGCTCGCGGTATCTCGGTGACAGCGGTCGGTCCTGGTCCGATGGATACGCCGTTCTTTTACCCGGCCGAGGGGGCGGACGCGGTGGCTTATCACAAGACTGCTGCTGCGCTGTCGCCGTTCAGCAAGACCGGCCTGACCGAAATTGAGGATGTAGTTCCTTTCATCCGGCACCTGGTCAGCGATGGCTGGTGGATTACCGGGCAGACCATCCTCATCAACGGTGGCTACACTACGAAGTAGGCATGCTGGCACCCGTGCAGGCGGCCTGATCGGAGTGTGCTGCGAGGCTTGGCGGGCTAACCTCCAGATGATCGACAGGGCAGAGGCATGGACAGGTTCGAGCAGTATCGAGTATTTGCTCAGGTTGCTGAAATGGGCAGCTTCATCAAGGCGGCCAACGCCCTGGAGGTGCCGCGTGCGTCGGTGTCTGCGGCCGTCCAGCAGTTGGAGGCACAACTGGGCGTGCGCCTGTTGCACCGGACGACGCGCCAGGTACGATTGACACCCGATGGTGAGCGGTTGCTGGATCGTGTGCGTCCTTTGTTGGTTGAAGTGGAAGACATCGAGCAGTTGTTCCGAACCGGCCAGCGCGAGGCTGCTGGCCGGCTCATCATCGATGCTCCCAGCCGTATCGCCCGACGTTTGATTGCGCCGGCGCTACCCGATCTGCTGCGCCGCTATCCCCGGCTGCAATTGACCCTGAGCTCGACCGACCGCGTCATCGATCTGGTACAGGAAGGTGTGGACTGCGCAATACGCGTTGGTTCGTTGCATGAGAGCAGTCTCGTGGTACGACCGCTGGGTCACATCACCTTGATCAATTGTGCGAGTCCGAGCTATCTGCGCGAGCATGGAGAACCGAATCAGCCAGCCGAGTTGCTCGACGGGCATTGGGCTGTGGGCTATGCCTCGCCGAAGTCAGGCAGGGAGCTGCCCTGGGAGTTCCAGTCCGATGATGGTAGCGAGCAACTGCTCGACGTGCCCAGTCGGGTAGTCGTTAACAATGCTGAAAACTACATTGCCTGCTGTCTGGCAGGGTTGGGGTTGATTCAAATCCCACGTTTTGATATCCAGAACCTGCTGGACTCAGGCCAGTTGGTGGAGGTCATGCCGACCCACCGTGCGGCTTCGATGCCAGTGTCCTTGCTCTACCCACACCGCCGCCAGCGTTCGCGGCGGTTGGCTGTCTTCCATGAGTGGTTCGAGGCGTTGATACAGCCACATCTAGATATCCGTAACGGTCTTGAGCGCGAGCAACGCAAAGGGCTCGCACTGCCGTAAATACCAGTTGATTGCTCCATCGCATTCGTTGCATTTGTTAGCCGCTGAATTTGCAGCCCTTGTGAGCGCACTGGGCTGTGGTCAGAGCAAACGAGAGACTGGCTACAGCAATCCGCCGCAGACATCAATCGCTAGGGTCTGTTGACGTTTCATCGCAACCGCGCCGGCGCCTGTTTTTGCGCGAGGCAAGGCGCGAGATGCGAGGTTTGGTGGGCCAAATAAGCATTGAGCAACGCAGCATCGCGCAAAAACAGGCCCGGCCCTTCGGGTTGCGCGTAAAATGTCGCCATGCGTTGTTGTGGGACTTGGCAAGGGAGCGACCATTACCTGCGTCCCACGCCTAGCCTGGCGACATTTTTCGCAGCAACGTGGTTTGCGATGAAACGTCAACAGACCCTAGGGAGGGCAGGATGTCACATCATCATTTCGCCATTGTTGGCTGTGGAACCGCTGGGCTAAGCGCAGGGATCATGCTGGCCCGGTTGGGGCATCGGGTAACGCTGTTTGAGCGTTTCGCTCAGCCGCAGGCCCGGGGGGCCGGGCTGCTGATTCAGCCATCGGGCATCGAGGTGCTGGACCGCATGCAGATGTTGCCGGCGGTGGCCGGCCGGGCCACTCGGATCGAGGCGCTGGATGGCCGCCGTCGTGATGGGCTGCGGGTAATGGATGTTCGCTACAGCGATCTGGGCAGTGGCGCCTACGGCTTGGGTGTGCATCGTGGCAATCTGTTGGCGGTGCTGCATGCCGAGGCTCTGGCAACCGGCGTGGAGATTGAACTGGAGGCTGAGGTGGAGAGTTTCGGCGATCCGGGCGCACGCCAGCTGCAGCTTGAGCTGGCCGATGGCCGGCGCCTTGGCGGCTTCGATGGCCTGATCATTGCCAATGGCACCCAGTCACGCCTGCGTGCCCAGCTGGCGGTGAAGCAGCAGATACGGCCATACCCCTGGGGCGCTCTTTGGCATATCAGCCCATCGCCGTTTGACCAGCCTGCAGCCTTGTTGCAGCGCTATGACGCTGCCAGGATCATGGTCGGGCTGATGCCCAGTGGGTTGCAACCAGGTACTGAACAGCCCTGCCGCAGTTTTTTCTGGAGCCTCAAGGTATCCGATTATCCGGCCTGGCAGGCCACGGACCTGAACGTCTGGAAGCAGCAAGTGATTGATTGCTGGCCGGATACCGGGACTGCGTTGGCGCATATCGAAACCCACGAGCAGTTGCCGATGGCGATGTATGCCGATGTGCGCATGCGCCAATGGCATCAGGGGCGGGTGGTGGTGATTGGTGACGCCGCGCACGGCATGAGTCCGCAGTTGGGGCAGGGTGCCAATCTGGCTCTGGTCGATGGCTGGGAACTAGCCGCTGCGGTTCAGCGTGAGTCCGGGCTGGCCGAGGCTTTCGCCCGTTACAGTGCAGTGCGCCGACGTCACTTGCGTTTCTACCAACTGGCCAGCCGCATGCTGACTCCGTTGTTTCAGTCGGACCGAGCCGGTTATGCGGTATGGCGTGACGCCTGTTTTCGTCTGGCCAATCAGTTGCCTCTCTCCCGGCGTGAAGCATTGCGTACCGTTGCCGGGCTCAAGACCGGCTTGCTGTTTGACCGCCAACTGGCCCTGAGCAACCTGACGCTGAACGGCGCGGAGCTGGCTGCTACGGGCGTGCAAGCGGCATGAGCCGAGCGCCCATGCCGGTGTGGTACTGCTGCTAAGCTTGATGCACTGTAAATGAACCGATGGATAAAGGGGAAAAGCATGAAAAGGATAGTGTCCACCTTGCTGATGGCGGGAGTAACGGGAATGACGCAGGCTGCAATGGTTGTTGAACGGGTCGACTATGAGATTGACGGCGAGGCCTATCAGGGCATGTTGGTGTATGACGATGCGGTCAGTGAGCGGCGGCCAGGCATCCTGATGGTACCCAACTGGATGGGTGTGACCGAGAATGCGGCAAAGAAAGCCTATCGTGCCGGCGGCTCTGAGTATGTGGTGTTCGTGGCGGACATGTACGGCAAGGATATTCGCCCGCAGAACACCGACGAGGCGGGCAAGGCTGCCAGCTTCGTGCGCTCGGACCGGGCGCTGATGCGCCAGCGGGTCAATGCCGCGCTGGAGGTGTTCAAGGATCAAGCCGATGAAGTTGGGCTGGATGCCGAACGACTGGCGGCCATTGGCTTCTGTTTCGGCGGTGGGACGGTGCTGGAGCTGGCTCGCTCGGGTACCTCGATTGGCGCTGTAGTGTCCTTCCATGGCAATCTCGATACGCCCAATGTGGCCGATGCCAAGGCGATCAAGGCACCCGTGCTGGTGTTGCATGGCGCCGATGATCCCTATGTGCCGACCGAACAGGTGCTGGCTTTCGAGGCTGAGATGCGTGAGGCTGGCGTGGACTGGCAACTGGTCAGCTATGGCGGCGCGGTTCACTCGTTTACCGACCCGACCGCTAATGTGCCTGGGCAGGCGCAGTACCATGAAAAGGTTGCCACCAGGGCGTTCAATGCCATGCACCAGTTCTTTGCCGAGACCCTTGGCAATTGACTGGTTGCGCCCACTGGCCGCCGCGTTGGCGCAGGTGGGCGCAGGGTTCCATTACGCTGAACGCGTCGTTCAGACGGGCTGTCACATCCTGTAGGAATTAGCCGTATGCAAAAGCCGGCCGCAGCGTCATCATTGAGCGACTATCGGGTCACGTATAATTCGCGGCTTTCTGCCAAAGCGTAAGTAGGAATCAAACATGTTTAGGATGGTACGAGTCAGGCGCTGGGCCGCCGGTTGGCTCTTGGGATGCTGTATGGTTTTGCCGGCTCTGGCGCAACAACCGATGCAGGTCATCGTAGCCGCCGTCGAACAGCGCGAGATCGCCAATGAAATCGAGGCGCTCGGCACGCTGCAGGCTAACGAAACCGCAGTGGTCACCGCCAACATGACCGAAACCATCTCCCGTATTCACTTTACCGACGGCCAGCGGCTCAAGGCTGGCGATATTCTGGTCGAGTTGACCAACCGTGAACAACTCGCTCAGCTCGAAGAAGCCCGGGTGGCGTTCAATGATGCCGAGCGGCAACTGCAACGGGCCCAACAACTGGTCGAGCGGCGGTTTGTCTCCGATCAGGAACTGGATGACCGGCGCCGTGAGCGCGAACTGGCCCAAGCTCGTCTCAGGGCTGTTGAGGCACGCCTGGCCGATCGCCTGATCCGGGCTCCGTTCGACAGCGTGGTGGGGCTGCGTCAGGTCAGTGTCGGCAGTCTGCTGACCCCCGGGACGCCGGTGGCAACCCTGCATGACGACAGTGTCATGAAACTCGATTTCAGTGTGCCGGAAACCCGCCTGGCTTCGATTCGTCCGGGGCTGGCGATCACTGCCAGTAGTGCAGCCTTCGCTGGTCGGCTGTTCGAGGGCGAGATCAGTGGTGTGGACAATGAAGTCGACCCGGTGACCCGGTCGATCCGGGTGCGGGCGCTGATTCCCAACCCCGATGGCCTGCTGCGCCCGGGGATGCTAATGACGGTGCGGATTGCCAGCGCCCCGCGTGAGGCCCTGGTGATTCCCGAGGAAGCTCTGGTGCCGGTCGGGCGGCGTCAGTTCGTCATGTTGTTGAGCGAGCGAGACGGGGGCTGGGTAGCCGAGCGGCGCCAGATCAACATCGGCGAGCGTTATCCAGGTCTGGTCGAAGTGACCTCTGGGCTGCAATTGGGCGAACAGGTGATCAGTCACGGCGGCTTCCGGGTCCAGCCGGGGCAGAGGGTCGTGATCAAGGCGGTACTGGAGCCGGGCGCACCCTTGGCTGAGGCGCTGTCCAACAACCCTGTAGTCAACTGAGGACGCGCCGATGATTCTTTCGGATACGGCAGTCGTTCGGCCGGTCTTCGCCACGGTACTGGCTTTGTTGCTGGTAATCTTTGGCCTGGTTGCCTTCAGTATGCTGCCGTTGCGCGAATACCCCGACATCGACCCGCCGGTGGTCAATATCGACACCACCTATGTCGGCGCCGCCGCCAGCGTGATCGACTCGCAAATCACTCAGGTGATTGAGGAGCGGATCGCCGGGGTTGAGGGTATCGAATATATCGAGTCGCGCAGCGAAGACAGTCGTTCGATCATTACCGTGCGGTTTTCGATCAACAAGGACGTCAACGAAGCGGCCAACGATATCCGTGACCGGGTTTCCGGGCTGCTGCGTTCACTGCCCGATGAGGCCGACCCACCCCAGGTCCGCAAGCTGGATGCCAACCAGGACGTGATCGTCTGGTGGAACCTGGCCAGTGACCGGATGACCCTGCCGGAGCTGACCGATTACGCTGAGCGCTATCTGGTTGACCGGTTTTCCACTCTAGATGGGGTAGGCCAGGTGCGTGTTGGTGGCGCCCAGCGTTATGCCATGCGGGTCTGGCTCGACCGTGAGGCGCTGGCAGCGCGTAATCTGACCGTAGCGGATGTCGAGAATGCACTGCGGGCCGAGAACGTTGAACTGCCGGCCGGCAGTATCGAGTCGCTGAACCGTTTGTTTACCGTACGGGTAGCACGCAGTTTCACCTTGCCTGAAGAGTTCGCCCGGCTGGTGATTGCCCGGGGCGATGACAACTATCTGGTGCGTCTGGGTGATGTGGCCAGGGTCGAGCGGGGCACCGAAGAAGAGCGCAATCTGTTCCGTGGCAATGGCGTGCCCATGGTCGGTATTGGCCTGGAGCGGCAGTCCACCGCCAACACCCTGGATGTGTCCAGGGCAGCTCGTGAGCTGGTTGAAGCGCTGAATCCGACCCTGCCGGAGGGCATGCAGATTCTGCCCAGTTTCGATAGCTCGGTGTTTATCGAGGGCGCGATCAAAGAGGTCTACAGTACCCTGTTGATCGCGCTGGTACTGGTGGTGCTGGCGATCTTCCTGTTTCTTGGCAGTCCGCGGGCGATTCTGGTGCCTGCGGTGACCCTGCCGGTTTCGATTACTGCAACCTTCATCGGCCTGTTGCTATTTGGCTTTACCGTCAACCTGCTGACCCTGCTGGCGCTGGTATTGGCGATCGGTCTGGTGGTGGATGATGCCATCATTGTGCTCGAGAACATTCGCCGGCGTATCGATGAAGAGGGAGAAACGCCTCTGGTGGCGGCTTTCTACGGAGCCCGGCAGGTGGCCTTTGCGGTGGTCTCGACCACCCTGGTGCTGGTGGCGGTGTTCGTCCCCATCGCTTTTTTGCAGGGTGATGTCGGTCGGCTGTTCTCCGAGTTTGCCCTGACCATGGCTGCAGCCGTGGCCTTCTCCAGTTTCGTGGCGCTGACCTTGTCGGCAATGCTGGCATCCAAGGTGCTCAAGGCGCATGACGAAGATAACTGGCTGAGCCGCTGGGTTGAGCGGGTACTGTTGCTGTCCCGGGGTATTTACGCTAAGGCTCTGCGTTTCGTCTTGCGTTTCCGTTGGGCGGCGTTGCTGGTGTTCCTGTTGATGTTTGCTGGCACTGGCTGGCTGTTCAACAAGCTGCCCAGTGAGTACACCCCGCGTGAGGACCGTGGTTCTCTGTTCGTCATGGTTAATGGCCCGGAAGGCGCCTCCTATGACTACATGCTTGAGTACATGGATGAAATCGAAAAACGCCTGATGGATCTGGTCGACGCTGGTGAGATCAGTCGCTTGCTGGTGCGTGCGCCACGGGCCTTTGGCGCGGTGACCACCTTCAATACCGGGATTGCCGTGGTAGTGCTGGAGGATTGGGGGCAGCGCCGCAGTGGTTGGGAAATCATGGCGGACATTCAGGCGCGCCTGAGCGATCTGCCCGGGGTCCGGGCCTTCCCGGTCATGCGCCAGGGCTTTGCCAGCGGTCAACAGCAGCCATTCCGGCTGGTGATTGGCGGGGCGGGCAGCTACGACGAACTGGCCGAGTGGCGCGATATCCTGCTGAGCAAGATCGCTGAGGACAATCCAGGGCTGACCAATATCGATTCCGACTACAAGGAAACCCAGCCACAGCTGGAGGTGCAGATCGATTATGACCGGGCTGCCGATCTGGGGGTCAATATCAGTACTATTGGCCGGACCCTGGAAACCATGCTGGGTTCGCGGCGGGTGACTACCTACATTGATGAAGGCGAGGAATACGATGTCATCCTCGAAGGTGAGCGCGAGACCCAGCGCCGGGCGGCCAGCATGGAAAATATCTATGTGCGCTCGGCCAGTAGCGGGCAGCTGATTCCATTGTCGAACCTGGTCAGTCTGGAAGAATATGCCGGCTCGACCACCCTGAACCGTTACAACCGCAATCGGGCGATCACCATTGATGCCTCGCTGGCCGATGGCGTGGCCCTGGGCACCGCCCTGGATCATGTCGAGCGCCTGGCCCGTGAGCACCTGCCGGAAAACCTGGTGATCGACTACAAGGGCCAATCACTGGACCTGCGTAATGCCAGTGGCTCACTGCTGTTCGTGTTTGTGCTGGGCCTGATCGTGGTATTTCTGGTGCTGGCGGCTCAGTTCGAAAGCTTTATTCACCCGTTGGTGATCATGTTTGGTGTACCCCTGGCGGTGGGCGGAGCCCTGGTCGGGCTGTGGCTGACCGGCAACACCCTGAACCTCTACAGCCAAATCGGCCTGGTGATGCTGATTGGTCTGGCGGCCAAGAACGGTATCCTGATCGTCGAGTTCGCCAACCAGTTGCGTGATGCCGGCAAGCCCTTCGAGCAGGCTTTGATCGAGGCCAGCACTCTGCGTCTGCGGCCGATCCTGATGACCGGGGTAACCACGGTGGCAGGCTCGATTCCCTTGGTGCTGGCGTTCGGTCCGGGCGCGGAAACCCGCCAGGTCATTGGCATCGTGGTGGTGTCCGGAGTCAGCGTGTCGATGTTCCTGACCCTGTTTGTGATCCCGGTACTGTATAGCCTGATGGCGCGAGGGACTGGCTCACCGGATGCGGTGCGTCATCGCCTGGACAGTGAGCAGCAAGCCAGCGCCTGAAACAGTCGGAAATGATCTATTCATCAGCGTGATAATTCGGGTGCGGCCTGGGCGTGGGCGCTGTCAGGCCCGCAGACCCGGCTCCAGCCCGCGTCACTGGGCGCTTCCGACGCTGGCTGGGGCCCATAAGGCGTAACCCGCATGGTTGGCGGGGTGCATGTACTTTTTTGCCGCGCTGGGCATAATGACTGCTGCCTGAGTTGCACTGCGGCCAGGCCACACAATAAGTCCAATAAGAACCACGGAGTCAGCTATGTCTCAACCCGAATTGCCTGGATGGCGCTGGGGGCCGTTCACTTTCCGTTTGCCGTTCTACCACACGCGGTTCTACTGGCAGGAGGCCCTGCAGGGGTTCTTCGTGGCCGCCGCTACCGGCCTGGCCCTGATCCCGATCATGACCGGTGCCTTCGGCCTGAGCTTCGAAGAAGCCGTGGCCGTTTCCATGCTGCACTCCATTCTGATCGGCTCCGCGCTGATCTTCTTTGGCGAACCCTATGCTCCTGGCTGGATCACCCCGGCGTTGCCGCTGGTGCTGACCTTCGTGTTGACCGGATACGAAGACCCGGCCTCGCGGTTCCAGGTGATGACCGCGCTATCACTGAACTTTGCCGTACTGTTGGTGTTGTTGGGGATAACCGGGCTGGGCAAGAAACTGGTGCTCTGGCTGCCAGACACGCTCAAGGCCGGGATCATCCTCGGCGCCGCGATTGCTGCGGTGCAGCGGGTGTTTGTCGGTGACGGTTCGCAGCCGGCGTTGCTCTCGCATCAACCGGTAAGCATCATGCTGGCTTGCGCGGTGTGCCTGATCTTCTCCTTTTCGCTGCCGATGCAGAAGCTCAAGGAGAGGCACAAACTGGTCGCACTGATTGCGGCACTAGGTCTGTTGCCGGGCTTTTTCATTGCAGCGGTAGTTGGGCCGATGGTCGGCGAGATCAGTTACAACATCCAGTGGGGCATCTTGATTCCGCCGGTGGGTGACGCCTTCGCCAAGATGTCGCCCTTCGCTATTGGCTGGCCGAGCTGGGATATGTATATCAAGGCCATACCGCTGGCGATCATCACCTACGTGATCCTGTTCGGCGATATCGTCACCGGCAACGAAGTGATCCGCGACGGCCTGAGCAAGCGTCACGACGAGCATGTCGACATCAATCCGACCCGGACCCACCTGTCGGTCGGTATCCGCAACGCATTGCTGGGGCTGTTCGCGCCGTTCTTCCCGACCCAGGGCGCGATGTGGACTGGGGTGCAGGTGATCATCGTGCAGCGCTGGGCTCAGGGTAAACAGGCCATGAACAGCCTGCACAGCGGACTGATTTCCTATTACCTGATGGGGATTCCGCTGCTGTTCTTCCTCAAGCCGCTGCTCACCGGGCTGCAACCACTGCTGTATGTGGCGCTGGCGCTGACCCTGATGCTGACCGCCTTCGCCTGTGCCTATGTGGCCATGTCTATTCCACGCAACAACACCGCGCGGGGTACGGTACTGGTGATTGGCGCCGGGCTGGCGTTCTTCGATCCCTGGACCGGTCTGGGGTTGGGGGTCCTGGCCACGCTGCTGATGGTCGGCTGGGATCGTAACCCGGACCCGATTCCGCACGAGGACTGAGACAATCGTGGGCTTGACCATCATCGATGGCAAGCCCACACTCTGTCGGCTTCTTCAGCCTTGGCCCTCAGCCCAACATGCGTCCTCACTCCGATAATCAGTACGCCAACGCTCCGGTCAACTGGCGGATCATCACCAGCCTGATTCCCTATCTCAACGAATTTCGTGGCCGAGTATTACTGGCCATGGCCTTTCTGTTCGTGGCCAAGCTTGCCGGGGTAGCGGTGCCCTGGGTGCTCAAGCTGATCGTCGAGCATTTCGAATCGGTCACTGAGGCCCTGATCCTGGTGCCAGTAGCCTTGCTTGCAGCCTACGGCCTTCTGCGTTTTTCCTCGGTGTTTTTCTCCGAACTGCGTGATGCGGTATTCGCCCGGGTTGCCGAGCGGACCATGCGGCGTATCTCACTCAGGGTTTTCGAGCATCTGCACCGGCTGGATCTGGGTTTTCACCTGGCACGACGTACCGGTGGTCTGGCCCGTGATATCGAGCGCGGGACCAGTGGCATCAGCTTTCTGCTGCGCTTCATGGTCTTCAATATCCTGCCAACCCTGCTGGAAATTGGCCTGATTGCAGTGATCCTGCTGGTCAATTTCAGTCCGGTGTATGCGCTGACCGTGCTGGGCTCGGTGATTCTGTACGGGACGTTTTCAATCTGGTGCACTGAGTGGCGCAACCGCTTCGTGCGTGAAAGCAACAAGATGGACAACCGCTCCAATACCCGTGCGGTAGACAGCCTGCTCAATTACGAGACGGTCAAGTATTTCGGCAATGAGCGGTTTGAAGCCCAGGAGTACGACCGCCATCTGGCTGGATGGGAAGCGGCACGGATGAAGAACCGCCTGTCGCTGGCGGCCTTGAACTCCGGCCAGGCGCTGATCATCGCTGGTTCGGTGACCCTGATGATGGTATTGGCGGCCAACCAGGTGGCAGCTGGCAGCATGAGCCTGGGTGAGCTGGTAATGATCAACGCCTACATGATCCAGCTGTTCATTCCGCTGAACTTTCTCGGCTTCATCTACCGTGAGATTCGTGAGGCGCTGACCAATATCGAACGTCTGTTCGGCCTGCTCGAACAGCCGGTCAAGGTCGCTGACAAGCCCGGCGCGCCGGCTCTGAAAGTGCAGGGCGGGGCGGTGAGCTTCGAGGCGGTCGGCTATGCTTATGAGCCGCAGCGACCGATTCTAAAGGGTGTCAGCCTGGAGATTCCCGCCGGGCACACCCTGGCGATTGTTGGCCCCAGTGGTGCGGGCAAATCAACCTTGGCCCGGCTACTGTTTCGCTTCTACGATGTCAGCGCCGGAGCCATCCGCATCGATGGCCAGGATCTGCGCGAGGTCACCCAGGACAGTCTGCGCCGGGCCATCGGCGTGGTACCGCAGGATACCGTGCTGTTCAACGACAGCATCGGCTACAACGTCGCCTACGGCTGCCCCGGGGCCAGTGAGGACGATATCTGGCGGGTGCTGCGTGCGGCCCAATTGGAAGACTTCGTCAAGCGCCTGCCCGAGGGGCTGAACACCCAGGTCGGTGAGCGCGGGTTGAAATTATCCGGGGGTGAGAAGCAGCGGATCGCCATTGCCCGGGTGCTGCTCAAGGATCCGCCGATTCTGATCCTTGATGAAGCCACCTCGTCACTGGACACCCATGCCGAGCGGCTGATTCTCGATGCGCTCAACGCCGTAGCCCGCAAGCGCACTACCCTGGCGATTGCCCACAGGCTGTCGACCATCGTTCATGCCGAACGGATTCTGGTGCTGGATCAGGGGCGCGTAGTGGAGCAGGGGACCCACACTGAACTGCTGGCAACCGGCGGCGCCTACGCCCGGCTATGGGCCGACCAGCAGCGCGAGCGTTTGGAGTAGGACGTTAAGGAAACACTGATTAAGTCAGGTTTTAGTGTCGGCCTGGTTGTCGTTGAG
The DNA here is from genome assembly GCF_003586265.1 of Pseudomonas jilinensis. Classification (NCBI taxonomy): domain Bacteria; kingdom Pseudomonadati; phylum Pseudomonadota; class Gammaproteobacteria; order Pseudomonadales; family Pseudomonadaceae; genus Pseudomonas; species Pseudomonas jilinensis. Next base: position 119,128 of record NZ_QJSA01000009.1, on the reverse strand, counting down.
CTGTTCTGGACACGCCGTGAACCCATCCCTGGGGGCTCGTAGATGCCATCCCTGGCATCTAACGGTCCAGAACAGCTCAACGACAACCAGGCTGCCGGGCCTGCGTGCAATTAATCAGTGTTTCCACTCAGGCACTTGCCTGTTCGGCAAGCTGCGGCAGCAGCGCCTTGGCTTCGGCCACTACCTCACCAATCACCAGCACGGCCGGGCTTTGCAGTTTGAACGCGCGGGCCTGCTGGCACAACTGATCCAGCCGGCACTGATATTGGCGCTGGTCGGCCAGGCTGGCACGCTCGATCATGGCCACCGGGGTGCTGGCGGGCAGGCCGCCTTCCAGCAAGCCTTGCTGGATCTGCTGCAAGCGGGCCACGCCCATATACACCACCAGAGTGGTGCCACCCTGAGCCAGACCCTGCCAGTTCAGCTCGCTGTCATCCTGAGTGTGGGCTGTCACCAGCGTCACACCCCGGCTGACGCCGCGCAGTGTCAGTGGAATGCCGCATTGAGTAGCCCCGGCCAGCCCAGCGGTAATGCCGTTGATGATCTCGGCCTTGAGCCCGCGCTCGGCCAGCCACTGGGCTTCTTCGCCAGCGCGGCCGAAGATGCATGGATCACCGCCCTTGAGCCGCACCAGACGCTTGCCCTGACGACCGTAGCGCAGCATCAGCCGATTGATGAACGCCTGCGGCGTCGAACGACAGCCGCCGCGCTTGCCAACCCGGATGATCCGCGCTTGCGGACAGTGCTCGAGAATCGCCGGGTTGACCAGATCATCGACCATCACCACCTCGGCCTGAGCCAGTACCCGCACCGCCTTGAGGGTAATCAGCTCCGGGTCGCCGGGGCCAGCGCCGACCAGCCAGATATTCACAGTGTCGGGGTTGTTCGGGGTTAGTGCGTGCATTGTTCAAGCCTCCACAAAATTCGCTCGCCGACCGATCAGTCGCTTGACTTCCGGCACGCAGGAGCCGCACTGGGTGCCGCAACCCAGTTCGGCCTTGAGACCGTCCAGATCCAGGCCGCGGGCAATGCCGGCTTCGATCTGGCTCTGGCTGACGTTCATGCAGTTACACAGGGTCTTGTCGCTACTGACCGCTGCTCCACCGGGCGGACTGCTGAGCGGGGCGAGGAACCAGCGACGCAGGTCGGCATCGGCCTCACCACTGGTCCAGACATTGCGCAGCCAGTCGCGGGCGGCGGTTTCGCCGGTCAGACGAATCGCAGTGATGCGTCCGTCTTCAATCCGCACCCGCTTGCCCACTGCCCGACGCGGGTCGTCATAGACCAGTACCGGGCCGTCATCCAAGCCGAGCAGGGCATCGACCTTGGCCAGCCAGGCAGCATCGGCAGCCTCGGTATGCGCCACCCGCACCAGCAAGGCCGAGCGCTCGCGTCCGGTCAGGGCAAAGCTGGCGTACTCGAAGTCTTCACAGAGCGGACGCAAAGCAGCGAAGCGTTGCTGCACCTGATCCTCGACCAGAATGAACAGCTCCCAGGGCAGCTCCACCGGCTGCAGATTGATCGCCGCCTGCTTGAGTTCCGGCTGCTTGGACAGCGGATCGAATTCCGGCTGGGTCAGCACGTTGATGCCCAGCCCCTTGAGAAAACGGTTACCCCAATGCATCGGCATGAAAGCCTGGCCCGGACGCACCTGTTCATCGGCCTGAACCGGCAGCACCAGACTGCCGCGCTGGCTCTTGACCCGCACCAACTGCCCCTCGCTCAGCTTGCGGCTGCGCAGCTCATCGGGATGCAGGCTGATCAGCGCCTGCTCGACATGACCGAACAACTGCGCCGCCGTACCGGTGCGGCTCATGCCATGCCACTGATCGCGCAGGCGACCGGTATTGAGAAGCAGCGGGAAACGGGCCTCACGCTTCTCCTTGGGCGGCTGGAACTGCTCGGCGATAAAGCGCGCCCGGCCATCCGGAGTAGGGAAGCGGCCATCGGTATACAAACGCTCGGTGCCGCGCTCAGCGCCAGATGGAAACGGCCACTGCTGCGGGCCCAGTTCGTCAATCAAGGCATGACTCAGACCGCTGTAATCCAGATCGCGACCTGCCGTTAGACCCTTGTATTCATCGAACAGCTCGGCCGGGTTGGCAAACGCGAACAGGCTCGGTTGGCCCGGACGCAATTGTTTCTCCAGCCGCTGGGCCAGATCACAGACAATCGCCCAATCCGGCCGCGCCTCTCCGGGGGCCGGCACCGCCGGGCGCACATGACTGACCCGGCGCTCGGAATTGGTTACAGTGCCTTCCTTCTCACCCCAACTGGCCGCCGGTAGCAGCAAATCGGCATAGGCACAGGTCTCGGTAGTGGCAAAGGCCTCCTGCACCACCACAAACGGACAACCGGCCAATGCCTCATGCACCAGCGCCTGATTCGGCAGCGACTGCGCCGGATTGGTACAGGCAATCCACAGCGCCTTGATCTTGCCCGCCCGCACCGCCTCGAACAGCTCGATGGCCGAGAGTCCCGGGTTCAGCGGCATCCGCTCAACTCCCCAATAGGCCGCCACCTCACCCTGATGCTCAGCATTGGCAGCATCGCGGTGGCCCGGCAACAGATTGGCCAGACTACCAGTCTCACGCCCACCCATGGCATTGGGCTGGCCGGTCAGCGAGAACGGCCCGCTACCTGGCTTGCCGATCTGCCCGGTGGCCAGATGCAGATTGATCAAGGCACTGTTCTTGGCACTGCCTGAGCTTGACTGATTCAGCCCCATGCACCACAGCGACAGAAAGCTCGGTGCACTGCCGATCATCCGCGCCGCTTCCATCAGATCCTGCACGCGAATACCACACAACTCACTGACCAGCGCCGGCGTGTAATCTCGTACCAGCGACTTCAACTGATCAAAACCTTCGGTATGCGCATCGATAAAACGCCGATCAACCCAGCCTTCCCACAGCAGGATATGCAGAATCCCGTGAAACAGCGCCACATCGGTCCCTGGCTGTACCGCCAGGTGCAGATCGGCGATCTCACAGGTATCGGTCCGCCGGGGATCAACCACAATAATGCGTTTGTCGGGATTGGCCGCCTTGGCCGCTTCCAGGCGGCGGAACAATACAGGATGGGCAAAGGCCATATTGCTGCCAGCGATCAACAGACAATCACTGGTCTCGATATCCTCGTAAGAGCAGGGCGGTGCATCCGCCCCCAGACTGCGCTTGTAACCCACCACCGCACTGGACATGCACAGCCGTGAATTGCTGTCGATATTGTTGGTACCGACCAGGGCCCGTGCCAGCTTGTTAAAGGCATAGTAATCCTCGGTCAACAACTGCCCGGAAATGTAGAACGCCACACTGTCCGGGCCATGCTCGGCAATCGCCTGACCGAATACCTGGGCCGCATGACCCATCGCGGTTTCCCAGTCGGTACGACTGCGGGCCAGCCCCTTGCCCAGGCGCAGCTCGGGAAACAACGCCCGCGCCGCCAGATCCCCGGTCTGATGCAGGGTCGAACCCTTGCTGCACAGCCGCCCGAGGTTGGCCGGATGCTGCGGATCACCGCTGACCCCGAGAATGCGCTCGTTGTCATGCTCGATCAGCACCCCGCAGCCGACGCCGCAGTAGCAGCAGGTGGAAGCTGTAGTCTTGGTCATCTGTAGAAATCCGAGTCTGATCGTGGGAGCACTGATTGACTGCGCAAGTATTGGCAGCGCTGTTGCCGGTCGGCTGAGCTGGACCGTCGATGCCCAGGGATGGGCATCGCCGAGCGCACAGGGGTGAGGCAAGCGATTGCGAAGCACTGCTTCGCGCGCAGCCGAACGCTTGTCGATCTGTGATCGCAGGCAGGCCCCGGAGGGTGCTTGTAGCGTGTCCAGCTCAGCCGACCGGCAATGGCGCCAGCGTCGAAACTCGAATCAATCAGTGCCAACGTCATGCCGACGCCAACGCCTTTTCCAAAACCACCTGCACCCGACCACCCTCAACCCGGGTCGGATAGCGATGGGTGCAGCCCACATCCGGCGCTACCGCCTCGCCACTCTCCAACTGGATCTGCCAGTTGTGCAGCGGACAGGCCACCTGCTTACCGTAGATAATCCCCTGCGACAGCGGCCCACCCTTATGCGGGCAACGGTCATCCAGCGCAAACACCTCATCCTCGCTGGTGCGAAACAACGCAATATCACCCTTGGGACCATCGATCACCCGCGAACCCAAACGCGGAATCTCTTCCAAAGCACAGATATCCAGCCAGTTCATGCGTTCACTCCTTCCAACTGCTGTACCGCAATGCGGCGGAATTCCTGTTTCAAGTCTTCCTTCTCGATCCGCTCCTTCCACGGATCCTGCTCGAACGACAACGAGAACAGCAGCCGCTCATGCAGCGCCTTGCGCCGTTCAGCATCCTCCAGTACCGCCTGCTTGATGTGCTCCATACCGACCCGCTGCATATAGTGCACCGTACGCTCCAGATAGAAGGCCTCCTCACGGTAGAGCTGCAGGAACGCCAGCGAGTATTCCATCACCTCATCCTCGGTCTTCACCTTCACAAAGAACTCACCGGCCTCGGTCTTGATCCCGCCGTTGCCGCCGATATACAGCTCCCAGCCGGAATCCACCCCGATGATCCCCACATCCTTGATGCCCGACTCGGCACAATTGCGCGGGCAACCCGAAACTGCCAGCTTCACCTTGTGCGGCGACCACATGTTGAACAGGGCGTGCTCCAGATCAATCCCCATCTGCGTCGAGTTCTGCGTACCGAAACGGCAGAACTCGCTGCCCACACAGGTCTTCACGGTACGAATCGACTTGCCGTAGGCATGCCCCGAGGGCATGTCCAGATCCTTCCAGACATTGGGCAGGTCCTCTTTCTTGATGCCCAGCAGATCAATCCGCTGACCACCGGTCACCTTGACCATCGGCACGTTGTACTTGTCCGCCACATCGGCAATCCGCCGCAGTTCCGAGGCATTGGTCACACCGCCCCACATCCGCGGCACCACCGAATAGGTGCCATCCTTCTGGATGTTGGCGTGGGCCCGCTCGTTGATGAAGCGCGACTGCGGATCATCCTTGGCCTCACCCGGCCAGGTCGAAATCAGGTAATAGTTCAGTGCCGGACGGCAGGTCGCACAGCCGTTCGGCGTGCGCCACTCCATGAAAGCCATCGCCTCCGGAATGCTGGTCAGGTGATGCTCGCGAATCGCCTTGCGCACCTGGCCGTGATTCAGGTCGGTACAGCCGCAGACCGGCTTCTCGCTCTTGGGCTTCACATCGGCGGCACCGCCCACGGTATTGATCACGATCTGTTCCACCAGGCCCACGCAGGAACCACAGGAACTGCCAGCCTTGGTGTGTTTCTTCACATCATCGACACTGAACAGCCCGTGTTCCTGAATCGCCTTGACGATGGTGCCCTTGCACACCCCGTTGCAGCCACATACCTCCATATCGTCAGGCATGTTGGCGGCTTTGTTCTGGCCCTGGTGGCCGGTGTCGCCGATAGCGTTCTCGCCGAACATCAGGTGGTCACGAATCTCGCGGATGTTGTGGCGCTCCTTGACCATCCGGAAATACCAGCCACCGTCGGCAGTGTCGCCGTACATGCAGGCGCCGACCAGAATGTCATCCTTGATCACCAGCTTCTTGTAGACCCCGCCAATCGGATCGGACAGGGTGATCTGCTCAGTGCTGTCATCGCCCATGAACTCGCCAGCGGAGAACAGGTCGATACCGGTGACCTTGAGTTTGGTCGAGGTGATCGAACCCTCGTAGCGGCCATAGCCGAGCATCGCCAGATGGTTGGCGCAGACCTTAGCCTGCTCGAACAGCGGGGCTACCAGGCCGTAGGCAATGCCGCGATGGTTGGCGCACTCGCCGATAGCGTAGACGCGCGGGTCGTAGGTTTGCAGGGTGTCGCTGACCAAAATCCCGCGGTTGCAGGCCAGACCCGCGCTTTCCGCCAGTTCGGTGTTGGGCCGGATCCCGGCCGCCATCACCACCAGATCGGCTGGAATCACGCTGCCATCCTTGAACTTGACGCCGCAGACACGGCCGTCGCCATCGTCCAGCAGCTCGCTGGTGAACTGCGGCAGCAGGAATTTGAGGCCGCGATCTTCCAGCGACTTCTGCAGCAGTTCGCCAGCGGTGCGGTCGAGCTGGCGCTCCAGCAGCCAGTCACCGATATGCACCACGGTCACATCCATGCCGCGCAGTTTCAGACCATTGGCCGCTTCCAGACCAAGCAGGCCGCCACCAATTACCACCGCATGCTTGTGGGTCTTGGCGGTTTCCATCATGGTTTCGGTATCGGCGATATCGCGGTAGCCGATCACACCGTCCAGATCGTTGCCTGGAATCGGCAGAATGAACGGGTTGGAGCCGGTGGCCAGCAGCAGACGGTCGTATTCAGCTTCGGTGCCGTCGTCGGCGATCACCTTGCGGTTGCGCCGATCAATCTTCACCACCTTGCGGCCGGTGTGCAGGGTAATGCCGTTTTCCTCGTACCAGGACAGCGGGTTGAGGATGATTTCCTCGAAGGTCTGTTCCCCGGCCAGGACCGGTGACAGCAGGATCCGGTTGTAGTTGGGGTGCGGCTCGGCGCCGAACACGGTGATCTCGTAGAGGTCGGGCGTCAGTTTCAGCAGTTCTTCCAGGGTTCGTACCCCGGCCATGCCGTTACCAACCATCACCAGCTTGAGCTTTTGCATCCTGTTGTGCTCCGTTGTAATGAGCGTAAAACAAAAAAGGCGCCCCACCGCTCGCGCGGTAGGACGCCTTTGTCCAGGTCCTGATCGGTCAGGAAACGACCTGTCGCCGTTGACAGGACCGTTGTATGTGAATTGCTGGTAATAGCAATGCACACAGTGTGCCAATTTATATTTTTATTGTTTTTCAATGGCTTGAGCCACTTGCCGGGCTCTTCTTGTGCACCTTATTGTGGCGTTTTGCACTGCAATGGTGCGTTTGTTGGGCTTGTGGCCCGGTTGGGTGAAAAAGGTTCCTGGGGATGTCGTACCTCGACCCAACATGGGGGGTACCAGGCATGCCGTCGAGTGAGGGACGACACCCCCAGGGAACTCAGCGAAGCAATAGCATCAACAGCACCAGATTGAGTGCGAGTGAGGTCAGGGCCACGGCGCGCCAAACCACCAGCGGCTCGCGTTCGATCAAAGGGCGGCTGGGCTGGGGCAGGCGCTCGGCCTGTTCCAGAGCCAATAACCACTCTTCGGCGGTTTCGTAGCGTTTATCAGGATCGGGTTCCAGAGCCTTGAGCAGGCATTCGTCGACCCAGCCCGGCAAATCATGGCGATAGCGACTGGGTGGGGCGGGGCGGCCAAAGCGGGGGCGCTGGAAGGCCTCGATCTCGCCGTAGGGGTAATGCCCGGTCAGCAAGTAATAGAGACTGACGCCGGTCGCATACAGGTCCTGTTGCGGGCTGGGTTCGGCCCCGGCAAAGGCTTCCGGAGCAATGAAACTGGGAGTGCCAGGCGGGTTGCCGGTCTGCCACTGGGACAAGCCGGGGCAGAAAGCAAGGCCGAAATCGAGCAGGCGCAGCACACCGTCATCGCCCAGATGCAAATTGTCCGGCTTGATGTCGCGGTGCAGCAGGTTGCGTCGGTGCAGCAGGCCGACGGCCTTGATCAGTTGCGGTGCCAGTTGCTGGAACAGTGCCAGACTCCAGAGTCCGTGCTCGCGCTTGTGCTGCTCCAGGGTCTGTCCGGCGTACTCGCGCATCACGTAGTAATGGTGCTGACGTTCGGGCAGCGGATGCAGCTCAGGGACCGATTGCCCGGCCACCCGACGCAGGAACCATTCCTCCTGCAGCAGTTCGCGGCAGGCCTGTGGTTCATCCTGACGCTGAGGGGGCAGGGTCTTAAGCAGCCAGGGCTGACCGAGGCCATCCTTGACCCGGTACAGCAGCGACTGGCGGGTTTCGCCCAGTTCCCGCTGGACATGCCAGCCCTCGAACTGCTGGTCGGGTTTCAGGCGCGGCGGCAGGGCGCGCTCGTCAGCCGGTTGCAGGGCGTCGTCGAGGCTGCTGTCAGGCAGTGTGTCGATACCGACCAGCAGTGCGCTGGCATTGTCCTGCCCGCCATTGGCCAGGGCCAGATCGATCAGCCGCTGACAGCGGCCGGGGGCGTCGTTGGCAGCCAGGGTGTCATGGATTGCCTGGTCGTTGAGATAGGCCCATACCCCATCGCTGACCAGCAACAGCTGATCGCCTTCGTCGAGTTCGCCATCCAGGTAATCGATCAGCGGGTGTTCATCCAATCCCATCGCCCGTTTGAGCACGTGTTCCATGCCCGGTTGTTCCCAGACATGCTCATTGGTCAGCTTGCGCAGTCGACCGTTGCGCAGCAGATAGGCCCGGCAGTCACCGATATGGGCCAAGGTATAACGACGCCCGCGCAGCACCAGGGCGGTCAGGGTAGTCAGCAGCGGCAGGCCACCGCCATTGGCTCGCAACCAGCGATTGTGGGCGGTCAGCAGACGCTCCAGCGCCTGAGTGACCGACCAGGTTTCCGGTGTGGAGTAGTAGTCCAGCGCCAGAGCCTGTAGGGTGGCACGGGCGGCCAGGCCGCCATCGCTGCATTGGCTCACGCCATCGGCCAGGGCCAGCAGGTGGCCCTTGCTGGCCGCCAGCTGCGGTGCGGGGGTAACCACCCGCACAGCATCCTGATTTTCCTTGCGTGGACCAGCGGCGCTGGCCTCGTCAATGCGCAGTTGCAGGCTCATGCTCAGACCCTGGCCGTGGTGACGGCCGAAGAGCCCCAGGTGGTCCGCCAGCGGCGCTTGACGCCGCTCAGACCGATCAGGGCCAGTACGCCGAGTGCCGCGAACAGCCACAGGCCAAGCTGGTAGTCGCCGGTATGCTGTTTGATGGTGCCCAGGCCGGCCGCCAATACGAAGCCGCCGACCCCGCCAGCCATGCCGATCAGGCCTGTCATGACCCCGATTTCACGATGGAAGCGCTGGGGTACCAACTGGAAAACCGCGCCGTTGCCAGCCCCCAGGCCGAGCATGGCAGCAACGAACAGGGCCAGTGCGGCGAACGAGCTGGACAGGTTGAAGCCCACCAGCGCTATGCAGATGGCGGCCACCGAGTACATGAACAACAGGGAACGAATACCGCCGATGCGGTCGGCCAGGGCACCGCCGAGCGGGCGCATCAGGCTGCCGGCCATGACGCAGGCAGCGGTGTAGTAGCCGGCGATCACTGGATCGAGCCCGTATTGGTCATTGAAGTAGCCAGGCAGGGCGCTGGCTAGGCCGATGAAGCCACCGAAGGTAACGCTGTAGAAGAACATGAACCACCAGCTGTCACGATCATTCAGCGCCATCAGATAGTCACGGGCAGCCTTGGGCTTGGGACGTTGTGGAGCGTTACGGGCCACCAGAGTGAAGATAAGCAGGGTTGCCACCAGAGGGATCAGGGCTAAGCCGAACACGTTCTGCCAACCGAACAGATAGGCCAGGCCTGGGGCGAACAATGCAGCCAGCACGGTACCGGAGTTGCCGGCGCCGGCGATGCCCATGGCTTTGCCCTGGTGCTCCGGCGGGTACCATTGCGAGGCCAGCGGCAGGGCGACAGCGAAGGCCGCCCCGGCAAAGCCCAGGCCCAGGCCAAGCAACAGCGCCTGCTCATAGCTGTTGATACCCAGCGTCCAGGCGGCGAGCAGGGCCAGAATTACGACTACCTGGCCGAAGATGCCGGCAGTCTTGGGTGAGGTGCGATCAGCCAGAAAGCCAAGTAGCAGTCGGAGAATTGCACCAGCCAGGATCGGCGTGGCTACCATCATGCCCCGTTCCTGTGCAGTCAGGCCCAGGTCGGTGGCGATCTGCACCGCAAGGGGGCCGAGCACGTACCAGACCATGAAGCTCAGATCGAAGTAGAGAAAAGCGGCGAACAGCGTGGGTGCGTGGCCGGCTTTCCAGAAGCTTGTATTCATGTGCAATCCCTCAACGTACGCAAAATCAGGCTTTGGGGGCTTTTGCCTGCAGCATTGCGGCAAAAAAAAACGCCACCCCCGACCCCGGACTTGGTCCGGGTCGGGGATGACGTCGTTGTCTGTTCAGGCAACCGCCGTTGGTTACCTGCAGGAGATATATGCAGTAAGTGTGCCAGGGTTGGTTTGTCTCGCGATGACGGTATAGGGAGGTGTTGAGGTGGTGTGCAGTGCCGTTGCACTAATCGTTGAGCATCTCGTGCATGGCGATGATCTGCTCGGCGACCTGGATCAGCTTCTGCTGGCGGGCCATGGCCTGGCGGCGCATCAGGGTGTAGGCCTCGGGTTCGCTGCACTGTTTCATGGTCATCAACAGCCCCTTGGCCTTTTCGATCCGCTTGCGCTCGTTGAGTTGCTGCTCGCGGGCCTGCAGTTCGGCGCGCAACTGCTGGTCAGTTTCGAAACGGGCCTGGGCCACGTCGAGAATGGCCTTGAGTCGGGTACTGTTGATACCTTCGACGATATAGGCGCTGACCCCGGCCTGAATGGCCTGGCGCATGATGGCCGGGTCCTGTTCGTCGGTGAACATGACGATCGGCTTGGGCTGGTCGCGACTGACCAGGCATAGTTGTTCCAGTACGTCGCGTCCGGGAGAGTCACTGTCGATCAGAATGACATCCGGCTTGCAGCTCTGCACCCGGGCCGGCAGGTCGATTGACAGGCCGGATTCGTCGAACACCTCGAACCCGGCGTCTCGCAGTGCCTCGCTCAGGCGACCGACCTTGCGGGCGGTATCGTTGATCAGCAGGATTCGCATAACGTCTTGTCATCACTCAGGGCATGAAGCTTGAAACCATGGGCATAGTCATGGGGGTTACTACCGTCCCAGTCTATGCCGTCCATCAAGCAGGCGCTGCGCATGTCGCCAGGGGCTGTTGCAATGCCCAGCGCCGAGGCTGCCTCATGATACAGGCCGGTCTGCTGAACCTGACGAGCCACGGCCAGATAGTCAGGATCGTGGCGCAACAGGCCCCAGCGCCGGAACTGGGTCATGAACCAGATGCCGTCGGACAGGTAGGGCTGGTTGACCGCACCGCCAGCATGGAAACGCAGCGGGTGGCTATCCTGCCAGACTCGCCCGTTACCGTCATCATACTCTCCTTGAAAACGTGGGAGCAGGGCACCCAGGGGAGCGTCGACATACTCGCTGGCGCTGATCAGTTGCGCGGTACCGGCGCGATTGGCAGCGTTTTCATCAATGAACCGACTGGCATCGAGCAGAGCCATGACCAGGGCGCGGGCGGTGTTAGGGTACTGTTCGGCGAATGCAGCGGTGGTGCATAGCACTTTCTCCGGATGATCCGGCCAGATTGACTGACTGGTCGCCAGGGTGAAGCCCATCCCTTCGGCAATCGCGCAGGCGCCCCAGGGCTCGCCGGCACAGAAACCGTCGATACGTCCAGCTCGCAGGTGCTCGACCATCTGCGAAGGAGGCACCACCAGGGTCTCGACATCGCGCAGCGGGTGAACGCCGTGGGCGGCCAGCCAGTAATACAGCCACATGGCATGGGTGCCGGTGGGGAAGGTCTGTGCCAGACGCAATTTTGCCCCGTCGTGGTGCGCTTTGCGCGCCAGTGCCTCACCGCTGGTCACGCCGGTCTCAAGCATTGCGCGTGACAGATTGATGCTCTGGCCGTTCTGGTTCAGCCCCATGAGCACCGCCATGGGGGTGGCAGGGCAACCCAGCCCCAAGTGAATGCCATAGGCCAGGCCGTACAGGCCCTGAGCGGCATCCAGTTCACCGCTGAGCAGCCGGTCACGCAAGCCTGCCCAGGAATTCTGTCGTTTGAGGTTGATGCTCAGGCCGTATTGCTGGGCAAATCCCTGGGTGGCGGCAACAATCAGCGAAGCTGAGTCGGTCAAGGGCATAAAACCGATGTTGAGTACCGGTTTTTCCGGGGCGTCGTTGCCCGCAACCCAGGCCAGAGGGTCGGACTGCTTTGGGGTATCCGTTTGCATGTCATGTTCCACAGGCAATAAAAAACGCCGTGCCGCAGCCTCGGTATTACCGATCTGTCAGCACGACGCCGTTGTCGTTGATGGGCATCACCATTGATGCCCTGTCGAGAAGCAAGCAAGGGGCGTGCCGGGTCCAGAACAGGTCGGCGCCAACCGGACGTGCAATTAATGCACTTAATCAGCACCTCCCTAGCGCACGATCATTACCGACTTCTTCGACTGCTGGACCACCCGCATGGCGTTGGTGCCGAGCAGGTACTCCTCCAGACGCTTGCGTTTGTGTGAGGCCATGACGATCAGGTCGACGTTGAGCTTCTTCGAGACCCGCAGAATGGCCTCATAGGGCTTGCCGTCAACCACAATGCGCTGGACCTTGATGTCCTTGGGCACATGCTCCTTGATGAACTCTTTGAACTGGTCGGTCAGGGCTTTCTTTGCCTGATCGGTGAACTCCTTGGGAAAGAAGCCGCCTACCAGTGGCAGGCCGAAATCAGGCATCACCGTGACCACATGCAGCGAAGCGTCATAGGTTTTGCACAGCACTAGTGCGGTCGGCAGGGCGCGGTCCCAGGAGGCCTTGTGGTTAAGATCGATGGGTAACAGGATCTTGTTGTACATGCATCCTCCTCAGGGCAGTGCCGGGGCATGGGCACGCTGGCGCAGCCATTGCAGGCCGACAATCAGCCCAAATAGCAGGAAGCCCGGTATCCACATCCATTCCTTGGCCCAGCGATCAACCGGGGCCATGACCTCGATGATTTCCTGATCGAACTGGAAACCCAGTTCCGCGGCCAGGCTACCGAAGTTGACCATATCGACCAGAGTGCGTTCATCTTCCTGAATCAGACCCAAGCCCAGGTTATCCAGCCGCTCCTGGCCGTCAGTGCCGTCGGGTACCGGGACCAGCAGGAAGAAAGTACGGGGGTTGCCGATATCGTCTTCACCAGCCACTTGCATGCGCAGGTAACTGTTGTCATCGACCCGGTTCAGCACTTCGGCCAATTGCGCCGGTGGCACCGACTCGTAGGGATCATGAATGATGTCCATCCAGAACCCCGGGCGGAACAGGGTGAAGGCCACCAGCAGCAATAGCAGATTTTCGTACCAGCGGCTGCGTACCAATAGCCAGCCCTGGGTCGCAGCGGCGAAGATCAGCATGGCGATGGTCGCGACGATGAAGATCAGTATCCCGTGCCAGAAGTCGACGTTGATCAGCAGCAGGTCGGTGTTGAAGATGAACAGGAATGGTAACGCCGCAGTACGCAGGCTGTAGTAGAAGGCCTGAAAGCCGGTGCGGATGGGGTCGCCGCCGGACACTGCCGCTGCTGCGAATGAGGCCAATCCTACGGGAGGGGTAACGTCAGCCATAATGCCGAAATAGAACACGAACAGATGTACGGCGATCAGCGGTACGATCAGACCGTTCTGCTGGCCGAGGGTGACGATCACCGGTGCCAGCAGGGCCGAGACCACGATGTAGTTGGCGGTGGTTGGCAGGCCCATACCGAGAATCAGACTGAGCACAGCCGTCAGTACCAGCATCAGCATCAGGTTGCCCATCGACAGGATTTCCACCAGGTCGGCCAGTACCAGACCGACCCCGGTCTGCGATACCGCACCGACGATGATCCCGGCGGTAGCGGTGGCAATACCGATGCCGATCATGTTGCGCGCGCCTGATACCAGACCCTGCCAAAGATCATCCAGGCCGTGCAGCAGGTCGTTGACCACCTTGCTGCGTCCTCGGAACAGAGCCATCAGCGGGCGCTGGGTGAGGATGATGGCAATCATGAACACCGTGGCCCAGAAGGCCGACAGGCCGGGTGACAGGCGCTCGACCATCAAGCACCAGATCAGCACGATGACCGGCAGGATGTAGTGCAGCCCGGACATTACCGTAGGCTTGGTCTGCGGCAGTTTGACCACTGGCGAGTTGGGGTCGTCCAGCTCCAGTTCCGGATAGCGTGCGCCGAGTTTCAACAGACTGACATAAACCACTGCCAGGCCACCGGCAATTACCCAGCTGGCGGCGTCGCCGAGCAGCGGCTTGAGCCAGCCCAGTCCGTAATAGACCGCAAACGACAGCCCCATGAGCAACAGCAGGCCGGTGAGAAAACCGATCAGCTTGCGCAGCAGCGGGCGCTGCGGATTGCTGCTCTGCAGCCCCTGCATGCCGGCCTTCATCGCTTCCAGGTGGACGATGTAGACCAGGGCGATATAGGAAATAAGCGCCGGCAGGAAGGCATGCTTGATCACTTCGACATAGGAAATGCCGACATACTCGACCATCAGAAAGGCGGCGGCGCCCATGACCGGCGGCATGATCTGGCCATTGACCGATGACGCCACCTCGACTGCGCCGGCCTTTTCCGCCGGGAAGCCAACCCGCTTCATCATTGGGATGGTGAAGGTGCCGGTGGTCACGGTATTGGCGATCGAGGAGCCGGAGATCAGCCCGGTCATGCCCGAGGCCACTACGGCTGCCTTGGCCGGCCCGCCTCGGTAGTGACCAAGCAGCGAGAAGGCTACCTTGATGAAGTAATTGCCGGCACCAGCCTTATCCAGCAGTGAGCCGAACAGCACGAACAGAAACACGAAACTAGTCGACACACCCAGGGCAATCCCGAATACCCCTTGGGTGGTGAGCCATTGATGGTTGGTCAGCGCCTCCAGGCTCACGCCCCGGTGCGCCAGAATCCCCGGCATGTGCGGGCCGGCCAGCGAATAGACGATGAACACCAGGGCGACGATCATCAACGGCGGCCCCAGCGCCCGGCGGGTGGCCTCCAGCAGCAGCACCAGACCAGTGACGGCGACTATTACATCGACCTGGGTCGGGCTGCCCGGGCGGCGGGCCAGGTCGGTGTAGAACAGAAACAGATAGGCTGCGCAGAACGCAGCCAGCAGCGCCAGAATCCAGTCCAGCAGCGGTACCCGGTCACGGGGGGAACGCTTGAAGGCGGGGAAGGCCATGAAGCCCAGGAACACCGCGAAAGCCAGGTGAATGGAGCGAGCTTCGGTGCTGTTAAACACGCCGAAGCCGACCATGAACGGCAGCGGCGAGGAAATCCATAATTGAAAAAGCGACCAGGCGGCCGCAATGCTGACAAGCAATTTGCCGGGGATCCCCCGGGGTTTGCGTGCACCCGTGTCGCTGGTGGCGACCAGGTCTTCCAGTTCAGTGTTGAGGTCTTCCCGTTTGGTACTCGGTTCACTCATGACAGGCACTTTTCTTCTGATTTTTTGAACGGTTCAAACGAACGGACCGCCCGGTGGGGCGGTCCGTGGGTCTGGCTTACATCCAGCCGCGTTCCTTGTAGTAGCGGATGGCGCCGTCATGCAGAGGTACCGAAAGACCTTCCTTGATCATCTGCTCTTCAGTGAGGGTAGCGAAGGCCGGGTGCAGGCGCTTGAAGCGGTCGAAATTCTCGAACACTGCCTTGACTGTCTGGTACACGACTTCGTCAGAGGTGGCGGTAGAGGTCACCAGTGTGGCGCGAACCCCGAAGGTAGCTACGTCGTTGTCGTTGCCGCGGTACATGCCGCCGGGAATGATAGCCTTGGCGTAGTAGGGGCGTTCTTCGATCAGTTTGTCGATTTCCTCACCCGCAACCTCAACCATGACCGAGTCGACGGTGGTGGTGGCTTCCTGAATCGAGCCGTTGGGGTGGCCGGCGACATAGACCATGGCATCGACGTTGTTGTCACCCAGGGCCGCAGCCTGCTCGGCAGCGCTCAGTTCGGAGGCCAGCGAGAAGTCGCGGGTTGTCCAGCCCAGTGACGCCATCACCACGTCCATGGTGTCGCGCTGACCGGAGCCGGGGTTGCCGATATTGACCCGCTTACCCTTGAGGTCGTAGACAGTTGTGATGCCGGCATCGCGACGGGCCACAACGGTCAGCGGCTCGCCATGCAGGGCGAACATGGCACGCATGCCTTCATAGGGGCCGGCGGCTTCGAAGTTTTCGACTCCGGCATAGGCTTTGTACTGGATGTCGGACTGCACTACGCCCATGTCCATTTCACCGCCGCGAATGGCGTTGACGTTGGCGACCGAGCCGCCACTTGAAGGGGCGTTGCAACGGATGCCGTGCTCGCTGCTGTTGCGATTCAGCAGTCGACAGACTGACTGGCCGACTACGTAATACACGCCGGTCTGGCCGCCAGTGCCGATGGTGACGAAGTTCTGCTGGGCTACAGCCGGGGTAGCCGCCAGGGTGGCGTAACCGATGGCTGCGCAAAACAGCGTGGCGAGGGATTGACGTTTCATGAGAGGGTGACTCCTTTTTCTGATTTTGGATCGACACCTTAGGTACGGTGTCGACGTCACTTGCTAATGACTGTAGTTAACAGTCAGGCCCGTTCAGGGCCAACGTCTGGATCACAGACTAATAAGTGTAGCGGAAGATGCCGCCAGCAGAGCTGGAAGCCGGAAACGGAGATATGCGGAAGGCTCCCGATGAGGGATCAAGCAAGGTTCATTCCGTTGTACGCCGGCCTGGGAACTCTTTTTTGACAATAACCGGCTAACCCGATTCGAGCAAGTCGTCGAACGTAGTGTTGCCCAATATGAATGCTGTTGCTTGCTCGAGCGGGCTCGCATGCGAGCCCGGAGCCGTAGGGACTAGACCGGTGGCCAGCCGCCCATTTCACGCCAGCGGTTGACGATGGCGCAGAACAGTTCGGCGGTTTTTTCGGTGTCGTAACGTGCCGAGTGGGCCTCGCGGCCGTCGAAATCGATGCCGCCAGCCGAACAGGCCTTGGCCAGCACGGTTTGACCGTAGGCCAGGCCGCCCAGAGTGGCGGTGTCAAAGCAGGAGAACGGGTGGAACGGGTTGCGTTTGATCTCGCAGCGCTCGACTGCGGCATTGAGAAAGCCCAGGTCAAAGAAGGCGTTGTGCCCGACCAGAACCGCCCGCTTGCAGCCAGCAGACTTCACCGCCTTGCGTACGTGCTTGAAAATCTCGCCCAGCGCATGCTGCTCGGAAACCGCCATGCGCAGTGGATGATCCAGCTTGATGCCGGTGAACTCCAGGGCTGAAGCCTCGATGTTGGCGCCTGCGAAGGGTTCAACCCGGAAGAAATGGGTTTGGTCTGGATAGACCAGACCTTCATCGTCCATGCCTATGGTGGTCGCGGCAATTTCCAGCAGGGCATCGGTGGCGGCGTTGAAACCGCCGGTTTCAACGTCCACCACTACTGGCAGGAACCCCCGGAACCGGTAGGCCATGGGAGGCTTTGGCCCCTTGTTCAATTGCTCTTCGTGCAGGTCGGGATCGAACTCAAACTCGCTCACACGCGGTCCTTAATGCTGTTTTGACGGGTCAAATGACTCGCCAATGAATGGTTTCACCGGCGCGCAGCGGCACCACCTCATGATCACCCAGCGGCAGGCTGTTGGGGGCCTGCCAGTCTTCACGTATCAGGGTAATCTGATCGGTGTTGCGCGGCAGGCCGTAGAAGTCTGGGCCGTGCAGGCTGGCAAAGCCTTCGAGCTTGTCCAGGGCGCCGAGTTCATCGAAGGCCTCGGCATACAATTCGATGGCCGCATGTGCAGTGTAGCAGCCAGCACAGCCGCAGGCGGCTTCCTTGGCATGGCGGGCATGGGGAGCCGAGTCGGTCCCCAGGAAGAACTTGTTCGAACCGGATACGACCGCATCGCCCAGAGCCTGCTGGTGGCGCTGACGCTTGAGAATCGGCAGGCAATAAAAGTGCGGACGAATGCCGCCAACCAGCATGTGATTACGATTGTACAGCAGGTGGTGGGCGGTGATGGTGGCGCCGACCTGGTCCGAGGCGCTGCGCACGAAGTCAACGGCGTCGCCAGTGGTAATGTGCTCGAAGACCACCTTGAGCGTGGGAAAGCGCTCGACCACCTTGACCAGTTGCTGATCGATAAAGGCCTTTTCACGATCGAAGATGTCGACCTCGGCATGGGTAACCTCACCGTGGACCAGCAGCAGCATGCCTACTTCAGCCATGGCTTCAAGCGCCGGGTAGATGTTTTCCAGGGCGGTCACGCCAGATTGCGAGTTGGTGGTGGCGCCGGCCGGATAGAGCTTGGCGGCCACGGCCTGACCTTGCAGCTTTGCTGCACGGACCATCTCGGGGGTGGTCTGATCGGTCAGGTACAGTACCATTAGCGGCTCGAATTGGCTGCCTGCCGGGCGGGCGGCCAGAATGCGGGCCTTGTAGGCGTCGGCCTGTTGGCCATCACGGACCGGAGGTACCAGATTGGGCATGATGATGGCGCGAGAGAAAACCCGGCCAGCATCAGCTACGCTGTGTTTGAGCACCTCACCGTCGCGCAGGTGAATGTGCCAGTCATCGGGCCGGATCAGGGTCAGGCGGTCAGTCATCGAGAGGTTTCCGGGCAGTGGCGATGCCGCCATGCTACCGGAAACGCTGCCTTTTTGACACTCGTGCGGCGGTGAATGGGTTGGGCTGTCTGCCAAGTGCATCACACACCATTGGCGGGCTTTGGCCTACACTGGCCGCGGGTGTAAGCCTCCACGCAAGGGCGCAGAGTATTAGAAAGAATCATGGCGGGAGCCGATGAATGAGTACGACACGCAAGCCTGCGCTGATCGAAGCGGTAATGTTCTTTTCCGAACGCGGGATCTGCAGCGAGATGCTGTATCCCGAGTTCGAGGCTTTGCTCGACGGCATGGTCAGTCATCCCGAGTACATTGACGAAACTGTCGAAGCGGTCTTTCTCCAGATCAATGCCCGGCTGCATGTCAGGGCAGCCGTGTTTTTCACCATCGATTTTGACCAGAACGGTTACATCAACCGGCTCTGGAACCTGCCGCTGCGCTCGCTGGCAGAGAAGGCCGGACGTGGTCCGGATATGGGCGGCGGGCCTATCCGTCTGGTGTGTCTGGGCTTTAATCAGAACCCCGAATACCGGCCGCTGTTGTGGAAGCCGGGGCAGCGTGGCGGGCGTTCCGATCTGATGCATGTCAAGGAAGCGGTGACCCGTAATACCCTGGGTATCCTCGGTGAAGACGAAGAAGCGCTGGCGGTGATCGCGACCGAGCGGCTGCAAATCGCTGCCGAGGAAGGTTGGTACGGCAAAAATACGGACCCGCTGATCGAGCGCCCTGAGCCAGAGCCGGCGCCACCCCCATCCCCGTCAGTGGATGATGAAACGCCCAAATTGAAGCAGCAACTCAAGGCTTTTGCTCTGCAGGTGGCCGAGTTGCAGGCCCAGCTTCGTGAGCAGGAAGAAAACCAGCAGCGGGCATTGGCTGCGATGCAGTCGCGTCATGCCGAGCATCTGGGCGTGGTACAGGGTGAGTTGCTCGACGTCAAGAAAGAGCTGGAGCAACAGCAGAAGCTCAACTTGTCACTCAAGCGTGATCTGGCGCGCTTTCAGAGTCGCAATACCAGCGATCCGGGTTAAGCGATCAGGTGTCTAGGGAGCCTCTGAACAACTCCTTGCATGCTTCAGGTCACGCTGAGTACGCAAGGAGTTGCTCAGAGTCTCCCTTATTTGGCCAGTGCCGGCTGACCAGAAACAGGCGCTGAGCCTGAAGCGGGTCGGTGCCGGCATCATCAATGCGCCACAGCATGACGCCGCCCGGACTGCTGTCGAGCAGTCCGCCGAGTTGCGCTGCAATCTGATCCGGGCTCAGCACCACAGACGGGCTTGAGGGCGGCATCAGCCAGGCTTTGTGGGCTAGTGGGCTCCAGTGGCTGTCAGCCGGGAGTCGCTCGCTGGCCTGGTGAACATGACACCAAAGATGCGTCTGAGGGGTATCAGTTGCATGGATCATCCGTGGCATGGGCTGAGCCGCTGGATAAAACAGACAACCCTGTAGCCAGGCACAGGAGCGCTCAACGCGTGGCCAAGCGCTGTCGCTCAGGTCGAGTTGCACACCGAGCGGGAGCTGATGTGTGAGCATGTGGTTGAGCTTGCGGTCGAGCCGGTCCTGCGGGTCTGGCCCCCACCAGGCCGAAGCCGGACTGCTGCTCAAACTGGTATCTACTCCTTGCGGGTAGCCCAGAAAGAACTTGATCGCCAGCTCCAGGTGCAGCACTTCTCCGTTCGGGGTCTCCAGCAACAGGTCCAGCTCGCCCAGGGTGCGCCCCTGGCGATGCAGAGTAATGTTGTGGCCCAACAGGCGCACGTCGGGAGCCAGCTCCAGCAGCATATGCCAGAGTCGCTCATAGTAACTGCCCAGGCGCCTGTCGCGGGCATTGGCAAAGACATCGTCCAGGCGCTGGGGTTGGCGTTCAAGTTGTACCAAGGCCTGGTGCAAGCGCATGGGTTCGCTGCGCCAGATTGAGCCATCCAACGGGTCGCGCAGGGGCAGGGCGCCAGGCCCTAGCAATGGTGCTGACAGAGCCACCCAGGCGAGATCCCTGACAACAGGGTGGCGCAGTTGCTCAATCATGATCGCCCTCGTTGATTTGCCAGCCGCCGGTTGGCCACGGATAATCCTCTGAGAATGCCGTCACTAGGACCTAGTGACGGCCTCCCATGTTGCAGGTTGTCTGTTCAGTCTCATGCATGCACGGGCAACCCTCAAGTCGTCAATTTGCGAGGTGGTATGGAGCAGTTCCGCAATGTCGGGTTAATCGGTCGTTTGGGCAGCGGCAAGGTGGTCGATACTCTCAAGCGCCTGAAGCGGTTTCTGCTCGATCACGGTCACAGCGTGATTCTTGAAGACGCTGTGGCCGATCTGCTGCCAGGTCACCAGTTGCAGGTCTGCTCGCGCAAGATGATGGGCGAGATCTGCGATCTGGTGATCGTAGTCGGTGGTGACGGCAGTTTGCTGGGTGCGGCGCGGGCGCTGTGCCGCTACAACGTCCCGGTATTGGGAGTGAATCGCGGTGGGCTGGGTTTTCTCACCGATATTTCGCCGGACGATCTGGAGCGCCGGGTTGGCGAGGTGCTGGCTGGACGTTATTTGGTCGAAACACGCTTTTTACTGGATGCCTTTGTCCGTCGCGACGAGGAACAATTAGGCAGCAGCGAGGCACTCAACGATGTGGTGCTGCACCCTGGCAAATCGGCGCGGATGATCGAGTTCGAGCTGCATGTCGATGGCCAGTTCGTTTACAGTCAGAAATCCGACGGTCTGATTGTCGCCACGCCAACCGGCTCGACGGCCTATTCGTTGTCAGCTGGTGGGCCGATCATGCACCCGAAGCTGGATGCCATCGTGCTGGTGCCGATGTTCCCGCATACCCTGTCCAGCCGGCCGATTGTGGTCGACGGCAACAGCGAGCTGAAAATTCTGATTTCCAAACAGAGCGGCATTTATCCCCAGGTCAGTTGTGACGGGCAGGTACATATTACCTGTGCCCCCGGTGACAGCCTGACGATCCGCAAAAAACCACAAAAGCTTCGGCTGCTGCATCCAGTTGATCATAATTTCTACGAAATTTGCCGCAACAAGCTGGGTTGGTCCAGTCGTTTGACGGAGTGACTGTCATGGCAGAGGTTGAACACCCAGGCTACGACATCATTGGCGACGTGCACGGGTGCGCCCAGACCCTGGTGCGCCTGCTTGAGTTGCTCGGCTACCGTCAGCAGGCTGGTGTCTGGCGTCACCCGGAGGGGCGTCAGGCATTGTTTCTTGGCGATATCGTCGATCGTGGGCCACGTATTCGCGAGGCTTTGCATCTGGTTCGCGATATGGTTGATGCCGGTGAGGCACGTTGCATCATGGGCAATCACGAGTTCAATGCGCTGGGTTGGGAGACTCCGGCACCAGCCGGAAGCGGACGGCAGTTTGTCCGCGAGCATACCGAGCGCCATCATCGGCAGATTCGCGAAACCCTTGAGCAGTTCGCAGCCTGGCCCCAGGAGTGGAAGGCGTTTCTTGACTGGTTCTACCAGTTGCCACTGTTTCTTGACCTGGGGCCGCTGCGTCTGGTGCATGCCTGCTGGGATGACAGCCTGATACAGCCATTTGCGGCCCAGTACCCGGACGCCTGCATCGATGACGAGTTTGTTCGGGCTTCGGTTGAGCGTGACAGTTTTGCCGTCCAGGTACTTGACCGGCTACTGCGCGGCACCGATATGCGCCTGCCGCACGGTCAGACCATGACCGGCAAGGATGGTTTGACCCGCGCTTTTTTCCGGACCAAGTTCTGGGAAGAGGATCCGCAGACCTATGGCGATATCGTGTTTCAGCCCGATGGCTTGCCTGAGGAGGTTGCTGCCCGGCCTTTGAGTGATGATCAGAAGGCCGAGTTGCTGGTGTATGGCCGTGATGAGCCGATTCTGTTCGTCGGGCATTACTGGCAGCAGGGCAAACCGCATCCGATCCGTCCCAATCTGGCCTGTCTGGACTACAGTGCGGTCAAATATGGCAAGCTGGTCGCCTATCGCTGGGATGGCGAACGTCATCTTGATCGTAACCACTTTGTCTGGGTCGATGTGCCCCGACTGGCCTGACGCCAAGGAATGCCTGCATGATCCGTGCTTTGCAATGCCCTCTCGATGAAGACTTGAGCCAGTTGGCGCGCTTTCTGCGCAGCCGCGGCGTAGTGCATCGGATCAGCGAAGAGGGTGGGCGTCAGGTGGTATGGACGGTGGACGAGGCAGACGCCCAGATCGTGCAGACGCTGTATGCCTCTGGTGTGCCGGCGATTGATGAGCCTGAGCGACCTGTGCAACCCGAGACCACCCCCTGGCAACACTCGCTCAGGCATATTCCCCTGACCATGGCGGTGCTGCTGGTCACCGCAGTAGTCGCCGCCATTACCCGGTTGGGTAGTGACCCCACGACCGTGGTGCTGTTTACCCTGGTGCCTCTGGGCGCAGATGGCTACTTGCTCGAACAGCCGGATATGAGCCAGTGGTGGCGGCTGATCACGCCGATCTTTTTGCATTTCGGTGTGCTGCACCTGGCGTTCAATGCGCTCTGGTACTGGGAGCTGGGGCGGCGCATCGAGATGCGTTCAGGTAGTCTCTGGCTGCTGGGCTTGACACTGTTGTTTGCCCTGGTATCGAACGTCAGTCAGTGGTTGATCGGCGGCTCGGTGCTGTTCGGCGGCTTGTCAGGCGTGCTGTACGGGGTGCTGGGCTATTGCTGGCTGTACCAGTGGATTGCGCCAAACGTGCACTTCGACCTGCCCAAGGGCGTGGTGATTCTGATGCTGGTCTGGCTGGTGCTATGTCTGACCGGCTTGGTGACTTTGCTGGGGTTTGGCGCGATCGCCAATACCGCGCATGTCAGTGGTTTGCTGATTGGCTGTGCCACCGGAGCGCTGGCGGGAGCGTTATCCAGGCATAGAGGCGCCCAGTGAGCGGCTGATGGCCTTTGCGCCCGGGCTGCGAGCCCGGATGTCGATTTACAGTTTTTCCCTACGCCCTTTATAATCAGTAACTTATAAGAGAGTGCGACTGTTCGGTACGCACTTCATAAATATTCGGAAAATACTCCAACTCTATACCCATACCTGAAACCCATAGCGTGGTTTCAGTTTGCCTCGTGCCCAGCCAAGTAAAAGGGATCTTTATGTCTGTCAATGATGTGGTAATGCAGAGCTATGGCCGCTGCTGCGCGTCGACCAGCTTTTTTGATGACTTCTACCAGACTTTTCTCGCCAGTTCCGCTGAAATCCGCGACAAGTTCCAGAATACCGATATGCCGGCCCAGAAGCAGTTGCTGCGTCAGGGCATTCTGAATCTGGTGCTGTATGCCCGGGGCCTGCCGCCGACCAAACTCAAGGCCTTGGCCGAATCCCACTCGCGTCACCGGTTGAATATCGAACCGCATTTATATGAGCTGTGGCTGGATGCACTGCTCAAGACCATCGACGCGCACGACCGCGATAGTGACCGCACGGTCCTGCGGGCCTGGGAGCAGGTACTGAGCAAGGGGATTGAGGTGATAAAAACAGGCTACTGAACAGTAGCGCAGGGTGAGCAATACCATAGTGCTCTAAAGCCAGCTCCTGCCTGCAGGTGCTGGCTTTGTCAGTAATGGTACCAGCGCAACTGGAGGGTCAGGCTGTTTTGCGGGGTGCTGAAGTGGCTGAACTCTCGTTCGGCGCTCAGTCGCAGCCCCAGATTGTGACCCAGCTCCCATTGCTGGCCGAGCGCCAGGCGGCGTCTGACTTCACCATGGTGGAAGTAGTCGGCGGTGGCATTGAGGTGCAGGTTACCGAGCGGGTTGCGCCAGAGCACGCCAGCATCAAAACCGCTGGCAAGGTTTAGAGCCGCAGCTGTATCTGGGTTGTATTCTGTTCTCAGTGTAGCCAGCAGGTAGCTTGACGTATTGCTGAATGGCTGCCAGGTAAAGCCGCCGCCACCGCTGAGATAGCTTGCCAGTCGGCGTCGATCATTATCTGTTGGTATCCGTTCCATCCCCGCGGCAACCTGCCATGACCAAGGCTTGAGCAGTCGGTTGCGCGGAGTCAGCGAGCGGATGTTGATCAACCCAAGCTCTTCCAGTTGCCAGTGGTTGCCTTCGTATTGACGTACTCTCAACTTGCCCAGTTCGATCTGGGCGCCCAAAGGAAAGCCCGCCTGGTTGTCTATCAGATCGTGATAAGCCATGCGCAGGCCGTACTCGGCAAAGTGCTGGTGCGCGTGGCTGCCCAGGCCCAGGTGCCAGGTGCGTGAATCATGGCCCTGTTCGGGCAGTGTTGGCATCTGGGCTGGCTGGGCCGGAGCCGGGTTGCGGTTTATCGCCTGCAACAATGCCAGACTGCGTTGCGCATTGGCTGGATCGCGTTCAAGGCCGCTGGCCTGGTAACGGGTCCAGCGGTAGGCTGCCTCCTGAATGAGTGCCTGACGTTCTGTGGGCTGGTTGAGGAAGGTATCGGCATCCAGGTGATTGCTGTCTTCGGCCAGAAGCTGTACCCAGTCCAGCTCGGGGCCTGATAGCAGCTCAAAACGCTCGAGTAGCTCGCGTTCACGCGAGGGGCGGTATTGCACTTCAGTGATCAGGCCGGCTTCCCTGACGGCACGTACCGTGTCAACAGGAATGGCCGTGAGCGGGAACTGTTCGGTTAGACGCAGTGTAGGGCGGGCAATTTCCAGCAGTTCAAGCAGCCGGAAAGAGCAGTTCTCGTCGAAGAAATAGTAGTCGAAGCGGATTTGCCGCAGCTCCCAGACATGTTCAATCATGCGCTGGGTTTCCGCTGGCGTCAGGTTCAGGTGGTACTCCCAGAGATCCCGGTTTTCCAGGTGGCTGTACTCACTGATCTTGTCCCGATAGGGCAGCAGGGAGAACTGGCCCGGGTAGCCGCCGGCCAGGCCTCGCCAGGCGTACAAGATGCCGTTGTCCATGCTGTCGACCATGGCCCCAAAGTTCAGTGCGTAGCTGAGTAGGGTGGTGCCGTTGTCTTTGGTGTCCGGTGTGTCGATCCGCAGCAGGGTGTGGCCGAACATCGAAGAAGGGCTGTTCAGATAGGCATCAGGAAAGACCAGTACGGTCGAGTGGGGGTCTATATCGTTATACCAGGTCTGGTATTCAGTGCAGGCTGGTTCGGGCAGGTTCTCAAGTGTGAGTTGCTTGCGCAGCCAGCGGGTGCGTGCCGGGTAACGGCATTGCGGGTGATCATCGCCTAGCGCTGGGTCAGCATACAGTCCGCTCAGGGTTGCTTTCAGCTCGGCCAGAGGAGATTTGTCGCCGTTGTCAGCCAGAAAGAACTCGGTGTCGTTTACGTAGCTGCGCCAGCCTCCCAGTTTGCCGGGTGCATAATGGCCAAGAGACAACCAGAAGCGTTGCGAGGCTAACTGATGCTGGTGTTCTGTCGGGATATTCGGGGCTGCGAAACTGGTTGTAATGCACAGGCTGCCAATCAGCAACGCTAGCAGGCGTATAGGCATATAAGATTGCAATGAAGAGGGCGGAAAAAGATGGACGCACAAGGCCCGAGCGGATGCTCAGGCCTTGTGTGGGTCAGAACGCTTAGGCTTGCTCGGCGTACTTGGCCAGAATGGCGTCATTGCTCAGCACATTCAGGGTGGCCTGATGCACCTGCTCGGCGGTGATGTCGGCCGCAGAGAAAATCTCGTTGAAGTGCTGGCTGGTGATGGCTGCGAAGTGAGCGCGATCTTCTGGCTGAACGCCAAGAATGACGGCATAGGTTGTCAGCGCCTCGCCTTCACCGCGAGCCATATCTTCTGAAAGCTCGTTCATGATGCTGCCGAGGACCAGCATCGACTTGCCGTTATAGGCCAGCTTGCCACTGGTATCGCAACCGTTGGTGCCGGAGGTCATGCCAAAGGTGGCGTTACCCGAAGTGCCGTTGGTAATTGAGGCTACCAGGTGCGAGGGCAGGCCGCTTTGTCCTTCAAACAGCATGTTGCCCCAGCCACAACCAGGACCGCCAGGAGCGGTGGCAAAAGCATTGAGGGAGGCAGCAGCGAGGAGAGAACCGAGCAAGATCCGTTTCATTTTTACTTTCCATTAATGTGAACGAGCGATGGAATCTAGCACTTGTATATAATTGTTTCAATCAGGTTAAACCTGCGAGGCAGAGCTTGTAGCTGCCAATGTCCGCCGGTCATCGGTGTGTGCTTGTAGCTTGTCGCTCCACCATTCCCTAGAATATCCCCTTGTTTTTCGCCATTCCCCCGGAGCTCCCCATGACCACCTTCCTCGACATGTTGCGCAGCATCACTCCCGACGTCTATGCGAGTCTCAAGACGGCCGTGGAAATCGGCAAATGGCCGGATGGGCGCAAGCTGACCCAGGAGCAGAAGGAGTTGTGCCTGCAGGCGATGATCGCCTGGGAAACCGACAACCTGCCCGAAGAAGAGCGTACCGGCTATATGGGGCCGCAGGGCTGCAAGTCGCAGGACAAGGAAATTCCCAATATCCTGTTTTCCACCGGCTCGAGCACCCTGCACTGATGGCATTTCTCAGTGGTGAGGGCAGTGTCAGCAAGCTGGTTGGTGAGCTTGACGCGCCGGTGCGCTACAGTCTGCCGATCGGCGATCAGCGTTTGCCTCTCAACGAATGCCTGGGCAAGACCCTGCGCCTGCAAGCGCTGGGCGCAATCCACTGTACTCATTGTGGGCGCAAGACCAAAAAAAGCTTTAGTCAGGGCTATTGCTACCCCTGTTTTACCAAGCTGGCGCAGTGCGATAGCTGCATCATGAGCCCGGAGAAATGCCATTACGACCAGGGCACCTGCCGCGAGCCGGCCTGGGGTGAGCAGTTCTGCATGACGGATCATATCGTCTACCTGGCCAACTCTTCCGGGCTCAAGGTCGGCATCACCCGGGCAACCCAAGTACCAACGCGCTGGATTGATCAGGGTGCCAGCCAAGCGCTGCCGATTCTGCGCGTAGCCACGCGCCAGCAATCCGGGCTGGTCGAGGACCTGCTGCGTCAGCAGGTGGCGGACAAGACCAACTGGCGGGCGTTGCTCAAGGGTGAACCCGAGCCGCTGGACCTATTGGTCGAGCGTGATCGCCTGCTGGACAACGCCCAAGCCGGCATCAGCGAGTTGCAGCAGCGCTTCGGTCTGCAGGCCATTCAGTTGCTGAGTGATGCCGAGCCCCTGGAGATCCGTTATCCGGTACTGGAGTATGCCGCCAAACCGCAGTCGGCCAATCTCGACAAGGAGCCGCTGCTTGAAGGCACGCTGCTGGGCATCAAGGGCCAGTATCTGCTGCTCGACACCGCTGTCATCAATATTCGCAAGTACACGGCCTATAGTTTGTCGGTCAGTGTCAGTTGAGGAACCACCATGCGTACTGAACAACCGAAGACCATCTACCTCAAGGATTACCAGCAGCCCGACTACTGGATCGACGAGACCCATTTGACCTTCGAGCTGTTCGAGGATCATGCCCTGGTGCACAGCCGGTTGGCGCTGCGCCTGAATGCCGACAAGCCGCAGAAAGCTTTGCCGCCATTGGTGCTGGACGGCCAGCAGTTGCAGTTGTTGAGCGTCGCGCTGGATGACCAGTCGCTGGCCGAAGGCGACTACCAGGTGGATACCCACAGCCTGAGCCTGCAACCGACCGGCGCGCAGTTCGAGCTGGCCCTGACCACCCGTATCGAGCCGCAAAACAACACTGCGCTGGAAGGCCTGTACAAGTCCGGCGGCATGTTCTGCACCCAGTGCGAAGCCGAGGGTTTTCGCAAGATTACCTATTACCTGGATCGCCCGGACGTGATGAGCCGCTTTACCACGACGGTGATCGCTGATAAGGGTGACTATCCGGTGCTGCTGTCCAATGGCAATCCGATTGCAGCTGGCGAGCATGAGGCCGGTCGTCACTGGACGACCTGGGAAGATCCGTTCCCCAAACCGGCCTATCTGTTTGCCCTGGTGGCCGGTGACCTGGTGCTGATCCAGGACAGTTTCACCACTATGAGCGGCCGGGAAATCGACCTGCGTATCTATGTAGAGCCGGAGAACCGCGAGCAGTGCGGACATGCGATGGACAGCCTGAAACGCTCGATGCGTTGGGATGAGCAAGTCTATGGTCGCGAGTATGACCTGGACATCTTCATGATCGTCGCGGTTAACGACTTCAACATGGGCGCGATGGAGAACAAGGGGTTGAACATCTTCAACTCCAGTTGCGTACTGGCCCACCCCGATACCGCCACCGATCTGGCCTTTCAGCGGGTCGAGGCCGTAGTCGCGCATGAGTACTTCCACAACTGGTCGGGCAACCGGGTGACCTGTCGCGACTGGTTCCAGTTGTCGCTCAAGGAAGGTTTCACCGTGTTCCGCGATGCCGAGTTCAGCGCCGACATGAACTCGCGCACGGTCAAGCGTATCGAGGACGTAACCTTCCTGCGTGCCAATCAGTTCGCCGAGGATGCCGGCCCGATGGCCCATCCGGTGCGCCCGGATTCCTTTATCGAAATTTCCAACTTCTACACCCTGACGGTCTACGAGAAGGGTGCCGAAGTGGTGCGTATGCTGCATACCCTGTGCGGGGCTGAGGGGTTTCGCAAGGGCACCGACCTGTATTTTGAGCGTCATGACGGCCAGGCGGTGACCTGCGATGACTTCGTCAAGGCGCTGGAAGATGCCAACGGCCTGGATTTCAGCCAGTTCAAACGCTGGTACAGCCAGGCCGGCACCCCGCGGCTGGAGGTTCACGGTCATTGGGATGCCGCCACTGGTCAGTTCAGCCTGCTGTGCAAGCAAAGCTGTCCGCCGACCCCCGGTCAGAGCGAGAAATTGCCCTTCGTGATTCCTCTGCGCATGGCGCTGCTGGACAGCGAAGGCCAGGAAATGCCACTGAAGCTGGTGAGTGAGTCTGCCCGTGGTAACGAAACGGTACTGGCGGTGACCGAGGCCGAGCAGGTGTTCACCTTTGAAGGCCTTACCGAGGAACCGCTGCCGTCGCTATTGCGCGGTTTTTCCGCACCGGTAAAGCTGAGCTATCCCTACAGTCGTGATGATCGGGTGTTTCTGGCCAAGCATGACCCGGATGGCTTCAACCGCTGGGAAGCCTGCCAGGCCCTGGCGGTGGATGTGATGCAGGGGCTGGTTGGCATTCATCAGGCCGGTCGCCCGTTGCTGGCGGATCAGCGGCTGATCGAGGTTTACCGCAGTCTGCTGGCCGATGAAGCACTGGATCCGGCGATGGTGGCCGAGATGCTGCGTCTGCCGTCTGAAGCCTATCTGGTCGAACTGGCCGAGGTTGCCGATGTCGAGGCGATTCACCTGGTGCGTGAGACGCTGCGGCGTGAGCTGGCCCTGGCACTGCGCAGCGAGATGTTGACGCGCTGGCGGCAACTGAATATCGCTGAGCCCTACAGCGCCGAGGCGGCCGCCATGGCGCGGCGCAGCCTGAAGAATACCCTGCTCGGTTATCTGATGATCGAGGCCGGCGACGACATGCTGGCGGCCTGTGTGCGCCAGTTTGTCGAGGCCAATAACATGACCGATCGTCAGGCAGCGCTGGTGGCGTTGGTCAATTCACCGTTCGAGGAGGCCAAGCAGGCGGCGCTGGCCCAGTTTGCCGAGCGCTGGCAGGGCTATCCTCTGGTCATGGACCAGTGGTTCAGCGTGCAGGCCACCTGCGGGTTGCCGGGCGCGCTGGAGCGGGTCGAAGCGCTGATGCAGCATCCGGCCTTCAATCTGCGCAATCCGAACAAGGTCCGGGCGCTGATCGGGGCCTTCGCCAACCAGAATCTGGTCGGTTTTCATCGCGCCGATGGGGCGGGGTACCGCTTCCTGGCTGAGCGAATCATCGAGCTGAATGCGCTGAACCCGCAGATTGCCTCGCGCCTGACCACGCCATTGACCCGCTGGCGCAAGTTCGACAGTGCCCGACAAGTCCTGATGCGTGCCGAGCTGGAGCGCATTATGGCGCTTGAGGGGCTGTCGCCAGACGTTTATGAGGTGGTCAGCAAGTCCCTGGCTTGATGGGAGGCTGCGTGCACGCGCTTGCGCTCGGACTGTGGTGTTGAAGCCAGCCCCTGAAAACCAGGGGCTGGTGTCGGTAAAACGCCGGGTTTGCACCGACCTGAGACAGTCCCCATCATTGACGTGATTAACAAAAGATAACCAAGCGCCGTTGGCAGGGGTTGCCCAACCCCGTTAGT
Source organism: Pseudomonas jilinensis (assembly GCF_003586265.1). Classification (NCBI taxonomy): domain Bacteria; kingdom Pseudomonadati; phylum Pseudomonadota; class Gammaproteobacteria; order Pseudomonadales; family Pseudomonadaceae; genus Pseudomonas; species Pseudomonas jilinensis. Next base: position 88,702 of record NZ_QJSA01000009.1, on the reverse strand, counting down.
ATTAGTGAGCCTCGGGATAGCCGCTGGCCAGCTGTGTATGGCCGGCATCCCGCATACGAGGTTCATAATATGTCCTGCCCCGAGGCAGGGTGTCCTATAAGAATAAGGGGGAATGGTGTATGCGTGAGCCCATCGAGCGGCACGCTCCGTCCTATGCTAAGGCCCGTCACGGCGGCCAACCTGGCAGCGGGCGTAAACTATCGTTATCTCGTCAGATCCTGACGGCTCTGGGCCTCTCGACCGCCTTGACCTGTCTGCCCGTCGCCGTGGCTCATGCTCAGCCCACTCTCGATGATGTTCAACCTGCCGTCATGTCCGCCATCGCCCATCGCGCTCTGCTGCTGGATGTCGCGCGTGCCGGTGATCGCCTGGTTGCCGTTGGCACCCGCGGTCACATCGTCTACTCCGATGACAACGGTCAGACCTGGACCCAGGCTCCGTCGCCGGTACGCCAGGTGCTTACGGCTGTATATTTCGCCGACGAGCAACACGGTTGGGCCGTGGGGCACGATGCTCTGATCCTGCACAGCAACGACGGTGGCGAAAGCTGGGAGCTGCAGTACCGGGATCCGGCGTTGTCCGATTCGGACGAAATGGATTCCTTGCTTGAGCGGCCGTTGATGGATGTCTGGTTCCGTGACGCCCAGACCGGTTTCGCGGTTGGCGCCTATGGCACCTTCCTGCGTACCGACGATGGTGGCCAGAACTGGGATGATGTGTCTTTCGATATCGACAACGAAGACGGCTTCCACTACAACGCCATCTCCGCCATTCCCGACACCGGCCTGTTCCTGGTTGGTGAAATGGGCACCATGTACCGCTCCTTTGATTTCGGCGATACCTGGGAAACCCTCGAAGACCTGCCCTATGACGGTTCCTGGTTCGGCGTGTCCGGCACCACCGAGCCGGAAGTGGTCCTGACCTGGGGCCTGCGTGGCAACATGTACCGCTCCGATGATTTTGGTGACACCTGGGAGCAAGTTGAGCTGAACACTCCGAACAACGGTCCGCTGGAAGCGACCCTGTCCGGTGGCCACCTCTCCGATGACGGTCGCCTGGTGGTGGTTGGTCTGGGCGGGACTGTGGTGTCCAGCAGCGACAACGGTCGCAGCTTCGAGGTCATGACCCGTCCCGATCGCATGGCTCTGGCCTCTGCCAAACCGCTGCCGGATGGCAGTGTGTTGCTGCTCGGTCAGCGCGGCGCCATGAAAGCCGCTGCCAACGGTCTGAACCCAGGCAACTGATAATAATTAAGCGCCAGGAGATACTGGATGTCCAAGCATCATCAGGAAACCGCGCCACTCATTGAGCGGTTAATTTTCAACAACCGAATTTTCGTGTTGTTGTTGTTTACCCTGCTGACCCTGTTCTTCGGCTATCAGGCCGCCCAGGTCAAGCCGGATACCAGCTTCGAGAAGATGATTCCTCTCAAGCACCCCTATATCGTCAATATGATCGAGCATCAGGATGACCTGTCCGGTCTCGGTAACTCGATCCGGATTGCTGTGGCGATCAAGGATGGCGATATCTTCTCCACCGAGTACATGGAAACCCTCAAGCGCATCAACGACGAGGTGTTCTTCCTGCCGGGTGTGGACCGCTCGAACATGCGTTCGCTGTGGACTCCGAACGTACGCTGGACCGCAGTGACCGAGTACGGTTTCGACGGTGGTCCGGTAGCCAACCAGCCGGCCTATCTGACCGAGGAGCATCTTGAGGAACTGCGCGAGAACATCCTCAAGTCCGGTGAAATCGGCCGTCTGGTAGCGAACAACTTCAAGTCGAGCATCATTGAGGTGCCGCTGCAGGAGTCATATCCGAATCCGGATAACCAGAGCGAGCTGATCCGCCTGGATTACGGCGAATTCTCGCGTCTGCTGGAAGAGAAAATTCGCAGCGAATTCCAGGGTGAGAACCCGAATATCAGTATTCACATCGTCGGCTTCGCCAAGAAAGTCGGTGACCTGATCGAAGGTATCATCAAGGTCGTTGGCTTCTTCGGCGGTGCGCTGCTGATCACTTTCGTCCTGTTGCTGGTATTTACCCGTTGCTTCAAGAGCTCGCTGACGACCCTGGTTTGCTCGGTAATTGCTGTTGTCTGGCAGTTGGGTCTGCTGCGCAGCATGGGCTTCGGGCTTGATCCGTACTCGATTCTGGTGCCATTCCTGGTCTTTGCCATCGGTATTTCCCACGGAGTGCAGATCATCAACGGCATGGCGATTGAATATACCCATGCCGATGACGCCAACACTGCCGCACGCCGGGCATTCCGCGCTCTGTACATCCCGGGTATCGTGGCCCTGGTGTCCGACGCCGTAGGTTTCGTGACCCTGCTGCTGATCGAGATTGAGGTAATTCGCGAGCTGGGTATCGCTGCCTCGGTAGGTGTTGGCGTGATCATTCTCACCAACCTGATCCTGTTGCCGATCCTGATGTCCTACATCGGTATCAGCAAGGCCGCCGTCAAGCGCAAGCGTGAGCTGGCTGCACGTCCGCAGAAAATGTGGCTGACCGTTGCCAAGTTCGCTCACCCGACCGTGGCCCCGGTATCGGTAGTCCTGGCCATCCTGGCCTTCGGCTTTGGTATCTACTACGGCAAGAATGTCGAGATCGGTGACCTTGATCCAGGTGCGCCGGAACTGCGTCCAGATTCGCGCTACAACCTCGACAACGACTTCATTATCAGCAACTACTCGACCAGTTCCGATATTCTGGTGGTCATGGTCAGTACGCCGACCGAAATGTGTTCGGCCTACGAAACCATGGATGCCATCGACCAGTTGGAGTGGAAGATGGTCAACCTGCCGGGCGTTCAGTCCACCGTTTCTCTGGTGACTGTGGCCAAGCAGGTGATCATGGGCAACAACGAGGGCAACCTGAAGTGGCAGGCGCTGTCGCGTAACCAGGACAACCTGAACAACGCGATCAGCCGTGCCCCGACTGGCATGTTCAACTCTGATTGCTCGCTGGCGCCGGTGATGGTGTTCCTGGAAGACCACAAGGCCGATACCCTCAAGCGTGCGACTGCAGCTGTTGAGGCGTTCGCTGCCGAGCAGAACACCGAGACCCTGGAGTTCAAGCTGGCTGCCGGTAATGCCGGTATCGAGGCTGCCACCAACGTGGTGATCGAGAAGTCCCAGTTGAAGATGCTGCTGACCGTTTACGCGGTGGTGATCTTCATGTGTCTGATCACCTTCCGTTCGATCCGTGCGGTACTGTGTATCATCATCCCGCTGGCGCTGACCTCGGTCCTGGCCAATGCGCTGATGGCGTTCCTGGGGATTGGCGTGAAGGTAGCGACCTTGCCGGTAATTGCTCTGGGTGTGGGGATCGGTGTCGACTACGGCATCTATATCTACAGCCGTCTGGAGACCTACCTGCGTCAAGGCCTGCCGCTGCAGGAAGCCTACTATGAGACCCTGAAGACCACTGGTAAGGCGGTGACCTTCACCGGCTTCACCCTGGCCATCGGTGTGGCGACCTGGATTTTCTCGGCGATCAAGTTCCAGGCTGACATGGGTATCCTGCTGACCTTCATGTTCTTGTGGAACATGTTCGGCGCCCTGTGGCTGCTGCCGGCTCTGGCACGCTTCCTGATTCGTCCGGAGAAACTGCGTAACGGCGAATAAGCCCAAGGCTTGCTGGAACCAGAAAAGGCCACCCCTGTGAGGGGGTGGCCTTTTTTTATTTCAAACTGCGCGCCTGCGAGGCGCTCATATGGGGGCGGCTAAGCAGGGGTCAGACGTCGGGGTATAGGCTGGCGAGGTTGTCGCTGGGTTCCTGCTGCTGGCGCTTGTGCATCTGGACAATCATCCGTACTGCACGCCACAGCGGCTTGCTGCGCCAGGGTGCATCATTTTGGCCAAACAGGCAGGCATTGAGTTCGTCGAGGGCTTCGGCCAGTTCCGGGTGTTGCTGGGCCAGGCCGATCAGGCCTTCGCTGTGCTGCTGGCGGGCCCAGGCCTCCAGAGCCTTGCGTGCTTCGCTTGGCTGGTTGGCTCGGCAGGCGGCCTGCAAATCGATCAACGGGTTGCCGGGTTCTTCGATGTCGACGATATCCTCGGGCTCTTCCTGCTTCAGTTGGCGCAAGGTGCGGCGAGTCTGATGCAGCAGGCTCAGGCAGGCAAGCAGCCCCATGCCCAGCAGGGCGGTCGCCAGTTGCCATGGCCATAGGCGAGGGCCGGCAGGGTCGGTGCCGGCGCTAACCACTGGCGAGGCGGAGCCGGTGAAGCTTTCGCTGCTGAGCACACTGAGGCTGACAGCCTCCAACCGGCTGGTACGCAGACGCTCTTGCTGAGTATCCCACCAATGCACTTCGACCGCTGGCAGGGCGTAGATCCCTTCACGCTGGGCAACCAGTGCCGCACTGTCCTGGCGCTGGGATTGTACACCGGCTTCAGTGATCCGGCTTTCCAGACGGGGTTGGTCGGCATACTGACGCAGGCTCTTTTCCAGGGCTGGATTCAGGCTCTGGAGGCTGGGTAACTGGCTGGCGTTGAGCCCTTCGGCACTGATGATCAGCGTGCGGGTCAGAGGTTCTCCGGTCAGAAGGTCCAGGTCAGGTTCCGGCTGCCAGCTTTGTTCCAGGCTGAGGTTACGGGCGGGAAGCCAGGGGGCGTCGTCCGGATAGCCTGCCGGGATTGATCGTACGTCGAGGGTGATGCTGGGTGAGCGCACCTGGATCAGACGTCCGGTACGGGGGGAAAACCGTTCGCTGCTGTCACGGGCCTGTAGCACGGTGGCGCTGAACAGCTGCGAGGGGATCTCCAGCGGGCCACTGTGCTCAGGGAACAGGGCATAGCGGACTTCGATGACGCCATGTCGCACACCGTTGATCAGTCGCTCGTAATGGCGCGGCGGCCCCAGGCTTTCGACACGAGCCTGAGGGATATCCAGGCCGCTCAGGCTTGAGTCGTCATACAGAGAAACCGAGTGGTAGATGCGCAGGGTCAGCAGTACCTGAGCCTGGACATAGGGGGTCTCTATATCCACTTCGCTGTCGATGAACAGGGGGGCAAGCTGAGCGCTGTCGTCTTCGGCGGCCTGGGCGGTCGAGAGGACCTGCAAAGCAATGGGTTCACTGGCCTGCTCATCGACCCCCAGGGCTGGAATGATCAGATAGCCAGTGTGCTTGGGCAGCAGGGTAATGATCCAGCGGGTCGCTGGTTGGCTGCGACCGTTGATCTGGCTGACCAGGCTGAGCTGACGGGTGCCCTGGATCTGGAAGTTTTCCTCCAGCGGGGTAAGGTCGGGGCGATTGAAGCGATTGCCAGCACTGGTTTCCAGGGTCAGCTCCAGGGTTTCCCCTTCGACCAGCCGGGTCCTGTCGACACTGGCCTCAAAGCTGGCAGCCAAAAGCGTCAATGGTTGCAGGAGCAGCAATCCCAGCGTCAGCGCAAGCTGTCGGGGAGCGCCCGGTCGGGCAGGACGGGGTTGGGTCCGCCCTGTGGTTGCCTGGTCGGGCTGAATCGGCGGTTGCTCAGGGGCTGTCATCGAAACCTGCGTCCTGTCGTTGCAAATGCTGATAAAGAAACTTGCGGCGCAGCAGTTCGCCTGGGTCGTCCGGAAGATCGTTGAGCCAGAGCTGCAGAGCCTGCTCGCTCTCGCGCCAGCCCGGTGCGGCGCTGCCTATGTCATTGGCCGGCTGCTGGTTGCTGGTTGTCGGGCTGGCAGCATCGCCGGGGGTCGGGGTGGCATCGCTGACTTGCTCGCCAAGGCTACCGGCAGAGCCAGGTGATATGCCGTCAGCTGATGATGTCTCAGTCTCGGATAGCGCATTGTCAGTGTCATGATCCGGGCCATTCCCTTGGCTGGGGCCAACTGATGGCTCGTTAGGCTCCGGCTCGGCTTTGGCCGGCGCTTGATCTTGCTCAGCGCTCGGCTCGGCGTCCTGCTGCTGTGCCTCCAGCCAGGCTTCGATCCGGCTGCGGTTGTGCCTGGCGGCCTGATGCTCCGGCACCCGGGTCAGCACTTGCTCGTAGGCGTCCAGGGCCTCTTCGTAGCGCTCGGCCATGGCCAGGGCTGTGCCATGGTTGAAATGATACTCCGGGTTGTCGGGCCACTGTGTGATCAGTTCGGCATACTGGGTTGCGGCGCGAGAGTAGTCGCCGGCCTGATACCAGGCCCAGGCTTTCCAGGCTGGGTCGTCGAATCGTTCGGCGGCCTGAACTGCATCGCTCTCCAGTAGTTTGCTGGCCTGCTGGTCTGGGGTCCACCATAGGTCGCGCCAACTGGCTGCTTCACTGGGTTGGGGCAGGAGCATGGCGCACAGCAGCAGGCCGAACCAGCCACGCCGGGCGCCCAGGGCGGCCAGTGGCAGCAATAGCAATAGCAGCCAGTGGCCCAGGTCGCTCAGGTGCTGGCTGGGCTCTGTGTCGATGTTCGCTGAGCGGATGGAAAGTGTACGCAACAGGTGATCCAGATCGCTGTCATCCAGGGTAATGCCATGGTAACCGCCGCCGTAGCGCCGGGCTATGCTGGCCAGGCTCTGGGCGTCAAGGCGCGGGAGCAGGATGCTGCCCTGGGCATCGCGCATAAAGCCTCCCCCGGACAGCGGAACTGGTGAGCCGGTACTGGTGCCGATGCCGAGTATTGCCAGGCGGCTACCCAACTCCCGGGCATGCTGTTCCAGCTGTTTCAGCGTTTCACCCTCCAGTCCGCTGGTCATCAGCAGTACCTGGGTACTGCGTGGCGGCAAGCCAGCGAGCATGTTGGTGGCCAGACTCAGGGCCTGGTCCGGTTGTCGGCCGTCACTGGGCATGATGTTCGGCTGCAGCGAGGCCAGCAGGTTGTTCAGGGTATTACGGTCTCGGCTCAGAGGGGTCACCAAGTGGCTGCTGCCGGCGTAAACGATCAAGGCGATCTGCTGCTCGGGATTGTGGCGGATGATGTCCTGAATTTTGTGCTGGGCGCGAGTCAGGCGATTGGGCGTCAGGTCAGTGGCGAGCATGTGCCGCGACAGATCGAGAACGATAACCAGGGCCTGCTGGTCTGGGCCCGGCGCTTCAACCGCCCGCTCCCGAGCCGGGCCTGACAGGGCCAGGATCGCTACCGTCCAGGCCAGGGCGAGCAACAGGTAGCGGCGGCCATGGCTGCCGCCTGGGTGGCGCTGTAACAGGGCGGTGCGCAGGTGCGGTGGCAGCAGGGTTTCCCAGCCCGAGCGTCCGCCCTTGTGTCGGTATAACCGCCAGCACAGCCAGTAGGCCAGTGGTAGCAGCAGTAGCCACCAGGGGCGCAGCAGAGCGAACTGGCTCAGGCTGTCAGGCCACATGCGACCTCCCGGGCGTCGAGCGCAGGGCGATCAGCAGGCTGGCGAGCAGGGCCACGGCCAGCGGCCACGGGTAGAGCGGCTGGCGCTGGCGGATTGGCTGGCCGTCGCGCAGCGCAGGTTCGAGTTGATTCAGGCGTTGATAAATCGCCTGCATGCTCTGTTCATCGCTGGCACGAAAGTATTCTCCGCCGGTCAGCAAGGCAATTTCCCGCAGTGTACCTTCGTCCAGATCCAATGAAGAATCGGACTCCAGGCTGATCAGGCCGAGCAGGTCACTACGCTGCAGGCTGTCCGAACCTATACCAATGGTAAAAATACGTATGCCCTGACTGGCTGCCAGCCGGGCCGCCTGGATCGGTGAGACCCTGCCGCTGGTATTGGCACCGTCCGTCAGCAGGATCAGCACCCGGCTTTTTGCCGACTCAGCGCTGAGCCGCTTGGTCGCCAGGCCGATGGCGTCGCCGATGGCGGTTTCCCGGCCGGCCAGGCCAATGAAGCTTTCCTCTAGCCAGTAGCGTACGCTGTCGCGATCCAGGGTCAGTGGAGCCTGCACGTAGGCCTGGGAGCCGAACAGGATCAGGCCCAGGCGGTCGCCGTGACGCTGGGCAATAAAACTTTCGAGCAGGTGCTTGAGCAGAGTCAGACGATCAGTTTCCTCTCCGGCCAACTGCATATCGCGAAACTCCATGCTGCCCGACAGGTCGATCGCCAGCATCATGTCGCGCCCGGTGATCGGCAGGGCAATAGGTTCGCCGAGCATTTGCGGTCTGGCAACGGCCAGTACCAGCAAACTCCAGATCAGCAGAAATGGCCAACGTTGACGGTTGCTGCGAGTGTTCAGTTGCTGGCTTGGCAGACGCTGAAGGCGGTTGAGGAAGCTGACCTTCAGCGCGGCACTGCGCTGTTCGGCCGCCGGCAGCAACCAGCGTACCAGCCAGGGTAGAGGCAGCAGCAACAGAGCGGCAGGCCAGACTAGTTCAAACATGCTGGCGGCGCATCCAGCGGGCCAGCTCGCGGAGCAGGCGTTGGCGTTGCTCGCTGCTCAGCGTTGGCTGGCGTTGATAGTGCCCGGTTCCCAGTGGCGTAAGTGCATCGCGATCGACATCCGGGTGCTGGCACAAATAATCGAGCCAGGCCTGACCGTGGAGCCGGGTGGCGGCATCGAACCCCTGCTGTTTGAGCAGGCGTTTGAGCAGTATATTGATCGCGGCCAGCCAGTCTCGATCATTGAGTCCCTGGGGCAGGCTGGCCAGACGGCGCTGAATCAATTGCCGGCGCTGACGCTGGCGGCGCCAGATGATAATCATCCAGGGCAGGCTGGCGAGCACCAGCAATAGCAGGCCGGCGATAATCCACCAGCCCGGTGCTGGTGGCCACCAACCAACGGGCGGCGGTGGCTGTGGGTGGACCAGAGCGTTGTAGAGTGGCGCGCTCACCGCCGACCTCGGCGTGGACGTGGGTCGAGCATGTTGTGCAGTTGTTCGACTGCCGGTAGCCGGGTATCCATGGGCAGCAGGCTGCAATGCAGACGTCGGGCCAGATGCTGCCAGGCCTGTTGTTGGGCGGTGAACTGCGCGCCATAGGCGGCCTGGGTGGCTGGATCACTGGTGTTGAGGGTCAGCCACTGCTGGGCCTGGCTGAAGGCCAGTGGGCCGTGGGTTGGCAACTGGCTGTCCAAAGGGTCAACCAGTGGCAATAGAACCAGATCGTTGTGGGCTGCCAGGGGAACCAGCAGTGCCTGGTTCATCTGCTCAATCGCAGCATGATCGCAAAGCAGGTAGAGAATACTGCCTGGGCGAATAACCTCGCGGCTGTGGCGCAGAGCCAGGTTCAGGGGCTCGTTCCGGCCGTCCTGTTCATTCAGACTGTCCTGGTCATGCTGGCCAAGGGCGTGATTGGCGCTCAGCAATTGACGAAACAGCTCCAGGACCGCCTGGCGGCTACGTCGTGGCCGTACCTCATGACACTGCCGGGCATCGAATACCATGCCGCCGACCCGGTCGTTGTGCGACAGCGCCGTCCAGGCGATCAGCGCACAGACGTCGGCGGCCAGCACCGACTTCAGTCGTTCCTGACTACCGAAAAACAGTCGCTCGCTCTGTTCGCAGATAATGAAGATCGGCCGTTCGCGCTCCTCGTTGAAAACCTTGGTGTGGACTTTGCGGGTGCGGGCGGTGACGCGCCAGTCGATATTGCGAATGTCATCGCCGGGCAAGTAGGCGCGGACCTGATCGAAATCCACGCCCCGGCCGCGCAGACGTGAGTACTGGCGGCCACTCTGCCGGCTGTTGCGCATCGGGCGACTGAACAGCGGCAGTTCCTGGCAGTGCTGACGGGCTTCCAGCAGGCTGTCCAGGCTGGCATAGAGACCTGGCGGCGGGCCGGGATCGGGGCGGCTCATACGACGGCGACAGACTCCATCAGCAGGGCAATGGCGCGATCGGCGTCAATGCCGGCAGCCTCTGCCTCGAAACTAAGAATCAGGCGGTGGCGCAATACATCGTGAACGACTGCCTGAACATCTTCCGGGCTGACGAAGTCACGTCCGGCCAGCCAGGCGTGAGCCCGGGCACAGCGGTCCAGGGCAATGGTGCCGCGTGGGCTTGCCCCCATCTGCAGCCATTCGGCCAATTGGGGGTTGTATAGCTCGGGGCGCCGAGTGGCCATGACCAGTTGGATCAAATATTCCTCGACGGCCTCGGCCATGAACAGTGCCAGCACTTCCTGTCGGGCGGAGAGAATATTGTCCTGACTGATCTTGCGGGCGATCTGCGGTTCGATCCCCTGGGCTTCGCCCCGGGCCAATTGCAGAATCTGGCGCTCCAGCGCGGCATCAGGGAAACCGATACGCACATGCATAAGAAAGCGGTCGAGCTGGGCTTCGGGTAGCGGGTAGGTGCCTTCCTGCTCGATCGGGTTCTGGGTCGCCATAACCATGAACAGCTCGGGCAGCGGGTAGGTTTCCCGGCCGATACTGACCTGGCGCTCGGCCATTGCCTCAAGCAGCGCTGACTGAACCTTGGCCGGTGCCCGGTTGATTTCGTCGGCCAGTACCAGGTGATGGAAAATCGGTCCCTGCTGGAAGCTGAAGCTGGCGGTTTCCGGGCGATAGATTTCGGTGCCGGTGATGTCTGCCGGGAGCAGGTCAGGGGTGAACTGGATGCGATGAAAATCGGCTTCGATACCTTCAGACAGGGCCTTGATCGCCTTGGTCTTGGCTAATCCGGGTGCACCCTCGACCAGCACATGGCCGCCGGCCAGCAGGCAGATCAGCATGCGATCAATCAGGGCTTCCTGGCCGAAGATCTGCTGGCCCATGAACGTCTTGAGCTGGAGCAACTGTTCGCGGTGGGACATCAACGGATTTCCTGGCTCATTGGGAACGTCACTTTAACGAAAAAACTCTGGTCTAGACTAATGCTTGCGGCGAATAGTGTTAACCAGGCGACATGCGCGTGACTCTCTGTCCTGAGTCGTGCTTCATATCTGCCAAGGCCGGATACACGGCCGCCGATAACAAACTGGAGGCATCATGGCATTCATTTTGGCCAGCAGCAAAGACGAGTTCCTGTCTATCCTCAGAGACCGCTTGCTGACACTGGTAGAAGCGGAAGACAAGGCACCCATTGCCCGCTTCAACGAGCAGTTCTTCGGAATCGTATCCCTGAACGAACTACTGCTTCGGCATGACACCGATCTGCTTGGTTGTACCCTGTCGTTCTGGCGGTTTTTCCAGAGCGTCAAGGGGGCGGCGGAAAAGTTGCGGGTGTTCAATCCCGATACCCAGCAGCACGGCTGGCAATCGACACATACCATTGTCGAGCTGGTACACCAGGACTCGCCATTTCTGGTTGATACCGTGCGCATGGAACTCAAGCGCCAGGGCTACTCAATTCATACTCTGCAAAACAGCGTGATGCAGGTGGTGCGTGATGCCAAGGGTGAGTTGCTGACGATCTGCGCGCCTGGTGAGTCGCCCCCCGACAGCCATCCCGAATCGGTGATGTACATTGAGATCGATCGCTGTGCCAGTGCTTCCGAGCTCAAGGCGGTTCAGGCCGGCCTGAAGGAGTCGCTGGCCCATGTGCGGGCAGCGGTAAGTGATTTCGAGCCGATGAAGGCTGAAGTTCAGGCTCTGATCAAGCTGCTCAAGGGGCGCAAGGCCAATTATTTCAGCCGGGTTGAGCGCGATGAGGCGGTAGCCTATCTCGAATGGCTGCTGGACAACCACTTCACTTTCCTGGGTTATGAGCAGTTCGCCGTGCACGAAGGCCTGGCCGCGGGCCGTTTGGGCATGCGCAGCGAACGTAGTCTGGGTGTGCCGCGGCTACGCCCGCTGGATGACAATATCGAGAACCTGCCGCAGTCGGTGCTTGATTACCTGCAAGCGCCGTTGCTGCTGTCTTTTGCCAAGGCGTCGCGTTTCAGCCGGGTTCACCGGCCGGCCTATCCGGACTATGTGTCGGTGCGAGAAGTGGACGAATATGGCCAGGTATTGGTTGAACACCGCTTCATGGGCCTGTTTACCTCGCGGGTCTACACCGATAGCGTCGACCGGATTCCCTACCTGCGACGCAAGGTCGATGCAGTGCGACGGGCTTCTGGCTTTGACCCGCATGGTCATCTTGGCAAGGAGCTGGATCAGACCTTGCAGGTACTGCCGCGTGACGACCTGTTCCAGATGTCCGAAGATGAGCTGCGTAGCACGGCCCTGGGGATCGTGCAGATTCAGGAGCGCAATCAGGTCCGGATTTTCCTGCGCCAGGGTAACTATGGGCGTTTCTGGTATTGCCTGGCATTCGTCCCGCGTGAGATCTACTCCACCGATATTCGCATCAAGATCCAGCAGGTACTGATGGATCGCCTGCAGTCCAGCGAGTGCGAGTTCTGGACCAATTTTTCCGAATCGGTGTTGGCGCGCACTCAGTTCATTCTGCGCGTGGACCCCAAACAGCCCCTGGATATCGACCCCGTGAAAATCGAACAGGATGTGATTCATGCCTGCCGCAGTTGGCAGGATGATTTTAATGACCGGCTGCTGGAAAGCCTCGGCGAGGCCAAGGCTACCGAAGCCATGAGTCAATTCACCGGTGGATTTCCTGCTGGCTATAGCGAGCGTTTCACGCCGGCGACCGGGGTGGTCGATTTGCAACACCTGCTGGCGTTGACTGATCAGCAGCGCCTGGGCATGAGCTTCTACCAGCCATTGGCGCAAAAGAGCGGGGTATTGCACTGCAAACTCTACCATCTGGACGAGCCGCTGCCGCTGTCGGATGTTATGCCGATTCTGGAAAATCTGGGTTTGCGAGTGCTGGGCGAGTTCCCGTTCTGCTTCGTGCGTCAGGATGGCCGGCGTTTCTGGATTCACGATTTCGAGTTTACCTACGCCCAGGAAGGCGGTCTGGATATTCAGGAAGTCAACGAACTGTTCCGTGAGGCCTTCATCGGAGTCTGGAGCGGGCAGGCCGAGAATGATGGCTTCAATCGCCTGGTTCTGCTGGCCAGCATGCCCTGGCGGGATGTTGCATTGCTGCGCGCCTATGCTCGCTACCTCAAGCAGATTCGTCTGGGCTTCGAGTTGCCTTACATCGCCAATACACTGGCCAGCCACTCAACCATTGCCCATGAACTGGTGCGCTTGTTCAAGACCCGTTTCTATCTGGCTCGCAAGCTTACTGGTGAGGCGCTGGAAGACAAGCAGCAACGCCTGGAACAGGCGATTCTGGGCGCGCTGGATGAGGTGGCGGTACTCAACGAGGACCGCATCCTGCGACGCTATCTGGATCTGATCAAGGCGACGCTGCGGACCAATTTCTACCAGAGCGACAGCGCTGGCCAGAGCAAGGATTACATCAGCTTCAAGTTCGATCCGCAGGCTATCCCTGAATTGCCGTTACCGCGGCCAATGTACGAGATCTTCGTCTATTCGCCGCGCTTTGAAGGGGTGCACCTGCGTGGCGGCAAGGTCGCCCGAGGCGGTTTGCGCTGGTCGGATCGTGAAGAGGATTACCGTACAGAGGTGCTTGGGCTGGTCAAGGCTCAGCAGGTCAAGAATGCGGTGATTGTGCCGGTGGGAGCCAAGGGTGGTTTTGTCCCCCGACGATTGCCGGCAGGTGGTAACCGCGACGAGATTCAGCAGGAGGCGATCACCTGTTACCGGCTATTCATCCAGGGGCTGCTTGATCTGACTGATAACCTGGTTGAAGGCCAGGTAGTGCCGCCGGCCCAGGTGGTGCGCCACGACGAAGACGATCCCTATCTGGTGGTGGCGGCGGACAAGGGTACTGCGACCTTCTCCGATATCGCCAATGAAATCGCTGCAGGCTATGGCTTCTGGCTTGGTGATGCGTTCGCCTCCGGTGGCTCGGCAGGCTATGACCACAAGAAAATGGGGATTACCGCGCGCGGTGCCTGGGTTTCAGTACAGCGGCACTTCCGTGAGCGGGGCATCAATGTGCAGCAGGATCCGTTCACTGTCATCGGTATCGGCGACATGGGCGGCGATGTGTTTGGCAATGGCATGTTGATGTCGCGCAGTCTGAAACTGGTGGCGGCCTTCAACCACCAGCATATCTTCATCGATCCGGACCCGGATGCCGAGCGCAGCTTCGATGAGCGCCAGCGCCTGTTCGATCTGCCGCGTTCGAGTTGGGCTGACTACAACCGCGAGCTGATTTCCGAGGGGGGCGGGATTTTCGACCGTAGCCTCAAACAGATCAGCCTGACCCCGCAGATGAAACGCCTGTTCGACATTCAGGCTGACAAGCTGACGCCGGCTGAGCTGATCCACAGTCTGCTCAAGGCGCCAGTGGACCTGATCTGGAACGGTGGGATCGGCACCTACGTTAAGGCAGCCAGTGAAACCCACGCCGATGTTGGTGACAAGGCCAATGACGTGCTGCGGGTCAACGGGCGTGAGCTACGCTGCCGGGTGGTGGGTGAGGGCGGCAATCTGGGCATGACCCAGCTTGGCCGGGTCGAATTCTGCCTCAACGGCGGCGCGACCAACACTGACTTCATCGACAATGCCGGCGGGGTCGACTGCTCTGACCACGAGGTCAACATCAAGATCCTGCTCAACGAAGTGGTGGCTGCCCAGGACATGACCGGCAAGCAGCGCAACAAGCTGCTTGCGAGCATGACCGACGCGGTGGCCGAGCTGGTGTTGGGCAACAATTACAAGCAGACCCAGGCCATCAGTCTGGCGCAGTGTCAGGCGCGTCAGACCATGGGTGAATACCGCCGCTTCATCACCGAAATGGAAAACAGCGGCAAGCTCAGCCGGGCGTTGGAGTTCATTCCCGATGATGAGCAGTTGGCTGAGCGCGTGGCACAGGGCAAGGGCCTGACCCGGGCCGAGTTGTCGGTACTGATTTCCTATTCCAAGGCCGACCTCAAGGAGCGGCTGATTGCCTCGGATGTGCCAGAGGACAGCTATGTCGCCCGTGAGCTGAATACCGCGTTTCCGGCTACCCTGGTCAACAAGTACGCCTCGGCGTTGCGCAACCACCGTTTGCGTCGCGAGATCATTGCCACCCAGTTGGCCAACAATCTGGTCAATCACATGGGCATTACCTTCTTGCGCCGGCTGGAGCAGTCGACCGGGGCCTTGCCCAGTGATATCGCCAAAGCCTATGTGGTGGCTCGTGATGTGTTCCGGCTTATGGAGCACTTCGCAGCCATTGAGGCACTGGATCACCAGGTGCCAGCCGAGGTGCAGATGGAACTGATGGATGATCTGACCCGGCTGGGACGGCGGGCTACTCGCTGGTTTATCCGCAACCGCCGTGGGGCACTGGATCCGGCCCGTGAAGTGGAGCATTTTGCCCCGCGTATTGCAGCGTTGGCTGAGCAGTTCGACAGTTTGTTCGAAGGCCCGGTGCGAGCCTTGTGGGAGGCCAAGTTCAGCAGCTATGTGGACGCTGGAGTGCCGGATGAAATCGCCCGCCTGGTGGCTGGTACCGGGCATTTCTATACCATGCTGGGGATCATTGAGGCGGCTGATGCTACAGGGCAGCCGACCGAACGGGTGGCTCAGGTGTTCTTCTCCTTGGGTAGCGAGCTGCAACTGCCATGGTTCGCCCAGCAGGTCACCGGCTTGCCGGTGGACAACCATTGGCAGGCTCTGGCGCGTGAAAGCTACCGGGATGACCTGGACTGGCAGATTCGGACCATGACCGTTTCGGCCCTGCAATCAGCTGATGCCAGGCAGCCGGTAGGTCAACTGGTCGAAACCTGGGTGGAGCGCAATCAGACCCTGGTACAGCGTTGGCGTGCCATGCTGATTGATCTCAAGAGCGCAGGCAGTGGTGATTATCCGATGGTGGCTGTAGCCATGCGTGAGCTGCTTGATCTGGCTCAGAATGCACGGCAAATGGCAGTTGAGGACGCATGCAGCAGTTGATCGTTGATCTGGCACTGCCCGCCGAGCGTTATCTGGCCTGGTATCAGGGGCGGGCAGAGCGGGTGCTGATGCGTAGTCGTGATGGCCGGCGGGTTAGTCTGCCGGCCCATCACCTGCGGCGTTTTCTGACCCATGAGGGGGTGTTTGGCAGCTTCCTCATGTGCTTTACCGAGGATGGAAAGCTGGTGTCGCTGGAGCGACTGGAAGGCTAAGGAGCCCGGGAACGGTTCATGTACCGTTCCCGGGAGGCGGGAGCATCAACTCCCGCTGCAGGCTCACAATTGCAATTGATTACAGCTGGGACAGGTCGATATCGACCAGCAACAGGTGCCGGCTGTCGTCGATAAACAATCCCGAGGTCAGGCAGTACTGGTTGCTGGTCGCATCGCGATAGCGATTGGAAAGGATCACCCGGCTGTCCTCACCGGCCTCTGCCAGGATCTGGTAGAAGTAGGGGCGCCACGACCAGTTGTGGTCGAGGTAGCGCGGGTCTGAACGCCATTGCTGGCCGGTCCACTCGTAGTTGGGTGAAATCTGGGTGCCATGGGCATCGCACAGGAAACAGCGCAGCAGCCAGGGATAGGCCTTGGGCGAGGGCAGATCAGTTGGTCGGGCGCCACGGCTCAGCCACTGACGCAGTTCACTGAAAAGCACTGCCAGCTCACGGCGCAGCTTGGCCAGTTGGGCGCGCTCGGCCAGCTTCTCCTTGACGTAGTGATCACGCAATTGGGAGAACTGCTCCTGCACTGCGTCGTTGGGCAGGAAGTTTTCCTCTGGGCGGGCAAACAGGTAACCCTGGACATAACGCGCCCCGCACTCCAGGGCGAAGTGCAGTTCCTGTTCGTTTTCCACGCCTTCGGCAATGATCCAGCAGCCGCTTTTCTCCGCCATCAGGGCCAGAGCCCGGACAAAGTCACCACTGTTGCCTGTGCCGCTGGCCGCCTTGCGGAACAGTTGGATATCCAGTTTCAGAATGTCAGGCTCCAGTGCCAGCACCCGGTCCAGCATCGAATAGCCGGCTCCGAAGTCGTCAATGGCAATGCGAATACCGGCTTCGCGGTAGCGTTTGACTACGTCGCGCAACTGCTCGATGTTGCCCTGTAGTTCGGTGATTTCAAAGACTACCTGTTCGGGGGGCAGGCCCACTTCCTCCAGCAACTGCAGGCTTGGCAGTGGCGAGTCGGGAGTGAGCTGGCTGACCCAAAGCGGTGAAATGTTGAGACTGAGAAATCCCTCTGGATTATCGCGAAAGCGTTCGAGCGCCATGCGGCGGACACAGCGATCCAGCTCCAGCAGGTCAGCGGGGTTGACGCTCGGGTCGGTGAACAGGGGGCCGGCGCTGGTGACGTTGCCCTCTTCGTCGCGCAACCGGGCCAGGGCTTCATAGCCGGCGATACGACCGGTTGCGGTATCGATCAGTGGCTGGAAGTAAGGCAAGGGGTGGCCATTAAACACGTTGTTCTCCAGGCAGGTATTTATGGGCGTCAAACGTATGCAAGATTATAGCCAAGCAGCTCCGTGACGCTGGCACGCGGCGCTGGCCCCTGTCTGGAGTCCGGATTGACGCGGCACCGAGCGCGCTGCGGCTGATTGTCGCGGATGTTCTCATGGGCCGTTTCGATACCACTGGCTTTCAGTATGCCCGGGGCGGGCCCTAAAATGGGGCAATGATCTTGCATTGTGTTTCATGATATCTGCTTAATTTCATGAAATATAATGATTTTTTTGATCGTTGTGAGGCTGGTTGTGAAGTTTGGTTTCGCCCCGGGGTGGGGCGGGTGTTGCGTGGTCTGAAGGCGCCCGGGTCTTTAGCCCGGGCGCTGAAGGTTTAGAGCAGGGGGATGGTATAGGACAGAATCAGACGGTTTTCGTCCATGTCACGAATCACGTCCGAGCGCACCATTGCGTTACGCCACTGGATTGCCAGATTCTTCAGCGGGCCGCTTTGCAGGGTGTAGGTAAAGTCGATATCGCGTTCCCATTCCTTGCCCCGGCCAGCCGGACCCATGTCGATATTGCTGCCACGGATATAACGGACAAAACCTCTCAAACCCGGCAGCCCGACAGCGGCGAAGTCCAGGTCATAGCGTGCCTGCCAGGACTTTTCATCGGCTCGGGCGAAGTCGAGGATCTGCACGTAGTTGGCGATATAGGGGTTGTTCTCGGCCAGGTAGGGGAAGGAGGTATCGCCATCACTGTGTTGGTAACCGACCCGGAAGGTATGGTGACCAAGACCGGCCGAGAGCATCAGGGACTTCATCTTGTGGTCGATGTCCATGGGCTGGCTGCCAATGTCGCGGGTGTCGAAATAAGCCAGGTTGGCGCCCAGTTTCCAGTCGCCGGCGTTCATGTTGTGGATCAGGTTGACCAGTGTCTGGCCGTAGACGTCTTTCAACTCACCGCGCCAGAGACCGAAGGTGGTGCTGTTCTGGTTGAACTTGTAGTTGCCGCCCAGGTAGTTGAAACGATCTGAGGAGCCGCCGACAGTGGCGCGGATATCTTCACGGTTGGTACTGGCGCGAAAGACCACATCACGCAATTGGCCAGCCTGGACATCGAGGTTCTCGATCTCACCCATGGACAGGTTGGCGCCGGTATACATCTGGGGGATCAGGCGAATGTCACTGGCCTGGGCAATCGGAATCTGCGGATACAGGCCGCCAACTTTCAGCTCGGTCTTGGAAACCTTGGCCTTGCCAGTCAGCAGGGCGTGGCTGTAATTGCCGGGACCTTCATTGCCGAAGGAGTTGGGTAGCAGGCCGGTGCCGGCCCGGTCGTCCGCCGAGTCGAGCTTCAGGCCCAGAGCGGCATAGGCATCGAGGCCGAAGCCTACAGCACCTTCGGTATAGCCCGATTGAGCTCGAAAAATGAAGCCCTGGGCCCATTCTTCGGCCTTGGATTGAGCGCCTGGGTCACGGAAATCACGGTTGAAATAGAAGTTGCGTAGCTGCAGGGAGGCCTTGGCATCTTCGACGAAGCCGGCGGCGGTTGCCTGGTTGGCCATCGGGGCGATCAATGAAAGGGCCACGGCAGTGGCCAGCGCCTTGGGTCTGACATGCTTCATTATTGTTCTCCATAGTGTCAAAACGGCTTGACCGGTATCGTCAGATACAACTGCGTTCAGGCAGCAGGCCGTCAGCATGAACCTGACAGGGGCAAATGTCCGGTGCGGATGCAACTAAAGCATGGGGGTTCCCCGTCCGGCGCTAAGACCTTGGTCGAACAGGGGGCAGGGCGGGGTCGTGAGGAGCGGAGAGGGGGAGCGTGCGATCGCCCGTTCCAGACAGGTTGCGGAACGATGACAGGGCGCCTGTGGGCGCCCTGAAATGAGGTTTAGACTTTAGTAGGGGGGGTTACATGCCGTTGGCGAAAGCCGGGTTGCTCATGTCGATTTGTCCGCGGACCGGCTTCAGGGCCTGGGCATAACGCAGCAGGATGTCCAGGGTGTAGTTCAACCGGGCGCGGATGCGGCTGTCATCTTCCGAAGCTGGTTCGGCCTGGTTCATTACCGCTTCCACCCCGCGCACGATCAGGTGCTCAGGGATATAGCACAGGCGGCAATTCTTGTAGCTGGAGGCGCGCAGTTCGCTGATGGGGTAGGCGCCACCAACTCCGGCTGAAATGCCGCCGAGCATTGCCGGTTTGTGGGCCAGTTGCGCCTTGCTGGCGTAAAGGAAGAAGTTCTTGATCGCCGGGCAGGCCATGCCATGCCATTCCGGGGCCAGGATTACCACGGCATCGGCTGCGCTCAACTGTTTCTCGAAGACTCCCCAGGCGTCAGCGCCCTCGGCCGGCCACAGGGGCAGGGGGTTGCTGCCCAGGTCGATCACCGATACCGCATCGGCATCGAGTTGATGCTGGTCGATCAGGGCCTGGCGGATGAAGCGGGCGACTTTGGCGGTTTGGCTGTTGCTACGGCTGCTGCCAGCGACAATCGCGACATTGAGCATGAAGGACTCCTGTGAAAGGTGGCGTTGAATCCATGTTAGGACGGTAATTGAACAGGAAATAGCGGAAAAACACGATAACTTCTATCTAAAATCACGATTGTTCACTGGCCTGCTTTTGACAGGTCGGGCGCTATCCGTCAGAGTACGCGGCCTCCGGCCCAGGGAGCCCTTGCATACCAGGGTTGCCTTGAGCAGGTCTTCTTTCATCGATATGGGAATACACCAATGAATGCAGTGGTCGCCGCTGTTGCGGTAATGCTGATTCTGAGTCTATGCCGGGTGCATGTGGTGGTCGCGTTGATCATCGGTGCTGTAGTCGGCGGCCTGTTGGGCGGGTTGGGCGTAGAGGCCACTCTGGAGGCTTTCCAGGGCGGGCTGGGCAAGGGCGCCAATGTGGCCCTGAGCTATGCGCTGCTGGGTGCCTTCGCGGTGGCGATCGCCAAGTCCGGACTGGCCCACGCACTGGCCGACAAGGCGTTGGGCCTGGTCAATCGTCAGCAGTCCGGTGGCACCGGGCTACTCAAGGGGATGTTGGTGCTGGTACTGCTGGCGGTGGCGATTTCATCGCAGAACATTCTGCCGATTCACATTGCCTTTATTCCTCTGCTGGTACCACCGCTGCTGTATGTGATGGGCAAGCTGAAGCTCGATCGCCGGCTGGTGGCCTGCGTGCTTACCTTCGGTCTGATCACGCCCTACATGTTCCTGCCAGTCGGTTTTGGTGGAATCTTCCTCAACAACATTCTGCTGGCCAACGTATCCGAGAGCGGCGCGGACGTGACAGCCGTCAATGTGATGCGGGCTATGGCCCTGCCGGCACTGGGCATGCTGATTGGTCTGGCGGTGGCGGTATTCATCAGTTACCGCAAGCCGCGTCAGTATGATATGGAGCGTATTGAGCAGACCGAGCGGGTGGGTGCCAGCTACAACCCGCTGTCGCTGCTTGTTGCGTTAGTGGCTGTGGTAGCGGCGTTTGTTGTGCAGCTCTGGCTGGATTCGATGATCATTGGCGCGCTGACCGGCTTCGTGATTTTTTCGGTGTCGGGTGTGGTGCGCTGGCGCGAAGCCGATGACGTGTTCACCGAGGGCATGAAGATGATGGCCATGATTGGCTTCATCATGATCGCTGCTGCCGGCTTTGCCGAGGTGATGCGAGCTACCGGCTCGATTCAGACGCTGGTGGATAGCTCGGCTGAGCTGATTGGCCATAACAAGGCTCTGGCGGCCCTGTTGATGCTGCTGGTGGGGCTGTTGATCACCATGGGGATCGGCTCGTCATTCTCGACCATTCCGATTATCGCCGCGATCTATGTACCGCTGGCCTTGCAGCTGGGTTTCAGCCCGTTGGCAATCGTTGCGCTGGTGGGTACGGCGGCGGCGCTGGGAGATGCCGGCTCGCCGGCCTCGGACTCGACCCTGGGGCCGACGTCTGGTCTCAACGTTGATGGTCAGCACAACCACATCTGGGATACCGTGGTGCCGACTTTTCTGCATTACAACCTGCCATTGCTGGTGTTTGGCTGGCTGGCGGTGATGGTGCTCTGAAGATAGTCAGTCAATGGGAGCGCCGCTGTGGCGCTCCCATCTTCTCTGCTCAGATTTTGAACCGGCTTACCAATCCATCTATCTGTCGTCCCAACTGGGCCAGGTGTTGACTGGCCTGGGCGGTCTGCTGGGCGCCGTCGGTGGTTTCACGGGCCAGCTCGGCGGCTTCGGTTACGTTCTTGTTGACGTCCTCGACCACGGTCGATTGCTGGGTTGTGGCGCTGGCGATCGAAGCGTTGAGGGCGACCATCTGCTGCATGGACTGGGCGATCTGATCCAGTGCCTGACCGGCAGCGTTGACCTGCTCGACGCTGAGCTGTGAGTAGCGGCTGCTTTCGTTGATGACGTTGACCACCGTCTGGGTATTGTTCTGCAGCTTGGTGATCATTTCGTGGATTTCTTCGGTGGACTTCTGGGTGCGCTGGGCCAGGTTGCGCACCTCATCGGCGACCACCGCAAAACCGCGACCCATCTCGCCAGCACGGGCGGCCTCAATGGCGGCATTGAGTGCCAGCAGGTTGGTCTGCTCGGCGATGTTGCGGATCACATCCAGTACCGAGGTGATTTCATTGGCATCGGTGGCCAGGGTCTCCATGTGCTCGACAGCCGTCTTGACGCTGCTGGACAGGTGGTTGATCTGCTCGATGGTTTTTTCCACCTGGCTGCGACCGTGGTTGGCACCTTCGTTGGCGTTTTCTACCTCATGGGCAGCGGCATTGGCATTCTGGGCTACGTCCTGAACACCGTAGGTGATTTCGTTAATGGCGGTGGCCATCAGCTCCATGCGCTCCGATTGGCGGGTCATGTCGCGCAGGCTGTTATCGCTGATCTGGTCGAGCTGCTGACTGGCGCTGATCATCTGCCGAGCACTATCGCCCAGTTGCTGGATCAGGCCGCGCAGGTTGCCGGTGAACTGGTTGAAATAGCGGGCCATCAGTGACAGTTCGTCTCGGGCGTCATCATCCAGCCGGCGGGTTAGATCGGCTTCGCCACTGGCGATATCATGCATGGCGTCGACCACCCGGTTCAGCGGTTGGGAAATGCTGCGGCCGATGATGAACAGAATAACGATCATCAACAGGTTGATCAGGCTGACCACCAGCAGCAGACGCATGGCCTCGGTCCAGAATTTGGACTGCATGTCTTCGATGAAAATGCCGGTGCCGACCATGTAGTCCCAGGGCTTGAAGTGCTTGAACGCGGCGATTTTGCCAACGCCTTCGTCTTCGCCAGGGTTCTTGCCGGGGCGGGTCCAGGTGTACTCGATATGCGCGGTGCCCTGGCTGCGGGCCATGTTGACCATGTCGACGATGACATTGCGGCGCCCATCTGAGCTGTTGATGTTGGTCAGGTCCATGCCTTCGGTCTGGGGCGCTACCGGGTGCATGATCATGATGTTGTTCATGTCATTGACCCAGTAATATTCCTGGCCGTCGTAGCGTAGCCCGCGCAAGGCGTCCAGAGCCTGCTTGCGAGCCTGCTCCTCGCTCAACTCACCGCGCATCTGTTTGCCGTGGTAGTGAGCCATGAGGTCGTGGGCCACTTCCACCAGATGGGTGGCCTTGGTGATTTCCGCCTGACGCAGTTCGCTCTTGAGGCCGACGAGCGCGGTAACTGACAGAAGAGTCATGCTGACCAGAGCGACGATAAGGATCAGCCAGATCCGCTGACTGATTTTGATGCTGCGCAACAGCTTCATTAAAACCTCCACGCGCAAACGACTTGTGTTTGTTCTTGTATTGCCGCGCCCTATGCCAGTGGCTGCGGTCCCCTAGCGTCTGTATCGGCACTTTCAGGTAAACCTGAACCCGTCTGAACAAAAAAAATGATGTCAAATTGGCGTCGGTTTTCTGTGGGCTCATCAGTGTAATGCCAAGCTGGTGGCCACGCTCAATGATTCGTGTTGGCTATGGTGGGACCCCGGTCAGGCTTATGGGCTGTTGCGTGACAAGCGTCATTTCCCCGCTTGGCCCCTCTATTCAGCGCCGTCAAATCATATAAAATGCGCGCCGTTTTGGTCCGCAAATGGCCAGTATCCCGGCTGGTGTGGCACTTTTTCTATTCCTGCCGGTCTATCCTGTTGTTTCTGCAAAGGATCTCTCATGCATTCAGTGATCAAGCGTTGGTGTTGGGCGGTGTGCTTGTCGGTGTTGGCCCCGGTGGCCTGGGCCGAGGCCGAGCAGCACGAAGACCCCGAAGCCTCGGAGCAACCGGTTGCCGCGCAGGTAATCGTTGGCTGGGTTGAAAAGGGCCGAATCCTGCCGGAGCATACGGCGGTCAAGATCAAGGTTGACTCCGGTGCACTGACCTCTTCGATGCATGCGATCAACATCGAGAACTTCACCCTCAACGGCAATCCTTGGGTGCGTTATGACGTGCCGGTTAAGGATGCCGATAGCGGCGAACTGGTGACCCTGAAGTTTGAGCGGCCGGTCTATCGTCGGGTGCTGGTGCGCGGGGCGGGCGGCGAGGATCGTCGGCCGGTGGTGAAAATGGCGATGTGCATCGGCAATCAGGTTTATGAAGAACAGTTCTCCCTGCGTGACCGCGGCGACATGACCTATCCGGTGCTGATTGGTCGGCGGACCATCGAACATGTCGGCCTGATCGATGTGTCACGGACCTTCCTGCTCAAGCTGGACTGCCCCGAGGCCGAGGAGACCCGTGAGCGTGAGCGTGTCGAGCGAATGAAGGAAGATGCCGAGCTGGTGGATGACTCTGCCCTGGATGAGCCGGAGCAGGTCGAGGAAGAGGACGAGCAGGAACAGCGGCAATAATGGTTGGCTGGCCCGGGCATTGTGCCCGGGCCGATTGTATTACCACATCAGATCGTCAGGGATCTGGTACGCGGCGTAGGGATCGTCCTCGCTGACTTCTTCGACCTTGGCGATGATTACCGGCCAATGCGGGGCCCGTTCCTTGACCTTGTCCGCGACCTCCAATGGAATCAGCTCGAACTGCCCGCCCAAGCGAGCAATGGCCAGTTTGCCGCGGCTGAGTCTGTCGAACTGCTCCTGAGTGACATAAATCTTCTTGATCTTGTTCTTGCTGGCGAACTGGTAGGGCACTTCACCGCCAGTGCGCTCGATTTTGTTCTGTTCGATCAACTGCTTGGCCTGAGCTTCACGCTCCTTGCGGGCAGCCTCTTCCTGGCGTTGCTGGTTGAGCTGACGGTCCCGCTCGGCCTTGTCGGCCCGGGCTTTTTCCACCAGTGCCGCGGTATCCACAACCTTTTCGGGCTGCTGTTTGGCCTGTTTTTTCTTCGAGCGCTGGGCTTGTTTGAGCTTTTTCTCGTCGACCAGGCCGGCCTTGAGCAGTTGGGCTTGCAGTGAATTGATCATGGGGTGAAATCCTGCGAGTTGAATCTGCCGGGCATTCTACCGGGTTTTCAGTCCTTTTTGCGTTCGGCTTCCTTGGCTTCTTCTGCCTCGAGTTCAGCCTGACGCTCTTTGATGCGCTTGAGCTTTTCCTTGTCGATGGGCATCTTGTTGGCGCTGTCGCGCAACATCAGCAAACTGCCGAGCACCAGGCCGAAAGCCATCAGTAGAAACAGCCAACCGATCATCGGCATCATCGCAACTCCGCTAAACTGCTGTTGAACTATCATGCGACAAGCAATCTCCCGAGGCAAACACCATGCTGGATGACATGTTGCGTCAGGCTCTGCGAAGCCAGGCTCCAATGTTGTGGATCAATCCCGGTGTTCGTACCCAGCCGGAACTGTTCGACCCTGCCCTGATTGATCAGGCTGAACAGCGATTGAAACGTGCGGCTCCCTTGCTGGCGGCGGGCTCCCCTGCATTGGCGGCCTGTGATGGGGTAGTCGAATCGCCGCTATTGCCAGCCGATGCCCTGCGCGATGCCTATGGCGGGCAGGGGCAATGGCTGCTCAAGGCCGATCACCGCCTGCCACTGGCCGGTTCGGTCAAGGCGCGGGGCGGCTTTCATGAGGTGCTGGAGTTCGCTGAGTATTGTGCGCGGGAGCATGGCTGGCAGGGGGAGGACTTTCGTGAGTTGGGTTCTGCGCAGTGGCGAGCTTGTTTTTCTGGCTATCAACTGGTGGTGGGTAGCACTGGTAACCTGGGGATCAGCATTGGACTGATGGCGCGCGTGCTGGGTTTTGCGGCTCAGGTGCATATGTCCCAGGATGCCAAGGATTGGAAAAAAGCCCTGCTGCGTGAGCAAGGCGTTGATGTTGTCGAGCATGGCGGTGACTACGCTGCGGCCGTAGCCGAAGGTCGGCGCTTGGCTGAGGCTGGCCCGCAGTCCCACTTCGTCGATGATGAACGATCCAGTTCGCTGTTTGCCGGCTACGCGGTAGCTGCCCGGCGCCTGCTGCCGCAACTACGTGAACTGGCAATCGAGGTTTCCGCGCAGCGGCCGCTGTTGGTCTATTTGCCCTGTGGTGTTGGCGGCGCGCCAGGCGGGATTGCCTATGGACTCAAACAATTGCTGGGTGATGCAGTACACGTCTGGTTCGCCGAGCCAGTCGCCTCGCCCTCGGTTTTGCTGCAGTTGGCGGCAGGCCTGGAGCAGCCGTTGTCGGTCTACGATATTGGCCTGGACAACCGCACCCTGGCCGATGGCATGGCGGTAGCTCAGGCCTCCATGCTGGCCAGCAATGCTATGCAGGATCGGCTTGCAGGCGTCTTTACCGTCAGTGACGCGCAGTTGCAGCGAGGCCTGGCTCTAGCCTGGGGTACTCTGGGCGAACGACTTGAGCACTCGGCCTGTGCCGGATTTACCGGTCCAGGCTGGCTGATGGAGAGTGAGCCCGGACGGCAATGGTGTCTGGCGCAAGGAGTGAACCCGGCGCAAGCGGTGCATCTGTTGTGGAGTACCGGGGGAGGGTTGCTGCCTGATTCGGAGTTCGAGGCCTGGCTGCATCAGGCTCAGTCCGAGCTGCCCTGAGCGTCTGGTGCGGGCAAGTTAGACGCGGCTGCGGCGCTGACCTACAGTTATTTTAACGGGCACATTGCCTGCATCCCCATCAAGGAGTCGCTATGAATATCCTTCAGTCAATCATCAACCCTGGGCAGCACTGGGCCCCGCTGGCGCTGCGTATACCATTCGGTATCATCTTCATGGCCCATGGCGCCCAAAAGCTGTTTGGCTGGTTTGGTGGTCACGGACTGGAGGGGACAGGTCAATGGATGGCATCAATTGGGCTGCAGCCGGGCTATCTGATGGCGCTGGGCGCGGGGTCGGCCGAGTTTTTCGGTGGTTTGTGTCTGGTCCTGGGGTTGCTTATTCGTCCGGCGGCGCTGGTGCTGGCCTTCACCATGCTGGTGGCGATCTTTGCCGTGCATATTGATAACGGCTTGTTTATGAGCAACAACGGCTATGAGTTTGCGCTGTCGCTGCTGGCCGGTTCGGTGGCCTTGATGTTGTCGGGTGCCGGCAAGCTGAGTCTGGATCAGGGCTTGCTGTCGCGTCTGCCTCATTAGTTCTTCTTTCTGAGGCCCTATTCGTCACTTATGGCGAATAGGGTCTTTTTTGTTGCTTTATTCGTAACATATGACGATTTGATTGTTTTTGTTTTTTGCTGTATAAGTCGCTTAATGTGTCGACTTAATATGCAAATAATGTTTATTTCGCAACGGATGACGACTTATGCGGTTATCTGACTCGCTGACTGATGATGCAGTGTTGGCCGAGCTGGGAGGGCGGTTGGCCCGGCTGCGACTTGACAGTGGTTTGACCCAGGCCCAGTTGGCGGAGCAGGCTGGTTTGTCCAAGCGTACTCTGGAGCGTCTGGAGGCGGGGCAGTCCAGCCAACTGCTCAGTCTGATTCGGGTGCTGCGGGTGTTGGGTCGGCTGGGCGGCCTGGAAGCCTTGTTGCCGGATACCGGACCGGGGCCAATGGCGCTGCTACGTGGCAAGGGCAAGCCGCCGCAACGAGCATCGCGCCGTGCGGTGGCCGAGCCCAAGGGCGAATGGCAGTGGGGAGATGACGAATGACCACACTGGCCGAGGTCCGGCTATGGGGGCGGACCATTGGCGCGGTAGCACAGGAGCCGGGTGAAGCTACGGCGGCGTTCCAGTACGATCCGGGGTTTATTGGTAGCGGCATTGAACTGTCGCCATTGGTGATGCCCTTGTCACCACGGGTTTACCGCTTTCCTGAGCTGCCCAGGCAAACTTTTCACGGTTTGCCTGGGCTGCTGGCTGACTGTTTGCCGGACAAATTCGGCAATGCTCTGATCGATGCCTGGCTGGCAACTCAGGGGCGTAGCCCGGACAGTTTCAATGCGGTAGAGCGCCTGTGTTACACCGGGCGGCGGGGGATGGGGGCGCTTGAGTTTTTGCCGACTACTGGACCTCAGGCCCGTGAGTCGGAGCGGGTCAGCATCGATGCGTTGGTTGAGTTGGCCTCTGAAGTGCTGGCGCACCGTAACGATCTGAAGGGCAGTTTTGCTGATGCCGACAAGGCTGCGGCCCTGCGTGACATTCTGCGAGTGGGAACCTCGGCCGGTGGCGCCCGAGCCAAAGCTGTGATTGCCTGGCAGCCGCAGACCAATGAGGTACGTTCTGGTCAGGTCGAGGCTGGAGAAGGTTTTGAATACTGGCTACTGAAGTTCGATGGGGTTTCCGGCAATCGCGACAAGGAGCTGGATGATCCTCAGGGTTATTGTGCGATCGAATATGCCTACTACCTGATGGCCCGCGAGGCGGGTATTGACATGAGTGAGTGCCGGTTGCTGGAGGAAGGCGGGCGCCGGCACTTCATGACCCGGCGGTTTGATCGGTTGCCCGGCGGCGGCAAGTTGCACATGCAGTCACTGTGTGCGCTGGCTCATTTCGACTTCAATCAGGCTGGTGCCTACAGCTACGAGCAGGCGTTGCAGGTGATTCGCCGCCTGGGGCTGCCGATGGCGGCGCTGGAGCAGCAATTCCGGCGCATGCTGTTCAATATCGTCGCCCGTAACCAGGATGATCACGTCAAGAACATTGCCTTTCTGATGGATCGTCAGGGGCGCTGGTCATTATCGCCGGCCTTTGACGTGACCTACAGCTACAATCCCGAGGGTATGTGGACCGCGAGTCATCAGATGAGCCTCAATGGCAAGCGCGATCACTTCACCCTGGATGATATCAAGGCCTGTGCCCGGGTTGCCGGTCTAAAGCGCGGACGCGCTGAAGCTCTGTTGCGGGAGGTGGCCGAGGTGGTTAGTCAATGGCCGGCGTTTGCTGACCGGGCTGCCGTGGCGCCGCGCTGGCGCGATCAGATTACCCGAACCCTACGCCTGAAGCTGGCTGGTTGAGCGGGCTTCAGGGCCGCATCGACTGGGTCAGCATGCCCAGGGTATAGCTGACCAGTTGCTCCGGGTTGGGGTGGTCAGGCAGTTCGATTTCACTGATGTGCCGACATTGCATGATCACTCCATGTAAGGCGCCGCGCAGATAGTAGGCGGTTTGCAGTGGATCGCTGACCCGCTCGGCGCTCAGACTGCCGTCGGCTACGCCCTGGAGCAGTGCCTGAATCATCAGGTGCATGGCGTCGATGCTGCATTGCTGCAGGGCCAGGCTCTGTTCGTCAGGCTCGTCTGGGTGGGCGAATCCCTGGGCTTGGGTCAGTACATCGAAATAGTTGGGATGCTCAACGCTGAAGTGGTAGTAAGCTCGGCCGATATTTTCAATCTGCTCGGCTCCGCTGCTTGAGGCCTCCATGGCCTGGCGGAAATGACTGCGGATCGATTCGCCGGCGCGTAGCATGATGCCGCGCATGATTGCGGCCTTATCTTTGAAGTAGACGTACAGCAGGGCGCGACTGACCTGGGCGGCCCGGGCGATCTCATCCATAGAGCAGCGCTCATAGCCCTTGCTGAAGAAAACCTGCTCGGCTGCATCAAGAATGCTGTCTCGGCGCTCCTGCTTTTCCCGTTCCCGGCGTTGCTCAACGCTCATAGGTAGCTCACTAACTGATGGCTGACGAATGGAGTTTGTGATGTTATTGACAATTTGTCAAACGATGACAAACTGTCAAAAATAATCCTGCCCTTTTCAGGAGTCCGTCATGTCCCGCCTTGCTGATGTCCCGAAATCCTGGTTGCCACCGTTGTTGGTGGTGTTGCTAGTGCCGCTGTTGGCCACTGCCAGTGGTTGCGGCCGAGAGCAGCAGGCTGATGCAGCGGCGTTGCCGCTGACACCTGCTGTTGCGGTGCGCGCGGCCGAGGTGAGTCTAGCGCAAGCAGAGGAGCCATTGCGGTTTGCCGGATTGGTCAGGCCGCGTCAGCGAGCCGTACTGACCTTTCAGGTAGGTGGTGTGCTGCGCGAGCGGCCACTGGAGATCGGTCAGCAGGTTAAGTCCGGTCAGTTGCTGGCACGGCTGTACAACCCGGAGCTGGAGCCGGCCCGTGATGCGGCCAGGGCTCGGCTGCAGGAGCTGCAAGCCCAGGCCGAGCAGGCCCGGCGTGATGTCGACCGGGCCGAACAGTTGTATCAGCGCGGTGTTATGTCAGCCCAGGAGCGCGAACAGCAGGCGGCCCGTCGCGATGCGTTGCTGGCCTCGGTCAATAGTGCCCGGGCAGCATTGCGCCAGAGCGAGCAATTGCAGGGAGAAATGCGCTTGCTGGCCCCGTTCGACGCCAGCATTGAGGCTTTGCTGGTCGAGCCGGGTGAGTACGTGGCGCCAGGACAACCGGTATTGCGCTTGTCTGCGTCGGCTGGCCATGAAGTTGAAGTACGGGTTCCGGCTGCCTTGCTCCATGGCGTCGAGCTGGGTCAAAGCCTGCCGGTGTGGGCCAGTGTGCGTGAAGGGCAGTGGCTGGGGCGGGTCAGTGAAATCGGCCAAAGCGCCTCGCAGGGCAGTGTGCTTTATCCGTTGGTATTGAGCCTTGATGAGCCCGACCTGCAGGCCGGCGATGCGGTGGAGGTAGGGCTGGCACGCCAGCAACCGGGCCAGCTCAGCGTACCGCTGGCGGCGATCATGCGTTCGGCCGAAGGTCTGTCGGTATTTCGTATCGAGGGTGAACGGGTGAGCCGGGTAGCAGTCAAGGTGCGTGGCATGCAGGGTGAGCGGGCGTTGCTGGAAGCGGGTAGCCTGCAGCCGGGCGAGCAGGTGGTATATGCCGGCCTGACCCGGCTGGCCGATCAGGACCGGGTGGAGCTGCTGCCATGAATCTGCTACTCAATACCCGGGCCCGATTGATCGGGCTGGTGGTTACCATGTTGTGCTTGCTGGGGTTGGCTTCCTATCTGACCATGGCGCGCCAGGAGGATCCGAGCTTTCCCCAGCGTGCTGGCATGATCACGGTGATTTATCCTGGGGCCATGGCCGAGGCGGTCGAGCGGATGGTGCTGGAGCCACTGTCCGATGAGCTGTCACAGGTAGAGGAGATCGACTATTTCACCGCCACCGCGCGGACCGGCGTGGTGCTGATCAGCATCAACCTTGAAGATAGAATTTACGACACCGACTCAGCCTGGGACCGGGTGCGCCAAGCGATGGAGCGGGCCCGGCTGGAGTTTCCCGACGGCGTTGCCCGCATGAGTCTGGATGATCGGCTGATCGATATCCCGGCGGTCGTGCTGGCGGTGCGCGGCGACGCTTCCCTAGTGCAGCTCAGTCAGCAGGCCGAGCGCCTCAAACGAGCCCTGATGGACTTGCCAGGGGTGTCGCGGATCGAACTGGAAGGTGAGGCCGACGAGCAGATCACCATCGCCCTGCGCGATGCCGAAATGCGTCGTCTGGGCCTGACACCACAACAGTTGAGTACGCTGCTGGCCCAGCGCAACCAGGTCATTCCCGGCGGTTTTGTGGTGGTCGATGACAAACGTCTTGGAGTGTTGCCCAACAGCGAGTTCACCAGTATTGAAGCGCTACGCGGCACCCAGATTCCGCTGCCTGAAGGCGGCAGCGTGCCTTTGGCGGCGATTGCCGATGTCTGGCGTGGCCCGCTGGAGCCGGCTCAGCCCCAGGCTTGGTTTGATGGTGAACAAGCGGTTCTGGTCAGTCTGACTGCGCAGCGTGGCCAGGTCGATGCGATTCGTTTCGGTGAGCAGTTGCGCGAGCGTCTGGATCTGCTGCGTGACGAGTTTCAGCCGCTGCAGATTGACGAGATGTTTTTTCAACCGGATCAGGTCAAGGAGCGTCTGGATAGCCTGGAGCTGAGCCTGCTGCTGAGTGTGCTGATCATTGTGGCCGTGGTGCTGGTTGGCATGGGCTGGCGGATGGGCGTGCTGGTGGCGACCATGCTGCCGCTGGTGGCGATGATCAGTCTTGGGCTGTACAACTTCGGCGGCGGTGTCCTGCACCAGATCGCGGTAATTGGTATGGTGATCTCGCTTGGGATTCTGATCGATAACGCCATCGTCATGGTCGAGAACATTCAGGATCGGCTCAACCGCGGCGCCTCACGGGCCCATGCCATGCATGAGGCGGTACGCGAACTGGCCGGGCCGCTGGGCGCCTCGACCGCGACCACGCTGGCGGCATTCACACCCCTACTGCTGGCCAAGGGCGGCACCGCGGACTTCACCCGGGGGATTCCGGTGATGATCATGCTGACCCTGAGTGTCAGCTACCTGCTGGCTATCAGTGTCGCGCCGCTGATTGCCGGGCGTTTTCTCAAGCCGGCGGCCTCGCTCGACAGTCCCTTGATGGAGCGTCTGGGCGCCGGTCTGGCCCGTGTCAGTGGCCGCTTTCCCTGGCTTGTGGTGTTGTTCGGGCTGGTAATGGTGATCATCAGCCTGGGCATGACGCCCTGGATGAAGCAGCAATTTTTCCCCTATGCCGACCGGCCTGTGGTGGTAGTCGAACTGCACATGCCAGAAGGCACCGATCAGCAGCGCACCGCCGATGTAGCCGCCGACCTGGAGCGCGAGTTGCGTGGCTTGCCCCAGGTACAGGCGGTTCATCGCTTTGTCGGTTCGGCTGGGCCCAGCTTCTATTACAACCTGCTGCGCTCACCCGAGTCGCCCAACCGTGGCCGTCTGGTCGTTCAGACCACTGATCTGGCTGCCACCGGTGAAGTGATTCACTGGGTGCGCGAGCATGTCGCCCGGCAGCGGCCGGAGCTGGATGTGGTAGCAGAACGGCTGGGGCAGGGACCGCCACGGGTGGCGCCGGTCGAGGTACGGCTGTACCACCCCGATGACCGGCAGCGGATTGCTGCCGCCGAGCAAGTGTTCACTGCGCTCAAAGCCGTCGAGGGCGCGGTGGATGTACGCCATGATGTGGATCTGGGCGTGCCGGTGCTGGCCATCGAGGTCGATGATGCCCAGGCCCAGCGCTTGGGGGTAAGCCGCGCCGAGGTAGCCCGGGCGCTGTTCTCCCAGAGTCTGGGGCTGACTGTCGAACAGTATCGCCAGGAGCTTGATCCGATTCCGATGCTGCTGCGCTCGCATGAGGGGACCCGGCAGTCGCTGGAGCGCTTGCTGTCACTGCATGTATTCAACCAGGCCGGCGAGGCGATTCCTCTGACCGCGCTGGCGCGGATCGAGGCGCGCTGGTTGCCGGCCAGTATCCGCCAACGCAACGGGGTACGGGTCTACAGCGTCACGGCCGGGCTGGAAGACGGCTACAGCTTCAATCAGGTGCTTGATGCGCTGGATCGGCAGTTGCAGGTCCAGCCCTTGCCGCCTGGGACCCGGCTGGAACTGGGCGGTGACAGCGAGGGCTCCGGTGATGCCAACCGGGCGCTGGCCACCAGCGCACCAGTCGGCATGCTGCTGTTGCTGTTTTTCCTGCTGCTGCAGTTCAACTCGTTCCGCCGGGTCGGGATCATTCTTCTGACCGTGCCGCTGGCCAGCGTCGGCATTTTCCCCGGTCTGGTATTGTCCGGCTCGCCGTTCGGCTTCCAGTCGATGCTCGGGGTGATTGCCCTGGTCGGCATCGTGGTCAACAACGCCATCGTCTTGCTTGATCTGGTCGACCAGCGTCTGGCGGTGGGTAAGGCGGTAGGGGAGGCGGTCAGCGAAGCGGTGCAGCGGCGTACCCGACCGATTCTGCTGACCACCGCGACCACCATCGCCGGTCTGTTGCCGCTGGCCTTTTCATCATCGACCCTGTGGCCACCGATGGCCTGGGCGATCATTTCCGGCTTGCTGGCCTCGACCGTGCTGACCCTGCTGGTGATACCTGCGGTCTGCCGCCTGAGCCTCAAACCTAAAGTGCAGGCGCAAGACAATAAATCTTATGCAAGTGCTTGACTCCGCTGGAGGAATGTTTAAAATGCGCGCCAGTTCAGACGGACAGGGTGGCCCCACCCATACCGGATTCCGGTGTTCTCTGAACGACGCGCAGCGGTAGTTCAGTCGGTTAGAATACCGGCCTGTCACGCCGGGGGTCGCGGGTTCGAGTCCCGTCCGCTGCGCCATTATTCAGAAACCCCAGCTTTGCAAGAAGCTGGGGTTTTTTGTTTGTCTTTGGTCGTGCAATATGCGGCGCTTTTACGTCAAATGATCTGGATCAATCGCCTCGCCATGCCAGGCGTGCAGTTTGGCGCGGATGTCTTCGAACATTTCATCGTACTCATGGTGGGCCGAGACCGAGAGGAACTCCGGGGTGATTACACCGTGGTGGCGCAGGATGTGATCGATATTGCTGGCGAAGTTGAAGGCGGTATCGCGCGGCAAAGAAAAGCTTTCCTTGAGGGGTTCGCCCTTGATTTCCCCCTCCAGGGTGAAATGCACGGCAGTGCATTGCTCGTCGATTTCGTAGCGGATGTCGATGCTGAAGCCGACATCGCTGGGCAAAAGCTGCATACGGCTTAAATGCAGGTGGCCTGGTTCAAACATAGCAGGACTCCTGGTTGTGTTCAGATGTTCCCTGGTTGATTGGGCGCTTATCAGCTTAGAGGATGCAGCCGGCTTGGGCCGCCTGAAACAGGATCACGTTTTTCCAGTTCATTGAGAATACCGCAGTGCCCGGTGTCATTGTGCCCGGAACAGCGGTGGCGCAGCTCGACCAGTTGCTGATGCAGCGCTTGCAGGCTGGCCATTTGCGTTTCGACATGGCCGATATGGGCGTCGATCAGGTCATTGACGCTGTCGCAGGGCGACTGCGGGTCGTCACGCAAGGCCAGCAACTGGCGAATCTCTTCATGACTCATGTCCAGTACCCGGCAGTGGCGAATAAAGCCCAGCCGTTCAACATGTGCCTGCCCGTACAGCCGATAATTACTGGCGCTGCGGGCCGGTGCCGGCAGCAATCCTTCGCGTTCGTAGTAGCGGATGGTCTCCACCGGGCAGCCGGTATGCCTGGCCAGTTCACCGATTTTCATCTCGTCGTGTCCTGAATTGCTTGACCCTGTAGTAACTATAGGGTGTGCAATGGCAAACAGACAACCACGGAGAGTCTGGAATATGTCCTGTTGCGATAACCAACCCCAGGCGTTGAAGCCTGAAATCGATAACTGCTGCGGCGCGGATGGCTGCTCAAGCAGCGAGCATCGCTCAGCGTGGGGGCGCTGGCGTCTGGCGGCAGCCGGGCTGGCGGCACTGGCCGCTGAAGTGTTGCATCTGGCCGGGCTGGCTGGTGACTGGCGGGTAGCGGCGCTGGCGTTACTGTCGATCCTGCTGTGCGGCCTAGGGACCTACAAGGCCGGCTGGCAGGCTATTCGCCGCCGCGAACTCAACATCAATGCATTGATGAGTGTGGCGGTGACCGGGGCCATGCTGATTGGCGAGTGGCCGGAAGCGGCGATGGTGATGTTTCTGTTCACCATCGCCGAGTTGATCGAGGAGCGCTCGCTGGAGCGCGCCCGGCGGGCGATCAGTTCGCTGCTGGATCTGAGCCCGGCCCAGGCCAGAGTGTTGCAGGCCGATGGTCAGTGGCGGGATGTGTCGGTGGCCGAAGTCGCGCTGGGTGATCGGGTGCGGGTGCGCCCGGGCGAGCGCATCGCCCTGGATGGTGAGGTGCTCAGTGGGCATTCGAGCATCAATCAGGCGCCGATTACCGGGGAAAGTCTGCCAGTCGATAAGCGCCCGGGCGATAGCTTGTTCGCCGGCAGTCTGAACCAGCAAGGCGAGCTGGAGTATCGGGTCACGGCGGCGGCCAGCAACAGTACCCTGGCGCGGATCATTCGTGCGGTGGAGCAGGCGCAGGCCAGTCAGGCACCGACCCAGCGGTTTATCGATCGTTTTGCCCGGATTTACACGCCGGCGGTATTCGCCCTGGCACTGCTGGTGGCGCTGGTTCCGGCTCTGTTTGTCGGCGACTGGCTGGAGTGGATCTACCGGGCGCTGGTGTTGCTGGTGGTTGCCTGCCCCTGCGCGCTGGTGATCTCGACCCCGGTCACCGTGGTCAGTGGTCTGACCCGGGCCGCGCGCCTGGGTATTCTGATCAAGGGCGGGCGTTTTCTTGAGGCTGGGCGTGAGCTGGACTGCCTGGCTCTGGACAAGACCGGCACGCTGACGCTGGGGCAGCCGGAACTGACCGATATCGAACCGCTCAATGGGCAGGGTAGTGAGTTGCTGTTCGGGCTGGCTGCGAGTCTGGCCGAGCGCTCGGATCACCCGGTGTCCAGCGCGCTCAGTCGTGCCGCTAGGCAGCAACAGGCCCGGTTACAGGCGGTAGAGGGGTTTTCCGCCTTGCCGGGCAGCGGGGTGCGCGGGCGGATCGATGGGCAGGATTACTGGCTGGGCAATCGCCGACTAATGAGCGAGCTGGGCCGGCTCGACGCAACACTGGAGCAGCGACTGCAAGCGCTGGAGCGCCAGGGCAAGAGTGTGGTGGTGTTGGCGGATGCGCAGCAACCGCTGGCTCTGTTTGCCGTGGCCGATCAGCTCAAACCGGGCACCCGTGAGGCTATCGGGCGGCTGAGTCTGGCTGGGGTGGAGTCACGGATGCTAAGTGGCGATAACCCGCACGCAGCCCGGACCATCGCTGCGCAGGCCGGGATTGATCAGGCCCATGCTGAACTCTTGCCTGAACACAAGCTGGAACTGGTCGAGCGTTGGCAGGCCGAAGGGCGCAGGGTTGGGATGGTTGGTGATGGCATCAACGATGCGCCGGCACTGGCCCGGGCCGATATCGGTTTTGCCATGGCGGCGGCCGGTACTGATACCGCGATGGAGACCGCCGATGTGGCGCTGATGGATGATGATCTGGGCAAGATTCCGACCTTTATCCAGCTGTCACGGGCGACGGTACGCATCCTGCGCCAGAACATCGCCCTGGCGGTTGGTATCAAGGCGCTGTTTCTGCTGTTGACCCTGACCGGGCATACCACCTTGTGGATGGCGGTATTCGCTGACATGGGTGTCAGCCTGCTGGTTGTGTTCAACGGCTTGCGCCTGCTGCGGGCCAGACCGCAGGTCGAGTCACAGCCGGCGCAAGCCCCACATCAGATAAGCGCCGCCAATCAGTGAGGCCATCAGCCCGGCGGGTATTTCGTTGGGGAACAGCCACTGGCGGCCCACCCAGTCGGCCAGCAGCATCAGCAGCATGCCGATCAAACCCGCACCGAACAGGTGCGGGCCGGCCCGAGTCAGGCCCAGCAGACGCGCCATGTGTGGGGCCAGCAGACCGACAAAGCTGAGCGGGCCGATCACCAGCGTGGCACCGGCAGTCAGAATCGAGGTCAGCAGCAACAGCCCCAGGCGTGCCCGTTCCAGCCGTATGCCCAGCGCCCGACTGGTTTCGGCGCCCAGTGGCAGGATATCCAGCCAGCGCAGCAGTGGCAGGCAGGCCAGGGCGGCCAGCAGCGCTGCCAGCAGGACGCCGGCAGCAGCAGGGGTGTCGACATAATAGGTCGAGCCAGACATCCAGGCGATCAACTGTTGGCCGCGCGGATCGCCGCCAGCCAGAACCACAGCGCGCAGAGCCTCGAACAGCGCGGTAATCGCTACCCCGGTGAGCAGCAGACGCTCAGGCAGCCAGCAACTGCGGCGATTGACCATTATTAGCAACGCTAGGGTCAGCAGGGCTCCGAGTGTGCCGGCCAGCATCAGTATCAGATTGCCCGGGGCTGGAAGCAGAAACACCGCTGCCATCAGCGCCATGGCGCTGCCGCCACTGATGCCAAGCAGTTCCGGGCTGGCCATCGGGTTGGCACTCAGGCGCTGGACCAGGGTGCCGGCCAGTGCCAGCATCAGGCCGCAGCCCATGGCTGCCAGCACCCGGGGCAATCGCCATTCCAGCACGCTCCAGGATTCGCTGGTGAGCCAGTACCAGCCCTGCGGGCCTTGGCCGAACCAGAGTGCTACCAGCAACATAGCCAGCACCCCCAGGCCCAGTCCGGCCAGCAAGCGCTGCGGATTGCGGCGACGTTCGCTCAGGCTCTGTGCCGGGCTGGGCGCCCGTTGGCCAGTCAGGCGCAGGTGTGGAATCAGCCACAGCAACAGTGGAGCCCCCAAGGCCGCCGTGACCGCGCCAGTAGGAATCAGCATGGCAGCCCGTTGGCCGAGCGACTGCACCAGCAAATCGGTGCCGGCCAGCAACAGGGCCCCCAGCAGTGTGGACCAGAGCAGTCTATGGCTGAGCCGGCGGGCACCGGCCAGGCGCACGATATTGGGCGCAGCCAGGCCAATGAAGCCAATGATGCCGACTACGCTGACCACGCAGCCGGCGAGAAAAACAGCAATGCCCAGCCCGGCCAGGCGCAAGTATTTGAGAGAAACGCCCAGGCTTCTGGCGCTGGCATCTTCCAGATCGAGCATGGCCAGGGGGCGAATCAGCAGCCAGGCCAGCAAGGCGCCAACCAGCACCCGTGGAGCAAGAAAGCCTGCGCTGTCCCAGCCATTCTGAGCCATCGAGCCGGCGCCCCAGATCAGCAGACCGCTGAGGCTTTCCTGATTGAACAGCAGCAGGGCCATACCCAGCGCGCCGAGATACAGGTTGACCACCAAACCGGCCAGCACCACGACCAGCGGAGCCAGGGCCCGACGCCAGCCCAGCAGCATGACCAGGCCCATGGCCAGAGCGCCACCAGCCAGCGCAACCCACTCCCGGCCCAGGTCCAGCAGTCCGGGCGCCAACAGGCTGGCAGCCATCAGGGCCAGATTGGCGCCGCTGGATACCCCAAGGGTAGTGGGTGAGGCCAGCGGGTTGCGCAGCAACTGCTGCATCAGCACGCCGGCAATCGCCAGCGCAGCGCCGGCCAGCAAGGCAACGCTGAGACGCGGCCACCAGCTGTATTGCAGCAGCAGGTAATCACTGCTGAGCTGGCTGAACAGGGCTTGCCAGGCTCGGCCTGCGCCGCCCAATGGTTGCAGGCTGGTCAGCGCCAGTGTTGCTGCAAGCAGGGTGAACAGCAGGCAGAGCAGGGCGGGGCGGCGTTGTTCAGTCATGGGCCTGCTCCAGGGCGGCGCTCAACAGTTCGGCAAAGCGCTGGCAAGACGGCAGGGCACCAAAGCTCCAGACTGGCGGCAAGGTGATGACCTGATTGTCTGCCACGCCTGGCAGGTGTTGCCACAGTGCGCTGCGGGCCAGCTCGCGCTCGACACCGGCAGGCTTGGGCTCGACTACCACCAGTTGGGCATCCAGGCCTACCAGTGCGTCGATACTGACCAGTGCAAAACCCCAGGCATTGGTGCCGCCAGTCCAGGCGTTGTCCAGGCCGAGTTGGTCGAGCACTACCTGGTACAGTCCGTTGGGGCCAAATACTCGTACATGGCGGGCATCCATGAACTGAATGATCAGCAGCGGGCGCTGTGGCCGGCTCAATTGCCCGGCCAGACTGTCGATTCGGGCCCGGGTGCTGGCGATCAACTGCTCGGCGGCCTGATCCCGGCCGGCTAGCCGGCCAACCTCGCGGGTCAGTTCAAGCATTTGCGTCCAGGTATCGGTGCCAGGAGTGTAAAGCTGCACCAGCTCGACCGGGGCAATGCGGCTTAGCCTGGGGGTAAGGTTGGTGAACATCTGCGAGATCAGAATGCGCTCAGGGGCCAAGGCGGCCAGCAGTTCCTGGTTGGGCTGGGTGCGCAGGCCCAGGTCGATCACGTTGTCGGGCATCTGCGGCTCGCCGACCCAGGCGTGATAGTCATCAACCTGGGCCATCGCCAGTGGCGGTGCGCCAAGCGCCACCAGGGTTTCTCCCAGCGTCCAGTCGAGGCTGGCCAGTCGTGGGCTGGCCTGGGTAATCGTGCTCAGCAGCAAGGCGAACAGCAACAGAAAACGCAGTGCAAATAGTGGCATGAGGAACTGTCAGTGGGCCAGGGCGACCAAGTGGTTGGCACTGGGATGGGGGATGACTTGCATGCTGATGCCGTAGATATCCTGCAGGGTATCGTGATCCATCAACTGCTCGGGATGCCCCTGGGCCAGCAGTTGGCCGCTGTGCAGGGCGATCAGGTTGTCGCAGAAGCGGGCGGCGATATTGATGTCGTGCAGGACGATGACCAGACCCAGCCCCAGTTCGCGGCTGAGCCCTGTGACCAGGCTCATGACCTCGACCTGGTGAGCGATATCCAGCGCCGCCAGTGGCTCGTCGAGTAGCAGGAAACGGCTCCCCTGGGCCAGCAGCATGGCAAGCCACAGGCGCTGACGCTCACCGCCAGACAAGGTGTCGACCATGCGGGTGGCGAAGGCCCGGGTATCGGTCAGTTCCAGCGCCCGGTCGATCTGCTGCTGGTCATCGCGGGTCAGACGTCCGAGCAGGCCACGCCAGGGGTAACGGCCAAACTCGACCAGCTCACGCCCAGTCAGGTTCTCGGCGCTGGGCAGGTGCTGGGGCAGATAGGCAACCTCGCGGGCAAAGGCCCGTGCCCCCCAGGCAGGTAATGGGCGCTGATCGAAGCAAACCTGACCACTGCTGGGGCTATACTGGCGCGCCAGTAGTTTCAGCAGGGTAGATTTGCCCGAACCGTTGTGACCGATCAGCCCATGAACCTGGCCCTGAGCCAACTCCAGACTGAGTGGCTGCAACAGCGTTTTGCCATTGACCTGATAACTGGCAGCGTTGAGGCTGAACATGGAAGGACTCCGCAGAGTGATTCAATTAATCTGCGCAAGGTTAAATAAAACAATAATGATTATCAATTTGTTTAAAGGTAGGATGTGCCGCCTGACGCGCGTGCGCGCGGCCACCCCAATCACGGATGTCAACCAATGAATCAAACCAACAGCTTCAGCGCACTGGTACGCCTGTTGCGCTATGCCCGCGGATACCGCCGGCGGATCATCGCCGCTGCCACCTGTTCAGTAATCAACAAACTGTTCGATATTGCTCCGGAAATTCTGATCGGTGTGGCTATCGACGTGGTGGTCAACCAGGAGCGCAGCTTCGTTGCCCGACTGGGGTTCACTACCCCGCAGGAGCAGATCATCGCACTCGGGGTGTTGACCTTCGTGATCTGGGCTGGTGAGTCGATTTTCGAGTACCTCTATCAGGTTCTCTGGCGCAACCTGGCCCAGCGGCTGCAATCGGATCTGCGCCAGGATGCCTATGAGCATGCCCAGCGGCTGGATATGAGCTTCTTCGAGTCGCGCAGCTCCGGGCATCTGGTTGCCACCCTGAACGACGACGTCAACCAGCTTGAGCGGTTTCTTGATGGCGGAGCCAACGCCATGATTCAGGTTGGGGTAACCGTGGTGGCAGTCGGCGCGGTGTTCTTCTTCATCTCGCCGCTGATTGCTCTACTGGCCTTTACCCCGATTCCTCTGATCATCTGGGGTGGTTTCTACTTTCAGCGCAAGGCTGGTCCGCTGTACGGCGAGGTGCGTGAGCGGGTAGGGGAGATCGCCAGTCGGCTGAGCAACAACCTGAACGGTATCGCCACGATCAAGAGCTTCACCGCCGAGGCCCGCGAGGCCGAACGTTTGCGCCAGGCCAGTGAGGCCTATGTTGAAGCCAATCGTAAGGCCATCAGGGTCAGTTCGGCATTCATACCGGTGATCCGCATGGCGGTGCTGACCGGCTTTTTGGCCACCTTCACCATCGGTGGCATGCAGGCACTGAGTGGCGATCTGAACATCGGTGCATACGGTGTACTAGTGTTCCTGACCCAGCGACTGTTGTGGCCGCTGACAGGACTGGCCGAGGTGATCGATCTGTTCGAACGGGCCATGGCCAGCACCCGGCGGATTCTCGGCCTGCTGGAAGAACCGGTGCAGGTGGCTGACCAAGGTAATCCTGATCTGGCCCAGCCGGTGCGTGGCGAGGTGCATTTCCAGCAACTGGCATTCCAGTATCCGAACTCTAACAGCGGCATTCACGGGATCGATCTGAAGGTTCCTGCTGGGCACACCCTGGCACTGGTCGGGGCTACCGGCTCGGGCAAATCGACCCTGATCAAGCTGCTGCTGCGTTTTCAGGACCCTCAGAGCGGCCAGGTATTGATCGATGGCCAGCCGGTGACTGCGATCAGCCTGCGTTCACTGCGCCAAGCGGTGGGGCTGGTCAGCCAGGATGTGTATCTGTTTGAGGGCAGTATTCGTGACAACATCGCCTACGGCAGGCCCGATGCCAGTGATGAGGAGATTGTCAGCGCTGCCCGTCAGGCTGAAGCCTGGTCGTTTATCGAGGTCTTGCCGCAGGGGCTTGATACCCCGGTTGGTGAGCGCGGTGTGCGCTTGTCCGGTGGCCAGCGCCAGCGTCTGTCACTGGCCCGGGCACTGTTGAAGAACCCGCCGATCCTGGTGCTGGACGAGGCCACCAGCGCGGTCGACAACGAGACCGAGGCTGCGATTCAGCGTTCATTGCGGCGCATCGCCCATGACCGCACAGTGATCATGATCGCTCATAGGCTGTCCACCATAGTGCACGCAGACCAGATCGCAGTGATTGAGCAGGGACGGGTGGCCGAATGTGGACGCCACGCCGAACTGCTGGCCAGGGATGGATTCTACGCGGCTCAATGGCGGGTGCAGACCGGGATGGCCCGCGAGGACGACCCGATCATGGCCTGATGGCACGGCTATTGCTGGTGCTTGTTCAAAGCCCGACGGTAGGGGAGCAAGCACATGGCGACGGTATTGGGGTTCATGCTGGCAGCCCGGCGCAGCGAAATGCAGGGGCTGATCGCGCTGGAGCTGACCTGTGAGCTGGTCGGCGGCATCAGCCGGCTTGTGCATGCGCTCCAGCGTGAGCGCGGTTTTTCCAATATGTATCTCAGCGCTCGGGCAGAGCGCTTCCGCCAGCCGCTGGATCAGTTGACCAGCGACAGCCGTGGACTTGAGCAGTCGGTGCGGCGAGGCTTCAATCGCATGGACCCGGAGACCGGGCGCGGAGCCGACAAGGCCCGTCTGTTCAACCGTATTGCCCTGGTACTGCACGGACTTGACGGGCTGGCCTGTCTGCGCCGTCGGGTGCGCGATCAGGCCCTGAGTCCTCAGGAGTCTACCCGGGCTTTTACCCGGGTGATTGGCGGGCTGCTGGCGGTCGTGTTCGAGGCTGCCGATACCTCCGTCGATCCGGATATCACACGTTGCCTGGTGGCGCTGTTCAATTTCATGCAGGGTAAGGAGTTGGCGGGGCTGGAGCGAGCCACCGGAGTTGCAGGTTTCGCCTCAGGGCTGTTCGATCTGGAACAGCTCGAACGCCTGCAGTATCTGGGCGAGGGCCAGCAGCGCTGCTTCGCGATCTTTTGCGACTATGCCGACAAGCCCGCGCTCAATGCCTGGCATCAGCTCTGCACCGATCCGGTCGAAGCTGAAATTGCCCGCTTGCGCCTGGTCGCCGCGCGCAGTCTGCCGGGGCAGCCGCTGGAGGCCAGTCTGGGTGAGCCCTGGTTTGAACTGACGACCCGCCGTATCGATGCCATGAAGCAGGTTGAAGACCTGTTGACCGAGAGATTGCAGCAACTGTGTCAGCAGAAAATCCGCCAGGCCCAGGCTGATCTTGATAATCACCGTTGTCTGCTTGAGCGGCTCGATCAGTTTGATGATGCCAGCGACCCACCAGAGACCCGGTTATTCAACGTGCAGGCCACTGAACTGGATGGTGCTCCGGGCGACACCATGGGCCAGCAGCTCAATCGCTCGGTGCTGGACCTTTTGCACGAACAGAATCAGCGTTTGCAGATGCTGGCTGAGGAGCTGGATAACGCTCGCAGCTCGTTGAATGAGCGCAAGTTGATTGAGCGGGCCAAGGGGGTGTTGATGTCGCGTCATGGGCTTGATGAGGAAGCGTCCTACCGGATACTTCAAAATGCTGCCATGGAGCGGAGTCAGCGGCTGGCTGATGTGGCTCAGGCAGTGCTCAGCCTGGCGGATCTTATGCCAAACGCCAGCACGCGGGTGAAGGCCGGATAAGCGAGGCATTTTTGCACGCTGGTTGCGCATTTGCCCTGCCGGTGCTCTCTTGGAGTGCGTAGGTTGGAGTCAGGGCATATTGCTGGCACTTGGCCATGGTTGATAAGTCTTTAAACTGTCGAGAGTTTTTCTGAGCTAACCGTTAACTGGCACGCAACCTGCTTTGAGACCGTCAGGTCAAGACCATTAGACCTCTACACAATTGACTAAGGGCAACGGCGTCCACCTCCACCTCGGCCATAGGGCCAGGTGCGAGGGGGCGCCGTTTTTTATGCGTGCTTTTCAGGGGAATGTGCAATGGACGACAAACCGATCAAGCCAACCAGCCAGGCCAGCGTCAATCTCAAGCGCCGTGACTTTCTCAAATATTCTATTGCCGCCGTTAGTGGCGCCGCGTTACTCGGCGGCATGGCCCCG
Source organism: Pseudomonas jilinensis (assembly GCF_003586265.1). Classification (NCBI taxonomy): domain Bacteria; kingdom Pseudomonadati; phylum Pseudomonadota; class Gammaproteobacteria; order Pseudomonadales; family Pseudomonadaceae; genus Pseudomonas; species Pseudomonas jilinensis. The sequence goes on along the minus strand of NZ_QJSA01000009.1, from coordinate 44,978 downwards.
GGCCTGCGCTCGGCGGCCTGGGCCGCAGGCAGCGATGCGCCGGAAACCACCCGAGCCAAGCTGGGGTTTATTGCTCTGACGGATGCGGCGCCGCTGTTCGTCGCTGATGAAAAGGGCTTTTTCGCCAAGCACGGCATGACCGGCGTCGAGGTGTTGAAGCAGTCATCCTGGGGTACCACCCGCGACAATCTGGTACTGGGTTCTGCGCGTAACGGGATCGATGGTGCGCATATCCTCACACCAATGCCCTATCTGATCGCCTCGGGGGCCATGACGCCGAACAATGTGCCGGTGCCTATGGTGATTCTGGCCCGTCTGAATCTGGGAGGGCAGTGCATTTCAGTTGGGCAGGAATATATCGACCTCAAGCTTGGGGTAGACAGTACTCCGTTCAAGGCCGCACTGGCAGCGAAAAAGGCCAGTGGCAAGCAAGTCAACGCCGCCATGACCTTTCCCGGTGGAACCCATGACTTGTGGATTCGCTATTGGCTGGCCGCCGGAGGCATCGACCCCAATCGCGACATCTCGACCATAGTGGTGCCGCCGGCGCAGATGGTTGCCAACATGAAGGTCGGCAGCATGGATACTTTCTGTGTCTGTGAGCCATGGAACGAACAACTGATCAACCAGAAGATCGGCTATACGGCACTGACCACCAGTGAGTTGTGGCACAACCATCCGGAAAAGGCGCTGGGGATGCGCGCCGACTGGGTTGAAGCCAACCCCAATGCGACCCGCGCACTGCTCAAGGCAGTGATGGAGGCGCAGATGTATTGCGAAGACCCAGCCAGCCGCGAGGAAGTTGCACGTATTTGTGCCAAACGCCGCTGGATCAACGCTCCTTTCAATGATGTGGTCGAGCGCATGAAGGGCAATTTCAACTATGGCACTGGTCGCGTGGTGGAAAACAGTCCGCACCAGATGCGCTACTGGGATGACTTCGCCTCCTATCCATTCAAGAGCCATGACCTGTGGTTCCTGACCGAAGATATCCGTTGGGGGTACTTGCCAGCCGACTTCGATAGTCATGCTCTGATCGAACAGGTTAACCGTGAAGACCTCTGGCGTGCAGCGGCCGCTGATCTGGGGGTGCCGGCCGAACAGATCCCGACGTCCACCTCGCGCGGCGTTGAGACCTTCTTTGATGGCACCGTATTCGATCCTGAAAACCCCCAGGCATACCTCGACAGTTTGGCAATCAAAGCGCTGGCCTGAGTCTGTCGCAAGGAGAATGACCCATGAATGCCAACGTCAAGATTGAAGCAGAGAGTGCTGCACCGCTATCAACGGCTTCCCGGGTACCAGCCTGGATGGCCCGGCTTGGCCGAGTCGGGTTGCACAACCTGTTACCACCGATAGCAATTACCCTGCTGTTCCTGCTGGTCTGGGAAATGCTTTGCTCCAGCCCGGCGAGCGCCTTACCCCCTCCTACCCAAGTGTTCAGCGATACCTGGGAGCTGATCGCCAATCCGTTCTATGACAATGGTGGGAACGATGTCGGCATGGCCTGGCAGATTCTTGCCAGCCTGGAGCGGGTCGCCTACGGCTATGCCCTGGCGGTAGTGGCCGGGGTGGGGCTGGGCGTGCTGGTAGGGCAGTCGACCTGGGCCATGCGCGGGCTCGATCCGATTTTCCAGGTACTGCGCACGGTGCCGCCGCTGGCCTGGCTGCCGCTGTCGCTGGCAGGCTTTCAGGACAGTAATCCGTCGGCGATCTTCGTCATCTTCATCACCGCGATCTGGCCGATCATCATCAATACCTCGGTGGGCATCCGCAACATTCCTGAAGACTACCGTAATGTCGCCAGGGTGCTGCGTCTGAACGGCATCGAGTACTTCGCCAAGATCATGCTGCCGGCGGCCGCGCCCTATATCTTCTCCGGGCTGCGCATCGGGGTCGGCCTGTCCTGGCTGGCGATCGTCGCCGCCGAGATGCTGGTCGGCGGGGTAGGGATCGGCTTCTTCATCTGGGATGCCTGGAATGCTTCGCTGATCAGTGACATCGTCCTGGCCCTGCTCTACGTCGGCATCGTCGGCTTCATTCTCGACCGTCTGGTGGCCTGGGCTGGCCGGCTGGTCACTCGCGGCACCAGCGAAGGCTGAGGAGCATCATCATGAGCAAGTCCTATCTGAGTATCGAAAAGGTGTTCAAAAGCTTCAGCCGTGGCGGCGTGACCAGTCAGGTGCTGAGCGATATCAACCTGCAGGTTGAGCGCGGGCAATACATTTCCATCATTGGTCACTCCGGCTGCGGTAAGTCCACTGTGCTGAACATCGTCGCCGGCCTGCTGGAGGCCAGTAGTGGTGTGGTGATTCTGGACGGCAAGGAAGTCAGCGGGCCCGGTCCGGATCGCAGCCTGGTGTTTCAGAACCACTCGCTGCTGCCCTGGCTGACCGTCTACGAGAACGTGCAGATTGCCGTCGACAAGGTCTTCGGTCGCAGCAAGAGTCGCAGTGAACGTGACGAATGGATTCGCCACAACCTGAACATGGTGCATATGGGCCATGCGCTGGATAAACGCCCTGGCGAGATTTCCGGTGGTATGAAACAGCGGGTCGGGATCGCCCGGGCGCTGGCCATGCAGCCCAAGGTGCTACTGCTCGACGAGCCGTTCGGTGCCCTGGATGCCCTGACCCGTGCGCACCTGCAGGACGAGGTGATGCGTATCCAGGCCGAATTGCACAATACCGTGATCATGATCACCCACGATGTCGACGAGGCAGTACTGTTGTCTGATCGCATCGTGATGATGACCAACGGCCCGTCGGCGGCCATCGGCGAGATTCTCGACATCGATCTGCCGCGCCCGCGTGATCGCATCGCCTTGGCCGAGGATCCCAAGTACAACCAGTACCGCCAGGCAGTTTTGCGGTTTCTCTATGAGAAACAACGCAAAAAGGCTACGGCCTGATGGACAGGGGGGGCGCTGCGACATTTGGCTCCCCCTTTTTTCATTGACGCCCCAGGGCAAAACTTCTAACCTTCGCCTCGCTTCAGGTGCCCCTGGCCAATGGCCTTAGGGTGAAACTGGGAAGCCGGTGCGTTCCTTGATACGGAACAATTCCGGCGCTGCCCCCGCAACGGTAAACGAGTGCCCGCCACCCATAGGGGTGTGACGCGGCAGATGATCCCCCATGACCACTGTGTACGCACGGGAAGGTCGGATCATCGGACACTGTCCGCTCGTGAGCCCGGAGACCGGCCTGATGCATGTCACAGCAGTGCGGCGGGCTCTGCGGGTGTATGGCCTCTGTTCGTCTGGCTGTCTGCCTGTTCGCTTCGCCGCGTGTACCCAGCTACTCAATGTCGTACGGGTGAGTACGACGGAGCGAACAGATGAAGATGTTGCCGCGCACGCCGCTGGCACTGGCCCTGATGGCCAGCGCCTGCTTTTCCCATGCCCAATCCCTGCACCTGGACAGCCAGGTGGTTACCGCAACCCGCACCAACCAATCGATTGCCGCCAACCTGGCTGCGGTCACGGTCATTGAACGGGCCGATATCGAACGCCTGCAAGCCACCGATGCCCTGGACCTGCTGCGCCGCACGCCGAGCGTCAGCATCGTCAACAACGGCGGTCCGGGCAAGTCCAGCAGCATCGGTATTCGCGGCACCAACAGTGACCATGTACTGGTGCTGATCGACGGCGTGCGCATTGGCTCGGTCACCAGCGGCAATGCTGCGTTGCAGAATTTGCCAATGGAGCAGATCGAGCGGATCGAGATTGTCCGTGGTCCGCGCTCCAGCCTCTACGGCTCGGAAGCCATTGGTGGGGTGATCCAGATTTTCACCCGCCAGGGCAGCAAGGGCGATCCCAAGCCCTGGGCCTCGGTGACCACCGGCAGCCGCAACCACAATGCAGGTAGCGCGGGTGTGTCTGGCGGTTTCGGCAACGCCTGGTACAACCTGGGTGTCAGCAGTCTGTCGACCCGGGGCATAGATGCGCGCCCGGGCCGTGGCGATCCGGACAACGACGGCTACCGCGAACTCTCGGCCAACCTCAAGGCAGGCTACCGCTTTGCCAATGGCCTGGAGATCGATGGCCAGGTACTGGAAACCCACTCCAGCAATGACTTTGACTCCGGCTTCAAGGCCAACTCGGATTCGGTGCTCAAGACCCACGCTCTCAATGCCCGCTTTGCTCCGCTTGATCCGTGGCGCGTGACCCTGCAGGCCGCACGCAGCGAAGACAAGAGCGACAACTTCAACGGCAGCACCTTCACCAGCCGCTTCGATACCCGCCGCGACAGCTTTGGCTGGCAGAACGATATCGATCTGGCGCCGGGCCAGGTGCTGACCCTGGGCTATGACCATCTGATCGACGAGGTCAGCAGCAGCACCGACTACAGCAAGGGCCGGCGCACCAACAAGGGTTATTACGCCCAGTATCTGGGTCAGCGTGGTATTCATGAATGGCAGCTTGGCCTGCGCCATGACGACAACCAGCAGCACGGTGATCACACCACCGGCAACATCGGTTACGGCATCAGCCTGACGGACAGCCTGCAACTGGTTGGTAGCTACGGCACCGCGTTCAAGGCACCGACCTTCAATCAGTTGTACTTCCCCGGCTTCGGCAACCCCGATATCAAGGAAGAGACCTCGCGCAACTACGAGCTTGGGCTGCGTGGCCAGCATGACTGGGGTACCTGGGCCGTCAATGTCTTCCGCAACGAAGTCGAAGACCTGATCGCCAGCGTCAACATGGGTGGCGGCATCTGGCTGGCGGAGAACGTCGACAAGGCGGTGATCAAGGGTATCGAGCTGGAACTGGCCGGCCATTGGTGGGGCTGGGATGTAGCCAGCAACCTGACCCTGCAGGACCCGTCCAACCGCTCCAAGCGCGCCAACCAGGGCGATCTGCTGGCCCGCCGCGCCGAGCAACTGTTCAACCTGGATGTCGACCGCCGCTTTGGCCGGGTAGGCGTCGGCGCCAGCCTGCACGCCGAAGGCCGGCGCTGGGACAACGCCGCTAATACCACCGACCTGCATGGCTACAACACCGTCGACCTGCGCGCCGAGTACTGGTTCAGCCACCAGTGGCGAGTGCAGGCACGGATCAGCAACCTGTTCGATACCGACTACGAAACCGCTGCCAGCTATCAGCAGCAAGGCCGGGCCGGCTATCTGACCGTGCGCTACCAGATGCTGTAAAGCGAGCCCCTCGTCATTGCGAGGGCCGCAGGTCCGTGGCAATCCACGTGCCTCGGCGGTAAGTCCGGCACATGGATTGCCACGCCGCTACGCGGCTCGCAATGACGGAGTAGCGGGGCGGACCCGAGTGCGAGAGTAAGCCAAAAGGCCTGCCTTACCCTCGTCATTGCAAAGGGGGAAAGGGTCTGTCTCACCCTCGTCATTGCGAGGGCCGCAGGCCCGCGGCAATCCACCTGCCCCGGTGGTGAGCCCGGCGTATGGATTGCCACGCCGCTACGCGGCTCGCAATGACGGAGTAGCGGGGGTGGGCCCGAGTGCGAGAGCAAGGCAAAAGGCCTGCCTTACCCTCGTCATTGCAAAGGGGGAAAGGGTCTGTCTCACCCTCGTCATTGCGAGGGCCGCAGGCCCGCGGCAATCCACCTGCCCCGGTGGTGAGCCCGGCGTATGGATTGCCACGCCGCTACGCGGCTCGCAATGACGGAGTAGCGGGGGTGGGCCCGAGTGCGAGAGCAAGGCAAAAGGCCTGCCTCACCCTCGTCATTGCAAAGGGGGAAAGGGTCTGTCTCACCCTCGTCATTGCGAGGGCCGCAGGCCCGTGGCAATCCACGTGCCCCGGTGGTGGGCCCGGACCATGGATTGCCGCGCCGCTGCGCGGCTCGCAATGACGTAACGGGGTAGCGGGAAGACGGAATGACGTAATGACAGCAGTTGAACCGAATATCTACACCCATCCAAGGAGGATGACATGATCGTACTATCCAAACGCAGCCAACTGGCTGTTGGCGCCGTACTGGTGCTGCTGATGGCCATGACCCGTGGCAGTCACTTCAGTGTGGTCAACTTGCCCAGCGCTTCCTGGGCGGTATTTTTCCTGGCTGGGGTGTTTTTGCGTCCGCGCTGGGCGTTTCCGCTGCTGTTTCTGCAGGCTGTGGTCATGGACGTGCTCAGTGTCGGCTGGACCAACGCCGGCCATCACTGCATGACCATCGCCTATTGGGCCTTGCTGCCCGCCTATGGCAGCCTGTGGTTTGCCGGCCGTTTGTACGCGGGTTGGCACCGTGACCACCCGGCAACTCTGCTGATCCTGGCCCCAACGGTGGCCACTGGTGCGTTGATCTGCAGTTTGTTTTCCAGTGGTGGGTTTTACTTTTTCTCCGGGCGTTACGAAGCCCCGACCTTTACCGGCATGCTTGAACGGATCGCTACTTATTACCCGCAATACCTGAGCACGCTGGTTATGTACGTGGCGGCGGCCTGCGCCGTGTATGTGGTGTTGCGTCTGTTGGCTCAGCAAGGGCTGTTGGGTCAGGGGCGCAAGGCATGAGCGAGCCGAGCGAGCGCGATCAGCGTCACCGCCAGCGCATGCAGCGCAAGAAAGCGGTAGTCGATGAAAAGATCGCCGCGGCGCAGGACGAACGCGGCTTGCTGCTGGTGCTCAGCGGCAACGGCAAGGGCAAAAGCAGCTCGGCCTTCGGTATGGCCGCTCGTGCCCTGGGGCACGACATGCAGGTGGGTATCGTGCAGTTCATCAAGGGCGCCAGCAGCACCGGCGAAGAGGCGTTCTTCCGCCGTTTCCCAGAGCAGGTGCGCTATCACGTGATGGGTGCCGGCTTTACCTGGGAAACCCAGGACCGTCAGGACGATATCGCCAAGGCCCAGGCGGCCTGGGCGGTGGCTGTCGAGCTGATGCGCGACCCGGCGGTAGCGCTGGTGATTCTCGATGAGCTGAATATCGCGCTCAAATACCAGTATCTGGAGCTGGATAAGGTGCTGGCGGATATCGCTGGCCGACCGCCTCACCAGCATGTGGTGGTGACCGGTCGCGGGGCTCCGGCGGCGATGCTGGAGGTGGCCGATACGGTAACCGAGATGGGCATGGTCAAGCATGCCTTCAAGGCCGGTATCAAGGCGCAGAAGGGGGTAGAGTTTTGAGTCAGCTTGAGTGTCCGGCCGTATTGATCGCCGCTCCGGCCTCGGGGCAGGGCAAGACCACCGTCACCGCCGCACTGGCGCGTTTGCACAGTCGCCAGGGCCGGCGGGTGCGGGTATTCAAATGCGGGCCGGACTTTCTCGATCCGATGATTCTGGCTCGGGCCAGCGGCCAGCCGGTGCATCAGATTGATCTGTGGATGATTGGTGAAGCGCAAAGCAAGCGCCTGCTGGCCGAGGCCGCACGCGAGAATGATCTGATCCTGATCGAAGGGGTGATGGGGCTGTTCGATGGCACCCCTTCGGCGGCTGATCTGGCCCGGCATTTCGGCGTACCGGTACTGGCGGTGATCGACGGTTCGGGCATGGCCCAGACCTTCGGCGCCATGGCCCACGGGCTGGCCAGCTATCAGCCCGATCTGCCGTTTGCCGGGGTACTGGCCAACAAGGTCGGCAGTACCCGCCATGGCGAGATGCTGCGTGACTGTTTGCCCGCTGGCATCGCCTGGTTTGGTGCCTTGACCCGCGATGCCGCGGTGGAGCTGCCAAGCCGACACCTGGGGCTGGTGCAGGCGGCGGAGCTGGCTGATCTGGATGCCCGGCTGGATGCCGCCGCCGATGCCTTGGCCGCCAGTGCCGACACCCGACTGCCGCCAGCCGTGAGTTTTGCCCCGGTGGACGCCCCGCAGTTGCCATCCTTGCTGGCCGGTGTGCGCATTGGCGTTGCCCGGGATGCGGCCTTTGCCTTCATCTACCGGGCCAACCTTGATCTGCTTGAAGCGCTGGGTGCCGAGCTGTGTTTCTTTTCGCCACTGGCCGATAGCGCCCTGCCGGCGGTCGATAGCCTGTATCTGCCCGGTGGTTATCCCGAACTGCATCTGGATCAGTTGGCCGGCAATACGGCGATGGCGGCGGCTATCCGCGCCCACCATGCCGCCGGCAAGCCGATTCACGCCGAATGTGGCGGCATGCTCTATCTGTGTCAGCGTCTGACCGATATACAGGGCCATAGCGGCGAGATGCTCGGCCTGCTGCCGGCGACGGCGACCATGCAGCCGCGCCTGACCGCGCTGGCCCTGCAGGAAGTGGTGTTGCCGGAAGGGTCGCTGCGCGGGCATACCTATCACCATTCGGCGATCGAGTGTGCGCTGGAGCCGCTGGTGCGTGGCGAGTGCCCGAACTATAAGCGCACCAGCGAAGCGGTCTGGCGTCTGGGCCGGCTGACGGCGTCCTACATTCACTGCTATCTGCCGGGTAACCCGCAGGCGGCCGCGGCTCTGTTTGCGCCATGAGCAGCCCGCGCTACAGCGATGCGGAGCGCGCGGCCATTTACCGGGTGATCCGTGAGCGCCGTGACATGCGCCATTTCAGTGGTGGTGAGGTTGCTCCCGAGCTGCTGGCGCAGTTGCTTGAAGCGGCGCATCAGGCACCCAGCGTGGGGTTGATGCAGCCCTGGCGCTTTATTCGCATCACCCGACCGGCGCTACGCCAGCAGTTGCACAGTCTGGTCGAACAGGAACGGCTGCGTACCGCCGAGGCGCTGGGTGAGCGCAGCGCCGCCTTCATGCAGCTCAAGGTTGAAGGTATCCGCGACTGCGCTGAATTGCTCGTCGCGGCGCTGCCGGAAGGCCGTGAGGCCCATGTGTTTGGCCGCCGCACCCTGCCGCAGATGGATCTGGCCTCGCTGGCCTGTGCCATCCAGAATCTGTGGCTGGCGGCCCGCGCCGAGGGGCTGGGGCTGGGCTGGGTATCGCTGTTCGACCCGCAGGCCGTGGCCGAGTTGCTGGGTTTGCCGGCCGACGCCGAGCCGGTCGCGATCTTGTGCCTGGGCCCGGTCACCGCCTTCTATGACCAGCCGATGCTGGTCGAACAAGGCTGGGCCGCACCCCGTCCGATGGCCGAGCTGGTGTATACCGATCACTGGGGAGAATCGCCATGAAGGGGCCGCAACGCATCGTCTGCCTGTCTACCGAAACCACCGAAGTGCTCTATCGCCTCGGCGCGCAGGAGCGCATCGCCGGGATTTCCGGGTTTACCGTGCACCCGCCGCAGGCACGCAAGGAAAAGCCCAAGGTGTCGGCCTTCACCAGCGCCAAGACCGAGAAAATCCTCGAACTCAAGCCGGATCTGGTGATCGGCTATTGCGACCTGCAGGCCGATATCGCCGCCGAGTTGGCGCGTGAAGGGTTGGAGGTGCACCTGTTCAACCAGCGCGATATCGCCGGCATTTTCCGCATGATCGAGACTTTGGGTGCGCTGGTGCACGCCAATGCCCACGCCGAGCAACTGGTAGCCGAGTTGCGGCAGGGGCTGGAGCAGGTCCAGGCCCAGGCGGCGTCACTGCCGGCTCGCCCCCGGGTGTACTTCGAGGAGTGGAACGAGCCGCTGATCAGTGGCATCCGCTGGGTCAGTGAGCTGATCGAGATTGCCGGTGGCCAGGACTGCTTTGCCGAACTCAGCCAGTTCCCTCGAGCCCGCCAGCGTTACATCACCGACCCGCAGGACGTGGTACGCCGTGCCCCGCAGATCATTGTCGGCTCCTGGTGCGGCAAGCGTTTCCGCCCCGAGCAGGTGGTTGCGCGGCCCGGCTGGGAGACCGTGCCGGCGGTTCGTGACGGGCAGCTGTTCGAGATCAAGTCGCCGGATATCCTGCAGCCGGGCATCTCCGCGCTGACCATCGGCCTGGCGCAATTGCATGGCCTGATCCGGGACTGGAGCCAGCGCTGATGGGCCTGGCGCCGCTGCTGCTGGCCGGGGTGCTGCTCGACCACCTCCTGGGTGAGCCGAAACGCTGGCATCCGCTGGTCGGTTTTGGCCGGCTGGCCAACCGGCTGGAACAATGGCTGAACCGGCCAGCCGCCAGCCGCTGGCACGGCGTGCTGGCCTGGCTGTTGGCGGTCGTGCCTTTGACCCTGCTGACCGCCGTGCTGGCCGCCTTGCCCTGGATCGGCTGGCTGGTGGCGGTGCTGGCGTTGTATCTGGCGGTTGGTTTGCGCAGCCTCAGCGAACATGCCCTGCCGATCGCCCAGGCACTGGCTGCGGGCGATCTGCCGCTGGCACGCGAGCGGGTGGGCTATATCGTCAGCCGCGACACCTCGGCACTGGATGCCGAAGGTGTGGCCCGGGCGGCCACCGAGTCGGTGCTGGAAAACGGCAGCGATGCGGTATTCGCCGCGCTGTTCTGGTTTGCCCTGCTCGGTGCGCCGGGGGTAGTGCTCTACCGCCTGGCCAATACCCTGGATGCCATGTGGGGCTACCGCAACCAGCGCTACCGACAGTTTGGCTGGGCGGCGGCGCGGCTGGATGATGTGCTGAACTACCTGCCGGCGCGGCTGGCGGCCCTGACCTATGCACTCTGTGGGCGTACCCGTCAGGCGCTTGCCTGCTGGCGCCGCCAGGCGCCGCACTGGGACAGCCCCAACGCTGGCCCGGTCATGGCCGCCGGGGCCGGGGCGCTGAATCTGCAACTGGGGGGCGGAGGCTACTATCACGGCCAATGGCAAGGCAAACCCATGCTGGGCGCCGGCGGGCCACCGATGGCCGCGGATATTGGCCGCGCCGTGTGGCTGGTGCGTCAGGGTGTGGCCCTGTGGTTGTTGCTGGCCTTGATCATCTGGGGGCTGATTTATGCTTGAGCATGGTGGGCGGCTGCGCCAGGCCGCACGACAATACAGCATCGCTCTGGACGATTGGCTGGACCTGTCCACCGGGCTGGCGCCCTGGGTCTGGCCGCTGCCGGCGGTGCCGGCCAGTTGCTGGAGTCGGTTACCGGAACTGGATGACGGTCTGGAGGCGGTCGCCCGTGACTACTATCAAGCCCCGGCGCTGCTGCCGGTAGCCGGCTCACAAGCAGCGATTCAGGCCTTGCCGAGCCTGCGCCCGGCCTGTCGGGTGCGGGTGCTCGGGCCCTGCTATGCCGAACATGCCCAGGCCTGGCGTCAGGCCGGGCACCAGGTACAGGTCTGGGATGAACGGGAGCAGGGCCTGCCGCCGCTGGATGATTACGATGTGCTGGTGCTGGTCAACCCGAACAACCCCACCGGTCGCCTGCTGGCCCCGTCAATCCTGCTGGCCTGGCAGGCCGAGCTGGCTGAGCGCGGCGGCTGGCTGGTGGTCGATGAGGCCTTTGCCGATCTGCAACCCGAGTACAGTCTGGCGCCCTGTAGCGACCGGCCGGGGCTGATCGTATTGCGTTCACTGGGCAAGTTCTTCGCCCTGGCCGGTGCCCGCCTGGGCTTTGTGCTGGCCGACACCGCGCTGCTGGCGCGTCTGAACCAGCGTCTGGGCCCTTGGACGGTGAATGGTCCGGCCCGCTTTGTTGCCCAGCAGGTGCTGGCAGAGCGCGATACCCAGCAGGTCTGGCGCTGGCGGCTACAGCGTGAAGGCCAGCGCTTGCAGCAATTGCTGAGTACCTGCGGCCTGACGCCGGACGGTGGCTGCGCACTGTTTCAGTGGGTTTGTCGCACGGACGCCGCAGACCTGCATCAGGCACTGGCCGGGCAGGGTATTCTGACCCGGCTGTTCAGTCAGCCGGCAGCGCTGCGCATCGGCCTGCCCGGCAATGAAACGGGCTGGAGCCGGCTGGAGCAGGCCTTGCAAGGGCTAGCTCTGCCGGCACCGCAGTTGATTCAGGAGGAATCTGCGTTATGACCACCTTGATGATCCAGGGCACCACCTCGGATGCCGGCAAAAGCACCTTGGTCACCGCGCTGTGCCGCTGGCTCACACGCCAGGGGGGTGCCGTGGCCCCGTTCAAGCCGCAGAACATGGCGCTGAACGCGGCGGTGACCATCGACGGCGGCGAGATTGGCCGTGCCCAGGCGGTGCAGGCCGAAGCCGCCGGGCTGAATCCGCACACCGACATGAACCCGGTGCTGCTTAAGCCCAATACCGATATCGGCGCTCAGGTGATCATTCATGGCCACCCGGTGGGCAGCATGGATGCCGTGGCCTATCACGCCTACAAACCCATCGCCCTGGAGGCGGTGCTGGCCTCGCATCAGCGGCTGCGCCAGCAGTATCAGACCGTGCTGGTCGAAGGCGCCGGCTCGCCGGCGGAAATCAATCTGCGCGCCGGCGATATCGCCAACATGGGCTTTGCCGAGGCGGTCGACTGCCCGGTGATCCTGATTGCCGATATCGACAAGGGCGGCGTCTTCGCCCATCTGGTCGGCACCCTGGCCTTGTTGTCCGCCAGTGAGCAGGCGCGGATAAAAGGCTTTGTCATCAACCGTTTTCGCGGTGACATCGCCTTGCTGCAACCGGGGCTGGACTGGCTCGAGCAACACACCGGCAAGCCGGTGCTCGGCGTATTGCCCTATCTGCATGATCTGCATATCGAGGCTGAGGATGCGGTCAATGCCCGCCAGCCAGGCAAGCAGGGCGATACCTTGAAGGTGGTGGTGCCGGTGCTGCCGCGCATCAGCAACCATACCGACTTTGATCCGCTGCGCCTGCATCCGCAGGTCGATTTGCAATTCGTCGGCCCAGGTCAACCGTTGCTCGCCGCCGACTTGATCATCCTGCCTGGTTCCAAGAGCGTACGCAGTGATCTGGCGTTTCTCGAGCAGCAGGGTTGGGATGCCGATATTCGTCGCCACCTGCGCTATGGCGGCAAGTTGCTGGGGGTCTGCGGTGGCTTTCAGATGCTCGGTGAATGGGTGGATGACCCGCTGGGGCTGGAGGGCGAGGCTGGTTCGAGTGCCGGGCTAGGCGTACTGGACTTCAGCACCCGGCTGGAAGCCGAGAAGCGCCTGACCCGAGTGCGTGGTCGCCTGTGCCTGGAGCGGGCCGAGGTTCAGGGTTATGAAATTCACGCCGGACGCAGCCATGGCAAGGCATTGGCCCAGCCATTCGCACTGCTGGACGGCGGCGAAGCCGATGGCGCACTGAGTAACGACGGGCAGATTGCCGGCACCTATCTGCATGGATTGTTCGAGCACCCTGAGGCCAGTGCCGCACTGTTGCGTTGGGCCGGGCAGGAGCAGGCGGCGGCACTGGATTATCCGGCCTTGCGTGCGCGTGATATTGAACGTCTGGCGGACTTGGTCGAGCAGCATCTGGATACCAACAAACTGCTCAAGCTCTGCGGTGTAACTCAATGATTGAATTGATTTTAGGTGGCGCAAGATCTGGCAAAAGCCGGCTTGCTGAGCAGCGCGCCCAGGCCTCGGGGCTAGCGGTGACCTATATCGCCACCAGCCAGGCGCACGATGCCGAGATGGCCGAACGCATTCGTCAGCACCGTGAACGCCGGCCGGCTGATTGGGGGCTGGTTGAGGAACCTCTGGCTCTGGCCCGGGTACTGCGCCGTGAGGCCGATCCACAGCGCTGCCTGCTGGTTGACTGTCTGACCCTATGGCTGACCAACCTGCTGCTCGATAGCGATCCGCAACGCCTTCAGCACGAGCGCCAGGCGCTGCTGGAGTGTCTGAGCGAACTGCCAGGGCAAGTGATTCTGGTCAGTAATGAAACCGGGATGGGGATTGTGCCGCTGGGCGAGTTGAGTCGGCGCTATGTCGATGAAGCCGGTTGGCTGCATCAGGACCTGGCGCAACGTTGCGAGCGGGTCAGTTTCTGCGTGGCTGGGTTGCCAATGATCCTCAAGGGAGGCCAAACATGAGTGCGCTCTGGTGGAGTCAATCAGCTGCCCGGCCCCATGAACCGGTCGCCGAGCAGGCTCGCAGCCGTCAGGCTCAGCTGACCAAACCCCCAGGTTCGTTGGGGCGACTGGAAACCCTGGCAATCGAGCTGGCAACCTTGCAGGGCCAGCCCAATCCTTTGGTTGATCGTGTCTGGATCAGCATTTTTGCCGCAGATCATGGGGTCGTGGCCGAAGGCGTCTCGGCTTTTCCCCAGTCGGTAACCGGCGAGATGCTGCGCAATTTCGTCGCCGGGGGCGCGGCAATCAATGTGTTGGCCCGTGAACTGGGAGCCAGCTTCGAACTGATCGATCTGGGCCTGGCTGTACCGATCGAGCCCTTGCCCGGTGTCCGCCATCTGGCGATCGCGCCCGGCACAGCCAACCTGCGCTGTCAGCCGGCTATGACAGAGGCCCAGTGCGAGCAGGCGTTGCTGGCTGGTCGACAGGTGTTGCTGGGCGCGGCCGGTGAGGGCGCGCACCTGTTCATCGGTGGCGAAATGGGGATTGGTAACACTACCGCAGCCAGTGCCCTGGCCTGCGCCCTGCTGGATCTGCCCGCCGAGCGGCTGGTTGGCCCCGGTACCGGGCTTGGCGCCCAGGGGCTTGCCAACAAGGCGCGGATAGTCAACGAGGCGCTATCCCTGCATTTGCCGGCCTGCAGTACCCCGCTGGATTGCCTGACCCGGCTTGGCGGGCTGGAAATTGCCGCTTTGGTTGGCGCCTTTATTGCCGCCAGTCAGTTCGGGGTGCCGGTTCTGGTCGATGGATTCATCTGTTCGGTGGCGGCCTTGTGTGCGATCCGCATGAACCCATCCTGTCGGGACTGGCTGCTGTTCAGTCATCAGGGGGCTGAACCTGGGCATGGTCCAGTGCTCGCCGCGCTCGATGCCGAACCGCTGCTGAGCCTGGGCATGCGCCTGGGCGAGGGTAGTGGCGCGGCGCTGGCTGTACCTTTGCTGCGGGCAGCCTGTGCACTGCACAACCAGATGGCGACCTTTAGCGAAGCGGCGATTTCCGGAGGGGCAAGGTGACTCTGACCCTGGACCTGTTGCGCCACGGCCAGACAGAGCTGGGTGGCGGGTTTCGCGGCAGCATCGACGACAACCTGACGACCGCTGGCTGGCAGCAAATGCAGACTGCCACCTGCGGCAGGGCTGACTGGGATGCGGTGATCAGCTCGCCGCTGCGCCGTTGCGCAGATTTTGCCTTTGAACTGGCGCGTCAACTGAATCGGCCGCTGGTGCTGGAACCGGCCTTTCGCGAATTGCACTTCGGTGATTGGGAAGGCCGCAGTGCGGCCGAGCTGATGCAGGATCAGGCTGATGCTCTGGGTCGGTTCTGGGATGACCCCTATACTT
Source organism: Pseudomonas jilinensis (assembly GCF_003586265.1). NCBI lineage: Bacteria > Pseudomonadati > Pseudomonadota > Gammaproteobacteria > Pseudomonadales > Pseudomonadaceae > Pseudomonas > Pseudomonas jilinensis. Next base: position 29,894 of record NZ_QJSA01000009.1, on the reverse strand, counting down.
TCACACCCCCAGGCGCCGAGCCCCTGGCTGACTTCGAGTCACGGGTACTGAGCGTCTTGGCCGGCCTGCAACAGCAGCGCAGTGGTCAGCATCTGCTGCTGGTCACCCATGGCGGCGTCATGCGCTTGCTGCTGGCCAAGGCTCGTGGTCTGGCGCCCCAGGCGCTGCTGCAGGTTCAGGTCGAACATGCCCAGCTCAGCCGTCTGCGCTGCGAGCCTGGCGGAGTCCTGTACGAATGCCCCTGCTGATCGCCCTGCAGTTTCTGACCCGGCTGCCGATTCGCCTGCCGGGCCTGCCCACGGCCGAGGAAAACGGCCGTTCGCTGCTCTGGTATCCGCTGGTGGGGCTGTTGATCGGTGCGCTGCTGGCGGCTGTGTACTGGGGGCTGGGCGGATTGAATCCGTTGCTGCTGGGGGCGTTGCTATTGGTGCTCTGGGTCTGGCTCAGCGGCGGCCTGCACCTGGACGGTCTGGCCGACAGCGCCGATGCCTGGGTAGGCGGTTATGGCGACCGTGAACGGACCCTGGCGATCATGAAAGATCCGGCCTGCGGGCCCATTGGGGTGATCACCCTGGTGCTGTGCCTGCTGCTCAAGTGGGCGGCACTGATCAGCCTGATCGACGCTGAGGCCTGGGCTGTGCTGCTGTTGGCGCCCTGGCTTGGCCGCTGGTGTCTGCCGTTGCTGCTGTTGACCACCCCCTACGTGCGCCCTGGCGGCCTGGGGCATACCCTCAGTCAACATCTGCCACGGCGCAGCCTGCCGGCACTGCTGATCCTGCATGCGTTGGCCATGCTGCTGATTGGCTGGCTGGCATTGCTCGGGCTGCTGTTGACCTTGCTGCTGTTGGCCTGGGGCAGAGCGCTGCTGCTCAAACGTCTGGGCGGCACTACAGGCGACACCGCCGGAGCCTTGGTGGAACTGGTTGAGGTGACGGTACTGGTGGGGTGCTCAATAGCGATTAGCTTGTAATTTCTGTGTTTTTATTGCCAAAAACACTAGCAAAACGGAACTTTTCTCATTCATCTTCATCCCATTGTCATACAGGGCGCCTAATTTCAGGCAAGGAACCTATGGAACCTCTGAAAAACTACCTGCGTTGGCAATGCTGCGTTAAAAACAGCCTCAAAATGCTCATTTACACCACGTAAACTGCGCTTTTTCGGCTGTTTTTGCCTTGTCTTGCCTGCCTCGCCTACGTTTTTCAGAGGTCCCTTGTGTTCCACTCGAATGACAATCAGGAGATAAGCAATGAACGATTACGTGGAAGAACTGCTGGAACAACGTGCCCAGGAATGGGATGAAACCGTGGAAGATGCCGAAGAGATGTAATGGCCCTTCGGCTGTTCTTCTCCCTTTGTAACCGCGTTCTACCCCCTCACTACCCGCTGTTCCCGTCTGAACTGCCCCGGCGCCTGTCCAGCCCAGCGCTTGAATGCGCGCTGAAACGCTGCCGGTGACGAAAAGCCCAGCAGAAACGCCACTTCACCCAGCGCCAGTTCGGTATCGCGGATATAACTCAGAGCCAGATCCCGTCGGGTCTCATCGATAATGTCCTGAAACCGCGTGCCATCCTCAATCTGCAAGCGTCGGCGCAGGGTCCATGATGGCAACCCCAACTGTCTGGCGACCTCGGTAATACCCGGCAATTGACTATGCAGGCGCGGTGAAAGAATTTCCTCGACCCGCTCGCGCAAGCGCCGGTGCCGGGTCTGCTCATGCAACTGGGCCTCACACAGCGCGCGCAGTTGGGCATAGGTGCTCGGCGCGTTGTGCAGCAGTGGCTGCGTCAGACTTGCCGGTTCCCAGAGCAACTGGTTATGCGCCTGCTCGAACAGCACCGGGCAGTTGAACAACGCTTCATAGCGCTCGGCATAGGCCGGGGCGGGAAACTCGATATGCACTTCTCGCAGGCGGGCCTGGCCGCCACTCAGTTGCCGGGCCAGTTGTGCGCGGGAGGCCAGTGCCGAGTCGACCACAAACAGGTTGAAGGCGTTGTACGGGCTGATCGAATAGAACCGCAAGGCCGGAGACTCGAAGCTCGAATGGCCGCGGTAGTTCATGCTGGTCAGCCGCTCGAAGTGCACCAGGGTCTCGAATGCACGATTCAGGTCCGGGGCGCACTGCGCGGTTACGCCAGGCAGCCCCAGATGGCTGGCCTGACTCTGGCTACCCATCAACAAACCGATATCGGCCCGCTGGCTCAGGCCAATCGCGGCGTTGCCCAGACGCATGAAGCGCGGAATGCTGATGCGCGCCCCAGGTGTGGCCAGCAGTTCATCGCTGATTCGAAACCGCTGGAACAACGGCGCCGGATCATGCCCCAGGCCGCGTAGCACGGCTTGCAGGCTGTAGAGATAGCCAACGGACAGGTCGCCGAGTTTCATGGAGTATTCCTGTTGATACGCTGGGGAACCGCAATGGTGCTGATGCACAAACCCAGCAATCAGTATTTCCTGCAGTGAATGACTGCACAATGTAATTCAGAGTTATAAAAATGTCACTTGAAGTAATTGAGCGCCGACGGGATGCGGCCTATTGTCTCGTCATAAGCAAGCTGCCTCAGAGCGGCACACCACCTGATGACGATATAACCGGAGAATACGATGAGCGAGCACGCCCGCTATCCGCACCTGCTGGCCCCGCTGGACCTGGGCTTTACCACCCTGCGTAACCGCACTCTGATGGGCTCCATGCATACCGGCCTGGAAGAGCGCCCCAATGGCTTCGCCCGTATGGCCGCCTATTTTGCCGAGCGGGCCAAGGGCGGTGTTGGTCTGATCGTCACCGGCGGTATCGGCCCGAATGAAGAGGGTTGCGTCGCCCACGGTGCGGCCAAAATGACCACTGCCGAAGAAGCCGAGCAGCATAAGGTCGTCACCCAGGCGGTGCATGAAGCAGGTGGCAAGATCTGCATGCAGATTCTGCATGCCGGTCGCTATGCCTACAGTCCCAAGCTGGTCGCTCCCAGCGCCGTGCAGGCGCCGATCAACCCGTTCACTCCCAAGGAACTGGACGAAGAGGGCATTCAGAAGCAGATCAACGATTTCGTGACCTGCGCTACCCTGGCCCAGAGCGCCGGCTATGACGGTGTTGAAGTGATGGGCTCGGAAGGCTACTTCATCAACCAGTTCCTGGTCGCCCACGTCAACAAGCGTACCGACCGTTGGGGCGGCAGCTACGAAAACCGCATGCGTCTGCCGGTTGAAATCGTCAGCCGCATTCGTGAGGCGGTTGGGCCGAATTTCATCATCATCTATCGCCTGTCGATGCTCGACCTGATCGAAGGTGGCAGCACCTGGGATGAGATCGTCCTGCTGGCCAAGGCCATCGAAAAGGCCGGCGCCACCATTATCAACACCGGTATCGGCTGGCACGAAGCGCGGATCCCGACCATTGCCACCAAGGTGCCGCGTGCGGCCTTCACCAAGGTTACGGCCAAGCTGCGGGGTGAAGTCTCGATTCCGCTGTGCACCACCAACCGTATCAACACCCCGGAAGTGGCCGAACAGGTGCTGGCCGAGGGTGATGCTGACATGGTTTCGATGGCGCGGCCGTTCCTGGCTGATCCCGAGTTCGTCAACAAGGCCGCCGAAGGCCGCAGCGATGAGATCAACACCTGCATCGGCTGTAACCAGGCCTGTCTGGACCACACCTTTGGCGGCAAGCTGACCAGTTGCCTGGTTAACCCACGCGCCTGTCATGAGACTGAGCTGAACTACATTCCCACCACCCAGGTGAAGAAAATTGCCGTGGTTGGAGCTGGCCCGGCCGGGCTGTCGGCGGCCACGGTCGCGGCCCAGCGTGGCCATGAGGTAACGCTGTTCGATGCGGCGGCTGAAATCGGTGGCCAGTTCAATGTGGCCAAGCGTATCCCTGGCAAGGAAGAGTTCTATGAAACCTTGCGCTACTTCGGCAAGCTGATCGACAAGACCGGCGTTAAGCTGCAGCTCAACCGCCGGGTCAGCGCCGAGGACCTCAAAGACTTCGACGAAGTGATCCTGGCCACCGGCATCGTGCCGCGTACCCCGGATATCCCGGGTATTGAGCATCCAAAGGTCATCAGCTACCTGGATGCGATTCTCGAGCGCAAGCCGGTCGGGCAGAAGGTGGCGGTGATCGGTGCTGGCGGTATCGGCTTCGACGTGTCCGAATTCATTACTCACCAGGGCCAGAGCCCGAGCCAGGATGTCGAGCTGTTCTGGAAGGAGTGGGGCATCGATACTGCGCTGGAGGCCCGTGGTGGTATCGCCGGTATTCAGCCGCAACCGCATCCGGCGGCGCGTGAGGTGTATCTGTTGCAGCGCAAGCGCAGCAAGGTCGGCGATGGTCTGGGCAAGACCACCGGCTGGATTCACCGCACCGGTCTGAAGAACAAGCAGGTACAGATGCTCAATGCGGTGCAGTACCTGAAGGTCGATGACCAGGGCCTGCATATCAGCATCGGTGAAAACGGCGAGCCGCAGGTATTGCCGGTGGACACCGTGATCATCTGCGCTGGCCAGGAGCCGCTGCGTGAACTCAAGGACGGCCTGGAAGCGCTGGGCAAGTCCGTGCACCTGATTGGCGGTGCCGATGTCGCCGCCGAGCTGGACGCCAAGCGGGCGATTGACCAGGGCTCGCGCCTGGCCGCAGGTATTTGAGTCAGCCCCACAACTCGTCATTGCGAGGGCTGTAGGCACGTGGCAGTCCCGGGGCTAGGCCGCCCGCCCATGGATTGCTTCGCTGCTGCGCTGCTCGCAATGACTGTGGAGGGGTAGGCATGCTCGCGTGTGGATTGCTTCACCCTCGTCATTGCGAGGGCCGCAGGCCCGTGGCAATCCAGGGGGCTTTCCTAAAGTTTTCCGGTTTTGCGCCGATTCTTCACAAGAGAGTTGCTAAAGCCTGTGGAGCCAAGCGTGGCGCGAGTCTATCTGGGGATTTTGCTGAGTATTACCTTGCCGGTGCAGGCACTGACCTTCCAGACCCGCATGGAAGATGTGCAGTGGTCGGTGGCGGGGGATCAGTTCGAGTGTCGGTTGTCGCAGACTGTCACCGGTTACGGTGAGGCGGTGTTCGTTCGCCGTGCAGGCGAGCGGCCGACCTTTGAGTTGAAGCCCTGGAGCAACCTGATGCAGCCGGGCCCGGCCCAGCTCTACAACGAGGCTCCGCTCTGGCGCCCGGGCACCCGTAGCCGGTTGCTGGGGCAGGCTCAGGTTCAGAACGGGCCGGTGGCGCTGGTCGCCCCTGAACAGCAGGCCGGGTTGATGCTGGCCGGTCTGGCCGAAGGGCTGCATCCGACCATTCAGCGCAGCAGCTTTGCCGGCAGCGAGCCGGTGCGAGTGGTGGTGTCCAGCGTCGGTTATCAGGCGGCCTGGAACGATTTTCAGCAATGCGCTACTGGCCTGCTGCCGATCAATTTCGATCAGGCTTCGCGCAGCGTGGTCAGTTTTGCCACGGGTGGCAGCAAACTGGATGATGCCGCACGGCAATTGCTCGATACGGTGCTGATCTATATCGAGGCCGATGATCAGATCAAGGGCATTCAGCTCGATGGACACTCGGACAACGTCGGCAATCGTCTGGATAACCGTGAGCTGTCCCGTCAGCGAGTGCTGGCTGTGCAGAACTACCTGATCGAGCGCGGGGTGGATGAATCGAAGTTCAGCCTGCGCTTCCACGGTGACAGCTTCCCAGTGGCCAGCAATCGTAGCGCCGAGGGGCGGGCGCAGAATCGTCGGGTGACATTGCGACTGGAAAAGCACTGAGGTTTCTTTAGCCAGTGGCCCGCGCCCCTGTGAATCCTCGCGCTGTAACGCCAGGGCCTGTTGACGTTTCATCGCAAGCCGCGTTGCTGCGAAAAATTTCGCCAGGCTAGGCGTGGGACGCAGGTAATGGTTATTCCCTTGCCAAGTCCCACAACGACGCATGGCGAAATTTTCCGCGCAACCCGAAGGGCCGGGCCTGTTTTTGCGCGATACAGCGTTGCTCGATGCTTATTTGGCCCACCAAACCTCGCATCTCGCGCCTTGTCTCGCGCAAAAACAGGTGCCGGCGCGGTTGTGATGAAACGTCAACAGGCCCTAAAATAGCGCCTTTGGCCGTTGCCCTATCGGGCAGCGGGAGTCATCTTCCTATGGAGCGCGCAATGTCTGACGTGAAGAAAGTCGTCCTGGCCTATTCGGGCGGCCTGGATACCTCGGTAATCCTCAAGTGGTTGCAGGAAACCTACCAGTGCGAAGTGGTGACTTTCACTGCCGACCTGGGTCAGGGTGAGGAAGTCGAGCCGGCCCGCGCTAAAGCTCAGGCGATGGGCGTCAAGGAAATCTACATCGATGACCTGCGTGAAGAGTTCGTGCGTGACTTCGTCTTCCCGATGTTCCGTGCCAATACCGTCTATGAAGGCGAATACCTGCTGGGCACCTCGATTGCCCGTCCGCTGATCGCCAAGCGCCTGATTGAAATTGCCAACGAAACCGGCGCTGACGCCATTTCCCACGGTGCCACCGGCAAGGGCAACGATCAGGTTCGTTTCGAGTTGGGCGCCTACGCGCTGAAGCCGGGCGTAAAGGTTATCGCCCCCTGGCGTGAATGGGATCTGCTCTCGCGCGAAAAACTGATGGATTACGCCGAGAAGCATGCGATTCCGATCGAGCGTCACGGCAAGAAAAAGTCGCCGTACTCCATGGATGCCAACCTGCTGCACATCTCCTATGAAGGCGGCGTGCTGGAAGACACCTGGACCGAGCACGAAGAAGACATGTGGCGCTGGACCAAGTCGCCGGAGAACGCCCCGGACACTCCGACCTACATCGAGTTGACCTACCGCAACGGTGATATCGTCGCCATCGACGGCAAGGAACTGAGCCCGGCCACCGTACTGGCTGAGCTGAACCGCATCGGCGGCGAGAACGGCATCGGTCGTCTGGATATTGTTGAAAACCGCTTCGTCGGCATGAAGTCGCGCGGTTGCTACGAAACTCCCGGCGGCACCATCATGCTCAAGGGCCACCGCGCCATCGAGTCGATCACCCTGGATCGTGAAGTCGCTCACCTCAAAGACAGCTTGATGCCCAAATACGCCGAGCTGATCTACAACGGCTTCTGGTGGAGCCCGGAGCGGGTCATGCTGCAGGAAATGATCGACGCCTCGCAACTGAACGTGAACGGTGTCGTGCGCCTGAAGCTGTACAAGGGCAACGTCATTGTCGTGGGCCGCAAGTCCGATGACTCGCTGTTCGACGCCAACATCGCCACTTTCGAGGACGATGCCGGCGCGTACGATCAGGCCGATGCTGCCGGTTTCATCAAGCTCAATGCTCTGCGCATGCGCATCGCCGCAGGCAAGGGTCGCAAGCTGCTGTAAAAGCCGTTGGAACCGCTATAGGCTTAAGGCTGGACGACTGCTGAGTGCGGTCTCCAGCCCCAGCCCCTTCGGAGGAAGAAACTATGCGCATACTTCACACCATGCTTCGTGTTGGCGACCTGGAGAAGTCCATTGCGTTCTATACCGAAGTGCTGGGCATGACCCTGTTGCGACGCAGAGACTACCCGGAAGGGCGCTTTACGCTGGCCTTTGTCGGCTATGGCAATGAGGCCGAGCAGGCCGTGCTGGAGCTGACCCACAACTGGGATACCGATCATTACGATCTGGGCAGCGGTTATGGTCATATCGCCATCGAGGTCAAGGATGTCTACAAGGCTTGCGAGCAGATCAAGGCTGCTGGCGGCAAGGTGGTACGTGAGGCCGGGCCGATGAAACACGGCACCAGTATTCTGGCCTTCGTCGAAGATCCGGACGGTTACCGGATTGAGCTGTTATCCGGGCGTTCCAGCCCAGCCTCAAGTTGATCAACGGCATGCGCCTCCCCTGAGAGCAATCCACGTCAGATCAGCCAGGAGAAGCACATGCTTTGGGGGTTTTTGGTCACGTTGCTCCTGTTGGTTCTGTTGCTGACCCGGTTGAGCTATTTTCGTCGCCGTCAGTTGGCGCGTCGCCAACATACCCAGATTCTCGATCAGATCCGCCTGTTGCGTCTGTTGCTCGAACAACTCCAGCGCCACCGGGGCCTTTGCTATGGCTCCATGTCTGGTGAGCCCGGATTGGAGGCTCAGCGTTGGTCGGTCAGCCAGCAGGTCGACGCCTTGCTGAAGCAGGCCAAGGTCCATGAGGCCAGCCTGTTCTGGTATCCCGGCTGGCACCATGTGCTGGCCGGCTGGCAGGAAGTGGATGCCCAGCGCGAGCAAGCCAGTGCCGAACAAGTGTTGTTGCTGCATAACCGAATGATCGCTCAACTGCTCGATACCATTGAGGAAATGGCCGGCAAGCAGGACCTGGTCTGTCTGGGACATCTGGTGCCGCAAACCGAAGGGTTATGGCTGGAGCTGCTGCAGAATGCTGAATTGCTGGGGCAGGCCCGGGCAATCGGCACGGGTATCGCCGCGCGGCGGCAGAATAGTGCATTGCAACGTGAAGAGTTGCAGCGCCTGGCTGAACAGATACGCTTGCGTGCCTATGGAGTGCCGGCCCGGCTGTATAGCGATGCGTTGCTGCGCACTCAGATGGCGGCTGCGGTGCGCGAGGCCGAAGACAGCCTGGATGCGCTGCTGCAATTGATCGAGGACCTGCTTGAGAGCGAAAAAGGCCCGCTCGTGCGCGCGCAGAACTATTTCCAGACCGCGACCCGGACCATCAGCGCCCAACTGGCGCTGGCCGACATGTTGCTTGAGCGCCTGCAGCAGAACGTTCTCAGCCCAGCGTGATGCCGCGAATGCGGGCCGCCATATCGGCGGCGTAGAGGTCTGTCATCCCGGCGATAAAGTCGATCACCCGCAGGTAGCTGCGATACAGGTCCCAGTCCTCACGCGGGGCATTATTACCCATCAAATCCAGAATACGCCGATGCTTGAAACTCAGGTGCTGGCCGGCATGCAGTTCATTGACCGCACCGCAGAAGGCGTCCAGCAAAGTTTCCAGGGTGCTGTAGGCGCCGATTTCATGCAGGGTCTTGCGTTTGTCCTGGAAAATCCGTTCGCGGGCCATGGCCTTGGCGGTTTGCACGCAGTCGCGGGCCAACGGGTGCATATGTTCAACCAGGTCGCCCGGCAGGGTGCCACTGAGCAGCGCCGGCTGCTGACGAATGAACGCCTCGGCAGCGGCGTTGACCAGGTGTTCAATGGCCTTGCCGCGCAGGATCGCCAGCTTGCGCCGGGTTGAGTCTTTGGGGCCCAGTTGTCGGTAGGTTTCCGGCAGGTCATCGCCGACCAGGTCGAGCAGCAGACGCTCGACTTCTGAATAGGCCAGCAGCTCCATTTCCAGGCCGTCTTCCAGGTCGATCAGGCCGTAACAGATATCGTCTGCCGCCTCGACCAGATAGACCAGCGGGTGGCGGCTCCAGCACTGCTCGCCCTGGGCCGGCAGCCCGAGTTTTTCGGCAATCTGTACCAGCAGTGGGTATTCGGCCTGGTAGGAGCCGAACTTGTGTTTCTTGTAGCCCAGGTTTTCCGCATGTCGGGCGGTCCACGGGTATTTGAGATAGGCACCCAGGGTGGCATAGGTCAGGCGCATGCCGCCTTCGAACTGGTGGTACTCCAGCTCGGTCAGTACCCGGAAACCCTGGGCATTGCCCTCGAAGTGCAGGAAATCATTGCGTTGGTCATCACTGAGCGGGTCCAGCCAGCCCTGGCTGGCAGCCTGCTGGAACCAGTGACGAATCGCGTCTTCACCGGAATGGCCGTAGGGCGGATTGCCGATGTCGTGGGCCAGGCAGGCGGCCTGGACGATCACCCCGATATCCGCCGGCTCGCACCAGTCGGGCAACTGGCCGCGCAGCATCTCGGCTACCCGCATGCCCAGCGAACGGCCGACGCAACCGACTTCCAGGCTGTGGGTCAGGCGGGTATGGATATGGTCGTTACTGGAGACTGGATGAACCTGGGTTTTCTTGCCCAGCCGGCGGAAGGCACCGGAGAAAATGACCCGGTCGTGATCTTTGTGGAAGGGCGTGCGACCCAACTCATCGGCACTGGCAACCGGTTTGCCCAGACGTTCGCGACACAGCAGTGTTTCCCAATCCATGCATGACTCCCTGTGGTTGAGCCGAGTATGCGACAGCTGCCGAAGGCTGTCGAGGGCGAGGCCCAGTCACCAAATCGGCATCCAGACATCACTGGACTGACACATACAGCTGGCAGGCTTGCGAGTCGAGTACTCATTCAAAGGAGCATGATTGTGAGACTTAAAGCCTCCCTGGCCCTGGTGCCGGTAATCTCAGCCATAGTGCTGAGTGGTTGCAACAGTGGTAGCAGTAGCAATCGCAATGCCGACGATAATGATGTTGGTCAGCCCCTGTCGCTGAATATTCTGCATATCAACGATCACCATTCCAATCTGGATGAAACCAGCATCGGTCTTAACATTGCCGGCGCTGAAACCAGTTTTGCTCTGGGCGGATTCCCGCGTGTGGTGGCCAAAATTGCAGAGCGTGAAGCCGAACTGGAAAACGTGCTCAAGCTGCACGCCGGGGATGCCATCACCGGCACCTTGTACTTTTCGACCTTCGAGGGTGAGGCTGACGCCGCCCTGATGAACGAGGTCTGCTTCGATGCCTTTGCCCTTGGCAACCACGAATTTGACCGGGGCGATGCGGGGCTGGTGAAGTTCCTCGATTATCTCGCTGCAGGTAGCTGCAACACTGCTGTACTGGCTGCCAATGTCAAACCGCAGATTGGTACACCGCTGGCGCCCAGCGCTGAAGATGATTACATCAAGCCGTACTACATTCACGAAGTGGACGGCCAGCAGGTGGGCATAATCGGTATCGATATTCGCGGCAAGACCCAAGGCAGCTCCAGTCCTCTGCCAACTACCGAGTTTCTGGATGAACAGGAAACGGCCCAGGCGATGATCAACGAGCTGGCCGAGCAGGGCGTCAACAAGATCATTTTGCTGACCCATTATCAGTATGAGAACGACCTGGACATGGCGCGTAACCTGTCTGGTGTGGATGTGATCATCGGCGGTGACTCTCACACCTTGCTGGGTGATTTCGATGCCTACGGCCTGAATGCTGGTGGCGAGTACCCGACCATGGTCACCAATGCCGACGGCAACCAGGTTTGTGTGGCCCAGGCCTGGGAGTACTCCAAGGTGGTTGGCGAACTGAATGTGCAGTGGGATGCTGACGGCAATGTAGTGTCCTGTGAAGGCGTGCCACATTTGTTGCTGGATAACCCAACCCGCAGCAACGCTGCTTTGACCGGCAATAACCTGGCTGAACTGCAAGCAGCCATCGATGCCGATCCCCAGCTCAGCCTGACCGCACCGGATCCCGCTGCTCAGGTGCTGCTCAACAGCTTCTCTGAGCAGCTTGATGAGTTTCGCAACAATGTGATTGGTTTGGCGGTTGAAGACCTTTGTCTGGCGCGGATTCCGGGGGTGCCTTACGGCGATACCACCTGCACCGGTGAAGACCCCGACCGTGGTGGTGACATTCCCAATGTGGTGGCCAGTGCCTTCCTGTTCATGAGCAAGGGCGCCGATGTCTCCATCCAGAACTCCGGTGGTGTACGGATTGATATCTTTGCCGGTGACATCACCATTGGCGATGCCTACACCTTGCTGCCGTTCGGCAATACCCTGACCAATCTGGAAATGACCGGCGCGGAAATTCGCCAGGTGCTCAATGAAGCGGTGGAGTACGCCCACAGCAATTCCACCGGTGCCTATCCTTATGCTTCCGGTCTGCGCTGGTATGTCGATATGAACCGCCCGGCTGGCCAGCGGCTGTACGATATCGAGTATCGGATTCGTAACGAGGGTGACTGGCAACCACTGACCGACAGCACCGTACTGACGGTGGTAAGCAACAGCTTTACCGCCATGGGGCAGGATGGCTATGTCACCTTCGGTACGGTGAGCGAGGATGGCCGTGCGGAGGATACCTTCCTCGATTATGCGCAGTCCTTTGTCGATTACATGCTGGAAGTCGGCACTGTGGCCAAGCCTGCGCTGGATGAGTACTCCACCCAGTTCTATACCCCGGCCAACTGAGTCAGTCAGAGGCACAGCCCGGAGGGAAGACTATTTCCTTCCGGGCTTTGGCCAGTCAGCGGGTAAGTGTCGGTAAATACCTCCAAATGGCGCTACAATAGCCAGCTGTTTCCCGACCCGCCGTGACCCGCAATGACTCAACTCCCTCCCGTCACTCTCTATGGCACGCTGGCCTGTCACCTGTGTGAGGCCGCCATGCAGATCCTGCAACCGCTGATTGCCGACGGTTTGCGGGTGAGCGAGGTCGATATCAGCGACAGTGATGAACTGATGCAGCGCTATCAGTTGCGTATCCCGGTGCTTCAGCGACAAGACAGCGGCGCCGAGCTGGATTTTCCGTTTGATCTGGCCCAGGTGATGGACTGGCTGGGCGATGTCCTGAGCGAGGGCCGTTGAGATGGCCATGACCGTGGTGCCATTCTGGAAGCGCAAGCGGCTGGATGAGCTGGATCAGGACGAGTGGGAGTCGTTGTGTGATGGCTGTGGCCTGTGCTGCTTGCAGAAGCTCGAGGATGAGGATGATCCGAACGCCATCTACTACACTCGCATCGCCTGCAAGCTGCTGGATCTCAAGACTTGCCAGTGCAGCAACTACCCCAAACGCCGGGAGTTCGTGCCCGACTGCATCCAGTTGACCCCGGCCGATGCACAGTCGTTCGCCTGGCTGCCCCCGACCTGCGCCTACCGCCTGGTGGCCGAAGGCGAAGAGTTACCGCCCTGGCACCACCTGGTCTGCGGCGACCCGAAGGCCGTCCACAAGGCCGGCATTTCCCAGGCCGGACGGATGCTGGCTGAGGATGCAGTGGATGAAGACGACTGGGAAGAGCACATCATTTTTCGGGTCGGGTAACTGGATTGCCACGGGCCTGCGGCCCTCGCAATGACGGTGTGGGGCGATGGGTCTGTGCCTCATCGTTGTGAGGTTTGGGGCGATGGCTGCGGCTTAAACCCTGTCATTGCCAAGGCAGGGGCTATGTGGCCTACACCCGTCATTGCCAAGGCAGAGGCTATGTGGCCTACACCCGTCATTGCCAAGGCAGAGGCTATGTGGCCTACACCCGTCATTGCCAGGGCAGGGACTATGTAGCCTACACCCGTCACTGTCAGGGCAGGGGCTATGTCACCTACACCCGTCATTGCCAAGGCAAGGGCTATGTCACCTACACCCCGTCATTGCGAGGGCCGTAGGCCCGTGGCAATCCACCGGCCGCCCTGGATTGTCACGTCGGCGGATGGCCGCCCCCTGTTCCTCGCAATGATGATGGGCGATGGGGTTTGTTGCGAGGGGGCAGAGGTGTGTGCCTTACACCCGTCATTGCGAGGGCCGCAGGCCCGTGGCAATCCACCGGTCGCCCCTGAATTACCACGCCCCTGTACACCTACTGCCCGATCTGCAACTCGCGCAATTTCAGATACAAGTAACGGATCTGGTCGTACTCGAACGGACTATCCAGAGCGCCATAGCGAAAGTCATTGTTGTAACGCAGGTCAATGGCGTACAGCCCATAGAGCCACTGCTCATCATTCATCACGCTGCGGCTGTCGAGATAGTTGATGGCGTCTTCCACTGACCAGTCCACCACCAGCCCGGTGCTGTCACGCAGGTTCGAAGGCCCCAGCAGCGGTAGCACCAGATAAGGCCCCGGCGGCACACCGTAGCGGCCCAGAGTCTGGCCGAAGTCTTCGGGTTCCTGCGGCAGGCCCATCTTGCTGGCCACATCGAACAGGCCCAGCCCACCCAAAATGGTGTTGAACAGCAGGCGCGCGGTGGTACGCATGCTCTTCTCGATCTTGCCCTGAGCCAGGCTGTTGGCCAGGTTGGGAACATCACCCAGGTTGGCGAAAACGTTGCGTACTCCCGAGCGCACAAAGCGCGGGGTTACGACTTCGTAGGCCCGGACTGTTGGCAGATAGACGTAATGGTCGAACTGGGCGTTGAACCGATACATGCGCCGGTTGAAACCCTCGAACGGGTCATAAACGTTGAGAGCATCCAGGCTGGAGCGCTCGAACTGGTAATGGCCGGCCTGATCATCGATCACCAGGCCTGCCAGCGGGTCATGGTAGGGCGGAGCCTGGTTGGCAAACGCAGGCGTGATGAGCAGGGCGCAGGTCAGGCCCAGGGTTATGGTCGTTCGCATGGTTACTCTCCCTGTATGAAGCTCAGCATCCGCTCAACCACGGTCTGGTGCTGAAGGTTGCCACCATGCCCGCCACGGGGGAACAGAAACGCGCGCTCACCAAAGGTCTGATGCAGAAAGTCATAATCTTCACGGCTGAGAATCAGATCGTCGGCATTGGTCAGTGCGGCAATGCCGGAATGGCTGGCCAGAAAGTTCTCGATGCTTCTAAGGCTTGTATGCCAAGCCATGTCATCGATGGTTTTGTCTGCATTACGACTGCTCCAGTCCGGCCACAATTGAGTTTCGATGTAGCAGCTGAAGTCGCAGAACAGCGCCCGGCGCAGATAGGGAGTGAGTGAAGTGCTGACCTTGAGTCGCTCGTCCGCTGGCGCATACAGGCCACCACCGGTCACCAGATCGGCCATGAAGTTGAGGTCGGCAGCGGCGAAGCGAAATACCGCGCCAATCAGCATGGCCAGCTCAGGGTCGGTCAGGGCCTGGTCGGATGACTGGATACCATAGAACAGACCACCCTCGATGTCGGTTTCGCCTTTCTCGGCAAAGTAACGCGAGAGCTTGCCGAAGATATGCTCGTAGAAGCTGTCCGTATCGCTGACCCCGTCAATGCGGGTACGGGCCAGCGAGTCCAGCCGCTGGATCGAGGTATAGAGGTCCACGGGTGGGTTGAGCAGCAACACCCGGCTGAAGTTGAACTGTCCCAGGCGCTGGTCCAGTTCGGCGACAAAGGCAGCATTCAGCGCGCCAAGGCTGAAGCCCACCACATGGTGCTCGGTAACCTGCAGGCCGACTTCGTGGCGGGCCTTTTCGGCAGCCATCGACATGGCAGTGTGCAGGTCGCGGGCATCCTCGCGTCCCAAGCCGGGCAGGCCACTGCGTGAGGCGGCGGCGATGAAGTCATGATTGGTCGGTGAGGACAGCACTATTACATGCATGCCCGCCTGCCAGAACACCCGCTTGAGGTAATCCAGTCGGGGGCTGTCATAGCTGGAGCCGGTGCCGGCGATCAGAAACAGCAACGGGGCCGGTTGCTGCTGCCAGGCCAGACGGAAATGCAGATCGCGGTATTGCGACAGGGTCGGTGGCAGGTTGCGCTCGGGCAACACGCGCACCGACAGATCGCGCTGACGCACATCGGACTCGCTTGGCACCGGGGCCATGAGTCGTTGAGGCGTGCCGGCGATAGTTGCCATAAGTGCATTGCTTATGGGGTAACTGAAATCATCCGCGCTGGCCTTGAGCGCCAGTAACGCAAGCAGAACGACGAGCAGTCCATTAAATCTGGGCATGGGCTAATCCGTGATGAACACAGACACTATATACCCTAATCAGCCCGCAAAAGTTCCTCGGCGAGTCAGGCCTGCATTACCGGAGGAAAGCGCATGCCTCGCTGCTCGCGGCGCATTTGCCGGCGCTGCTCAATACGTTTCCAGACTTTTTCATGGAAGTGGAAAGCCACACTGTTCAGCGCGGGCTCCACTACCGCAACCGCACCGCCCAGAACCAGGCTGCCGGTCATGGCATAGACCACGGCAAAAGCAATAGTGAAGTGCATCAGGGTGAAGGAAATGGTCTTGGTCATGATGACAGCCTCTATAGTCCAATGGGAATCATTCCCGCTGAGTTGATAGTAGGCGAGCATTACCTGAAGCAGAAACAGAAATGACTAATGCTTTTGATTGGTCAAAGCTATCAGAAAGGGATGGTTGGTAGTTCGAAGGTATGCTGATCAGCCGGTCCGCGAACCCAGCTTTGAGGCTACCCCCTGCAGCGGCAGGGGGGCGTATTGCCTTAAAGGTCGAAGTCGTAGTCGGACAACTGCTTTTGCAGACGACGTTCTTCCAGATAATTGTCGATCAGCCGACGCTTGGTCAGGCTGGCCTTGGAATTGGCTGCCGGATCGGTATCCGGCGCGTCATCCTCATCCACAAATTCATCATCGTCCAGTTCGATTTCGGCTTTCGCTTTGGCCATGACTCAACTCCACAATGAAGTGCCATTTGCGGACCTTATAGCGGCAGAAAAGTCTCAGCGGAAATAGATTTTTTTTATTGTTTTATATGATTTTTCGAAAAAATCGTGAGCCCGGTATCGGCGCGTGGTGCAAGCGGCTTGCTGCGGCGCAAAAGGGGCTGCAATTAGTGCTCGTGGAGCGCTTCTACATAGGAGGCTATCAGTCGCAGGTCTTGTGCTTGTAATCGCACAGATCCTCAATCCGGCAACTACCGCACTGTGGGCTGCGGGCCTTGCAGACGTAACGGCCATGCAGGATCAGCCAGTGGTGGGCATCGACCAGAAATTCCTTGGGTACATGCTTGAGCAACTGCTTTTCCACCGCCAGCACGGTTTTGCCGGGGGCGATACCGGTACGGTTGCTGACCCGGAAGATATGCGTATCCACGGCCATGGTCGGCTGGCCGAAGGCGGTGTTGAGTACCACGTTGGCGGTCTTGCGACCGACGCCAGGCAGGGCTTCCAACGCCTCGCGGTTGTCCGGCACCTGGCTGTTGTGTTGCTCGATCAGGATCCGGCAGGTCTCGATGACGTTTTTGGCCTTGCTGTTGTAAAGGCCGATGGTCTTGATGTACTCGCTCAACCCTTCAACACCCAGTGCGTAAATGGCCTCGGGAGTATTGGCCACCGGAAACAGCCTGTCAGTAGCCTTGTTGACGCCTACATCGGTCGCCTGAGCCGACAGGGTCACTGCTACCAGCAGCTCGAACGGGGTGCTGTAGTTGAGCTCGGTGGTTGGGTGCGGATTGTCTTCACGCAGTCGGCGGAAGATTTCATAACGCTTGGCCTTGTTCATGCTTTAACTGATGGTCCCGGTCACTCGTACCCGTTTGCTGCCATTGGCGGCCGGTTTCTCGGCGCGGGCGGCCTGGAGGGCTTTGACATGGCTGTCGATGGCGTTTTTCAGGGCGATCAGCAGGCCCATAAACACGAAGGCGCCGGGCGGCAGAATGACGAACAGGAAATCCTTGTAATTGCTGAACACCACAATCTTCCAGTCGGCCGCAACCGGTCCCAGCAGCAGATGCATGTTGGAGAACAGCGTACCGTAGCCGACCAGTTCGCGCAGCATGCCCAGCACCAGCAGCACCAGGGCAAAGCCCAGGCCCATCATGAAGCCATCAATCAGCGACGGCAGCACCGGATGTTTGGAGGCATAGGCGTCGGCGCGGCCGAGGATCGCGCAGTTGGTCACGATCAACGGAATGAAGATGCCGAGAATCTGATACAGCTCATAGGTGAAGGCCTGCATCAGCAGTTCGGTACAGGTCACCAGCGCGGCGATGATCATCACGAACGCCGGCAGACGCACGGCATCGGTTACCGCGCTGCGGATCAGCGATACCGCCACGTTGGAGCCGACCAGCACCAGAATGGTAGCCAGCCCCAGGCCCAGGGCATTGACGGCGGTACTGCTGACACCCAGCAGCGGGCACAGGCCCAGCAGTTGGACCAGGCCGGGGTTGTTGTGCCACAGGCCGTCGGCGCTGATGCTCTTGAAATCGGTGCTAGCCATCGATGCTGTCCTCATTCACGGTGCTGGCGTCGGGCAATTCCAGCAACTGCTGGCGGTGAGCGGCGAAATACTCCAGGGCGCGATAGACCGCCTGGATGACTGCGCGCGGGGTGATGGTAGCACCGGTGAACTGGTCGAATTCGCCGCCATCCTTGCGCACCGCCCAGCCGGCCGGAGCGGGCACTTGCAGGCTCTTGCCGTTGAAGCTCAGAACCCAGTCACTCTTGGCCAGCTCAATTTTGTCACCGAGCCCCGGGGTTTCCCGGTGATTGAGCGCCCGCACGCCAGCCAGCTCACCGTTGGCACGCACGCCAACCAGCAGGTCGATACGGCCGCTGTAGCCATCCGGCGCGACCACCGGCAGAATCACCGCTACCACTTCATTCTCAACCCGCCCACGGTAGGCCATGGCCGGGCGCGGCAGGTTGAGCAGCTCGCGGTCGCTGACCTCGAACCCATCGGCCAGCAGATCGTTGTCGTGCTGGTCATGCGGCAGAATCTCGTTCAGTGCGCTCATCTGCACACGGCGCTGTTCTTCGGCGATGCGCGGCGCGGTGCTGATCTGGGTAACCGCGATCAGGCCAACAGTGGCCATGGCGAACAGCCCAAGAATCAGGCTGTTGCGCACTACCGAGCGACCGGCGCCCAATGGCTGTGTGCTCTGTTCTTGTTCGCTCATCAGTCCACCTTGCCCATGCCGCGTTCAGCCTTGCGGTGGCCGTAGGTGCGCGGAGTCGTGTAATAGTCGATGGTCGGTGCGGCCAGATTCATCAGTAGCACGGCAAAGGCCACCGCATCGGGGTAGCCGCCCCAGGCGCGGATCACATAGACCAGAATGCCGACCCCGGCGCCAAAGATCAGCCGGCCGAACTTGCTGGTGGCGCCGGACACCGGATCGGTAATGATGAAGAACGCACCGAGCATGGTCGCCCCGCTGAGCAGGTGGAACAGCGGCGAGCCATTGGAGTCTGAACCCGAGCCGCCCCAAAACAGCAGGCTCATGAGCGCCAGCGCACCGAGCATGCCAACCGGGGCATGCCAACTAAAGACTTTCTTGTAGATCAGGAAGGCACCGCCAGCCAGATAGGCGAGGCTGACCCATTCCCAGCCGTAACCGGCCATGGCGCCAAAGATCGGCTGGGCCTGGCGCAGCTCATCCATGGTCAGGCTGTTGTTGTTCTTGACCACGTCCAGCGGGGTGGCCAGGGTCCAGCCGTCAATCGCCAGGCTGGCGGGCATGAACACCCGCTGCAAGGCTTCCAGCAACCCCAGGCTGGCACTGATATCAGGCATTACCTGTTCAATACCGCGCCAGGCCGGCCAACTGGTCATTTCCACCGGGAACGAGATCAGTACCACCACATAGCCGAGCATCGCCGGGTTGAACGGATTCTGGCCCAGCCCGCCGTAGAGCTGCTTGCCGAACACGATAGCAAAGCTGGTAGCGATCAGGACCAGCCACCAGGGCGCCAGCGGCGGCAGGGCCAGGGCCAGCAGCCAGGCAGTGACCAGGGCGCTGCCGTCGCTCAGAAAGAAGCCCACCGGGCGTTTGCGCAGGGCCAGAATCAGCGCCTCGCAAGCCAGGGCGAAGCTGCTGGCCAGTACGATGTTGATCAGCGTGCCCCAACCGAACAGCCAGGTCATCACGGCTACGCCGGGCAGGGTGGCGGCCAGTACCCAGAGCATCAGGGTCTGGGTCTTGTTATTGCCCTTGGCGTGGGGCGAGGTCATACGCACCAGGGCCATCAGACTTTCTCCTTGCTGGCCATGTGATCGGCAAAGGCCTTGGCGGCCTGATCCAGTGCTGCGCGGCTGCTCACCAGCTCGGCTTCCAGCGCGCTGGCATCCTGGCCTTGCTCCTGGGCGTCCTTGACGGCCCGTTCGGCCTGTTTGAATGCAGCCTTGGCCATGGCCAGGTCAGTCTTGAGCTGGCGGGTGGCTTCATCCACCGGGCGCTTCTCGACGCGCTCACGCTCAGGTGGTGGGATAGGGCTGGCATCCTCGGCGGCGTGCAGGGCCTTTTCGGCCTCCTGCAGGGTTGTGCGGGCCTGCGCCAGTTGCTGCTGCAGCTCGTCGCTGTCTGGGGTGGCGGTCAGCTCGCGCTCGAGTTTTTTAACGGCCGCACGGGCCATGGCCAGATCCAGTTTGGCTTTTTTGAGGTTCTCGTCCACCGGCTTCCTGGCCGGTTTGTCACTGGCCTCAGCGCGTACAGCAGGCGGTGCGGCGGCGCCGCCGGTGGCTGCCTCAAAGGCGGCTTGGGCCTCAAGGGCGGCTTTTTCCAGCTCGGCGATCTGCGCCTTGAGCTCTTCATTGTCCGGGTTGGCGGCCAGTTGCTTATTGGCTTTCTTGACCGCCATCTGGGCCGTGGCCGCAGCAATCTTGAGTTGTTTCTGCTCATCGCTGAGCCCGGCGGGTTTGGCGACCGGTGCCGGAGCCTCAGTATCGGCTGGTGCTTGCTTGGGCGCCTTGGCGGCCTCGGCTTCCTTGGCGGCTTTCAGGCGAGCGGCCTTCTCGGCCCGCGCCTGGCGCTCCAGTTCCTTCTGCTCGGCTTCACGCTGCAGACGAGCCTGGCGTTGTTCAAAGCGCTGTTTGGAGTGCTCGGCCTTGTGCTGTTGCAGTTCAATGGCGCGGATTTCGGCCTTGGCGGCACGGTAATACTGCACCAGCGGAATGCTGCTGGGGCAAACGTAGGAGCAGGCGCCGCACTCGATGCAGTCGAACAGGTGCTGACGCTTGAGCTGGTCGTAATCCTTGCCCAGTGCGAACCAGTGCAACTGCTGCGGCAGCAGTTCTGCCGGGCAGGCTTCGGCACACAGGCCACAACGGATGCAGGCCTGGGCCGGTGGCGGTGGCGGCAGTTCTTCGCGGGTGCCGGCCAGCAGACAGTTGCTGCTCTTGATGATTGGCGCGTTCAGATCCTGCAGGGTAAAACCCATCATCGGCCCGCCCATGACCAGACGGTAGAGCTGGTCGGGCTTGAGGCCGGCAAATTGCAGCAGGTCGATGATCGGGGTGCCGATCAGCGCCTCAACATTGGTTGGCCGCCCCAGTGCTGCACCAGTCAGGGTGGTGATCCGTTTGATTAGCGGCTGGCCGAGCAGTACCGCGTCATGAATGGCCAGCAGGGTACCGATGTTCTGGCAGACCATGCCGATATCGGCTGGCAGGCCGCCGCTGGGCACTTCCTTGCCGGTCAGAATCTGAATCAGTTGCTTCTCGCCACCGGACGGGTACTTGGTCGGGAATACCACCACCTGCATTGTCCGGGTGCCCACCGCCTCACGCATGGCGGCGATGGCTTCGGGCTTGTTGTCCTCGATGCCGATCAGCACCTGATCAGGGTTGAGGATATGCATCAGAATTTCGATACCGGCAACGATTTCGGCGGCTTTGTAGCGCATCGCGGTATCGTCGGCGGTGATGTACGGCTCGCACTCGGTGCCGTTGATGATCAGCGTCTGGGTTTTCTGCTCCGGACGGGCCTTGAGCTTGACCGCCGTCGGGAAGCCGGCACCGCCCAGGCCGCTGATACCGGCCTGGCGGATCATTTCCAGCAGCAGGGCCGGATCGAGCGTGCGGTAGTCGCTGATCGGCGCGAGCGTGGTCCACTGATCCAGGCCATCGGCCTCCAGGGTAATCGCCAGTTCAGCAAGACCGGAAGCGTGCGGGTAGGGGGCCGGCCCGATGGCCGTAATGGTGCCCGAGGTTGGTGCGTGCAGCGGACAACTGACAACCCCGTTGGCTTCGGCCAGCAGTTGCCCCTTGAGTACCTTGTCGCCGACCTGAACCACAGGCTCAGCCCGCGCACCAATATGCTGCTGCAGCGGCAGGATCAGGGTTTTGGGCAGCGGTGCCGGTTCCAGCCCGCGTTGGGTGGACTCGTGCTTGTGTTCTTCAGGATGGATGCCACCGGGAATGTCCCAGATGCGGATGGCGGACTTCATGCGGCTTGACCTCGCGCAGCATCGGTGGCGATCAGTTGCTGGGGCGGCAGCGGGTAGTCCCACTTCCAGTTCTGCGGGGTGGTCGGCAGCGGCACCATGTCGATGCAGTCGACCGGGCAGGGCTCTACGCACAGGTCGCAGCCGGTACATTCATCAACGATCACCGTGTGCATCTGCTTGGCGGCGCCCAGGATGGCATCGACCGGGCAGGCCTGAATGCACTTGGTGCAGCCGATACACTCGGCTTCACGGATGTAGGCGACCATCTTCGGCTTTTCTTCACCATGCTCGGCATCCAGCGGCAAGGCCTCGACATCCAACAGATCGGCCAGCGCCTGAATGGTCGATTCGCCACCCGGCGGGCATTTGTTGATCGGCTCGCCATTGGCGATACCTTCGGCATAGGGTCGGCAGCCGGGGTGGCCACACTGGCCGCACTGGGTCTGCGGCAGCAGGGCGTTGATCTGATCGACGATCGGGTCGCCTTCAACCTTGAAGCGAATGGCGGCATAGCCGAGGATCGCGCCGAAAATCAGCGCCAGGCCAAGCAGAACGAGAATGGCGGTCAGGACGACAGACATGCTTACAACCTTATCAGGCCGGTGAAGCCCATGAACGCGAGCGACATCAGGCCGGCGGTGATCATGCCGATGGCCGCACCGCGGAACGGTGTGGGTACGTCGGCGATGGCAATGCGCTCACGCAGGGCGGCGAACAGCACCAGAATCAGCGAGAAGCCCAGCGCGGCACCCAGGCCGTAGACCGCCGATTGCATGAAGGTCTGCTCGGCACGGTTGGTGTTCAGAAGCGCCACCCCGAGCACGGCGCAGTTGGTGGTAATCAGCGGCAGGAAGATGCCCAGCACGCGGTAGAGCAGGGGGCTGGTCTTGTGCACCACCATCTCGGTGAACTGCACGACCACGGCAATCACCAGAATGAAGGCGATGGTGCGCAGAAATTCCAGCTCCAGCGGCACCAGGATGTACTGAAAGGTCAGGTAACTGAGGATCGACGCCAGGGTCAGTACAAAGGTGGTGGCCGCCGACATGCCAATGGCGGTCTCCAGCTTGCCGGACACACCCATGAACGGGCAGAGGCCGAGAAACTGCACCAGTACAAAGTTGTTGACCAGTATGGTACTGACCAGTATCAGGGCAAATTCCGTCATGTTACCCGGCCTCTCACATTACCCGCTGACCCGGCTTGGCACCGTTGTCGGGACTGAGCAGGAAGATTTCTTCGCCACCGGGGCCGGCAGCCAGCACCATACCCTCGGATACCCCGAACTTCATCTTGCGTGGCGCCAGGTTGGCTACATACAGCACCAGCCGGCCTTCTAGCTTGCTCGGGTCAGGATAGGCGCTCTTGATACCGGAGAATACGTTGCGCTTGGCGTCGCCGATATCCAGGCTCAGACGCAGCAGCTTGTCGGCGCCCTCAACGAACTCGGCCTTCTCGACCAGCGCAATGCGCAGATCCACGGCGGAAAAGGCGTCGAAATTGATCTCGGCAGCCAGCGGCTCCTTGACCAGCTCGCCATTGCCTGCCGGCGCAGCAGCGGTTTCGCTGGCGGCCAGGTCTTCCTTCGAGGCTTCAACCATGGCCTCAATTTTGGCCGGCTCAATGCGGGTCAGCAGCGGCTGGAAGGCATTGAGTTGGTGACCTGCCAGCAGCGTCTGGTGATCTTCCCAGCGTAGCGGTTCAACATTCAGGAACTGCTCGGCCTGGGCCGCCAGGTTCGGCAGCACCGGCTTGAGGAAGATGATCAACTGACGGAACAGGTTGATGCCCAGCGAGCAGATCGCCTGCACCTCATCCTGCTTGCCCTCGACCTTGTTCAGAGCCCAGGGCGCCTTGTCGGCAATCCAGGCATTGGCACGGTCGGCCAGGGCCATGATTTCGCGCATGGCGCGGGAGAAGTCGCGTTTCTCGTAGGCCTCGGCAATGCTCGGCGCGGCGGCGGCAAAGGCCTCGGTCAGCTCCGGTGCCGGGTTGGCGGCAACCATCACCCCGGCGTTGCCCTTGTGAATAAACCCGGCGCAGCGGCTGGCGATATTCACCACCTTGCCGACCAGATCGGAATTGACCTTCTGCACGAAGTCTTCCAGGTTCAGGTCCAGATCCTCGACACCACGGCCGAGCTTGGCCGCGTAGTAGTAGCGCAGGTATTCCGGGTTCAGGTGATCCAGATAGGTGCGGGCCTTGATAAAGGTGCCGCGCGACTTGGACATCTTCTGCCCGTTCACCGTCAGGTAGCCATGCACATTGACAGCGGTCGGCTTGCGGAAACCGGCACCGTGCAGCATCGCTGGCCAGAACAGGGTATGGAAGTTGACGATGTCCTTACCGATGAAGTGGTACAGCTCGGCCGTCGAGTCCTTGCCCCAGAAGGCATCGAACGACAGCTCCGGGCGGCGCTTGCACAGGTTCTCGAAACTGGCCATGTAGCCAATCGGCGCGTCCAGCCAGACGTAGAAATACTTGCCCGGCTCACCGGGAATCTCGAAGCCGAAGTAGGGCGCATCGCGGCTGATGTCCCATTCCTGCAGGCCAGAATCCAGCCACTCGGCAATCTTGTTGGCGACCGCCTCCTGCAGCGAACCACTGCGGGTCCACTCCTGCAGCATGGCCTGGAAATCCGGCAGCTTGAAGAAGAAATGCTTGGAATCCTTGAGCACCGGGGTGGCGCCGGAGATTGCCGAACGCGGGTCTTTCAGCTCGGTCGGCTCGTAGGTAGCGCCGCACTTCTCGCAGTTGTCACCGTACTGGTCCTCGGCGCCGCACTTGGGGCAGGTGCCCTTGATGAAGCGGTCAGCCAGGAACATGCCCTTGTCCGGGTCGAAATACTGGGTCACCGACCGGGTAGCGATGTGGTCGGCTTCTTTCAGGCGGGTATAGATCAGTTCGGAGAACTGCTTGTTCTCTTCCGAGTGGGTCGAGTGGTAGTTGTCGAAATCGACCAGAAAGTCGGCAAAGTCGGTGGTATGTTCGGCCTTTACGTTGGCGATCAACTGTTCCGGCGTAATGCCTTCCTTCTCCGCACGCAGCATGATCGCCGAGCCATGGGCATCGTCGGCGCAGACATACACGGCCTGATGACCGCGCAGTTTCTGAAAGCGCACCCAAATGTCAGTCTGAATGTACTCCAGCATATGCCCCAAATGGATCGAACCATTGGCGTAGGGCAGGGCGCTGGTTACCAGGATCTGGCGTTGTTGTGCTTGGCTCATGGGTACTCGGCTTGTGCTTGCTAACGGATTTAAAGGGCGGTAATCATACCTGTTTGAGGCGTTTGGGTCATCTGTCAGGGGCGTCTTGCCGCACCCCTTGGCAAATCTCTTGAGCGCGCTTGGGTACTGGTGTTTACTGCGCGCTGGTATACCGATTCAGAGCAGAAATGGGCATGGATTACTTCATCATAGTCGTCACCACCGTCGCCGGGCTGGCTTTTCACTGGTGGCTGTATGTACTGATCCAGCGCTGGATGCAGCGTGACCTGGCCTTGTCCATCGCCGGCGACAACCCCGAATGCCGCGCCTACCTGCTGCAATGTCTGCAGCAGGCCAAAGCCGAAAAGATCAGGAAAAAAGACCTGGAAACCTGGCTACGCAGCAAAGCTGAAGCCCACTCCTCACCCAAATAGTGCGCCACTGGCCTGGGAAGTTCGAGCATCCGCTCGAACAAAGGCCGGCAAAGCCGGCCCGCCAGGCAGCAAACACCCTAGACTTTCAAAACCGCTCATCCCTCAGCGCAGGCAACACCAGTTCGCGCACGTACGACGCATCCGACAGATTAAGCAGCGCCCGCACCAAACCAACCACATCATGAACCGGCACCAACTCCCCAGCGCCCCGGCGTGCAGCCTCTGCCAGCGGCGTACTCAGGTCATCATCGGTATTCAGATAGCCCAACTGCAAACTGGTAACCGCCAGTCGCTCAGCCCGAAAACTCTCGCGCAGCGCCTCGCCAATCCCGGTCAAAGCGAACTTGGAGGCCCCGAAAGCCACCTCCGGGCGCCCACTCTGGCGCAGCCCGGAGGTTGAACCGGTAAGAATCAACTGGGGTTTGCGGGCGCTCAGCAGCCTGGGGATCAGCCGCTTGAGCAACAAAATAGTCCCGGTGATATTGATGTTCACCATCTCGATGATGCTTTCATCCGCATGGTCGAGAAAGCGGTAGTCCTCGCTAAAGGCGGCTTCTTCCCATACCCCGAGGTTGTAGATCAGCGCGTCGAGTCTGGCCGGCATTTGCTGCTCTATCTGCCGCGCAGCCTCAAGCGGTGAACTCATATCGGCCTCAATCCAGTCGAGCTGAACCGCTTCCGGCAAACGCAGATCGCCTGGTTTGCTGCGGGAAACCCCGATTACGCGGTCCCCAGCGGCGCACAGGCCTTCAACAAAAGCCCGGCCAAGCCCTCTGCTGGCACCAATAACCATCAAATCCATGTGCTGTATCTCCTCGGCCGTCAGGGCAGAACGTCGTAGTCAAAGTCTTCTCGCTCGAAAACATCAAATGCCGGGCCCCTGACGCTTGCCTCGTTGTCGTCGCATAAGCGGGTAGAGGTGATTTTGCCGCGATGGCGAGTCACTACACCGGCCTGGAATTTCGGATAGTTCGGCTCGCCCGGAGTGAAGTTGGTCCTGATCATGCTGTCGAACAGCATGTACTCATAACCGCTATTGTCGAACCGAACAATGCTGGCCCCGCCACCAGAGAACGCAGCAAGCCCCAGGAAAAACTTCCCTGCGGGTGAAGTCTTTTCACTGGGGTACACAAACTCAATGTTGTCCGGCTGGCCAAAACGGTACTGCACGTAACCGGATTCTCTGGTGAGCTCTTTAGAGGCGCAGAGCGAGACGGTTTTTTCTCCTATGTCACAGCCGAAAATCAGCTGTTCGTCTGCCTTGCACAGAAACAGTGACTCATCGGCCAGGGCAAGCGGGCTTGTTAGGACGAAAAGCAGACAGAGTGTTCGAAGCATATTGTTCCTTAATTTGCTGGTGAGGCCGGCAGCGCCGTTAGGGAGGGAGATCGGGATGCCCGATCTTTGCTATTGCCTCTGTAATCCTGCCACACGCCTGGAGAACCAGGCGTGAATCAACCCCGCCTGATAGAAACCCACCGGGTTGTCAAAGCCGCCCTCGCGGATGATTGATTCAATCTGCGCGGGCGGCAGAATCGCCACATCCTTGGCATAGGCCGCACGCATCTGCTCCACGCCCGCGGCTGGAATATCCGATGCCAGCATCATGTTCAGCCAGGTCTGGAGCAGGGCGCTGTACTGGCTGGAGCTGACGTCTGATGCCAGGTCCGAGCTGGCCAGAATCCCCTCAGGCCGCAGCCTGGTGGCAATGCTGTTGAAAAAGCCGATGCGCGCATCGCGCTCCAGAATGAACTGCGAAACCAGAAAACAGGTCGCCGCATCGAACGGCTCCTGGGCTGGCAGCGTATCCAGATAGCCCTCATGGAAATCACAGCGGGATATGAACCCAGCCTTGTCGGCCTTTTGGCGGCATACATCAAGCATCGCCCCGGAAGGCTCCACGGCAACAAAGCTCCAGTGCGGAAAACGTTCAGCCAGATAGCCGATTTCTTCACCGGTACCGGCGCCTACGCAGAGAATCCGCGCATTGCTGGGCAACTCTGCCAGCACAGCTTGCAGGAGAAAGTGCAGGGCATCACGAATGGGTGCGGTTTTTGCCCAGCGCTCGTCATAGCTTGAGGCCTGTTGGTCGAAGATGGCTTTGATTTCATCACTGTTCATGCGGGCATCCTGTCAGGGGTGTTCCGTTGCTGGTGCTAGGGCTTCTTCGCCGGAATATAGGCCTCAGGAAACTTCGGTAGTTCATCGTTGACCTCAAACCAGTTCGCCCGGTGGGCATAGTAAAAATGCGCCACCGGCCGGGTCTGCAACTCACCATCCAGCGTCCCGGCGCGAATGCGCAGCACCTCTGGCAAACCGTCGCGGCGGCTGTAAACCGGCGAGCCACAGACCTTGCAGAAGAATCGATGCTTGCCCGGCGAGGATTCATAGGCACTCAGCAACTGCTCACCGCTGAGCAACGTGAACGCCGCCGCCGACACCGGAATATTGCTCACCAGCGGCGTACCCTGCGCCTTGCGGCATTGCTTGCAGTGGCACACCTGAATGGGCTCCAGCTCACCTTCAATACTGAACGTCACGCCGCCGCACAAACAGCTGCCTGTGTACATGGATGCTCCTTAATCAAACACCTACAGCTTGCGAATGGCTGCCGTCGCCGTAGCTGTGGCAACAATCTTGCCTGCTTGCGATAGCTCGCCAGATAGAAAACAGATGGCCCCGCCACGCTTTTCTACCCGGCCAATAGCTTGAAGCTTGCCAGGCTTGGCTGGTGAGAAAAACTGCACGTTAAGGTTCAGCGTTGGTGCAAACTCGCCACCGGCAAGCTGAGAGGCCAGTGCTGGGCCCATCGTGTCGTCAAGCATGGCTGACAGAAAACCGCCCTGAATGTTGCCAGCCGGGTTGGTGAATTCCGCTTTGCCTTCGAATTCCGCCTCCAGCACGCCGGCTTCGGAGTCGACGTGCAGGATGGTCATGCCGAGAGTGCGTGCCGCAGCGGGTTGAGGTAGCTTGCCTTCTTGTATTTGCCAGAAAAAAGCCTTGGGGTCCACGAAGCCTCCTTGTTCACGGTTTGCCTATACGGCGCGTTCAGTATTCTGTCCAATCCGCCACAATACCCCGGCTGGGTCATCAATCACAAAATCCCGCATGCCCCAGGGCCGGTCTTCCGGTGGCAGTATACGCACACCGTACTTATCGCCCAGTTGTTGA
This sequence comes from Pseudomonas jilinensis, assembly GCF_003586265.1. Lineage (NCBI taxonomy): Bacteria > Pseudomonadati > Pseudomonadota > Gammaproteobacteria > Pseudomonadales > Pseudomonadaceae > Pseudomonas > Pseudomonas jilinensis. The sequence goes on along the minus strand of NZ_QJSA01000009.1, from coordinate 1,437 downwards.
CTGCACAGGTGCTGCCACCAGCTTTCCACATCCTCAACCAGCAGGTGCATCATGAAGTTGTCGGCATGCTCTTTTACATAGAAACGCTGGAGCAGAAAGCTGCACGAGCCGGCATGAAAATACGCCATATCGTCCGAGCCCCAGGCCAAGGTAAAGCCAAGATCGGTGTAAAAACGTTTGGATAGCTCGAAGTCCCGGGCGGGAACGAAGGCTTTGATTTCTACGGTGTTCAGGTTGGGCATGGTGATGTGCCTGCTCTGGTTGAAGGTAAAACCCCGGTTAGCTAATCCGATGTTTTTAATCGCCTCAAGGCTATCTCAACGACATGGCCAACCAACAGCCAAACGCCCAGCCAAAAGCCTATGGCAAGCGCAAAACCAAAATTAGACGGCCCCGACCACCCCCAACCCGATCCCGGCTCAATAACCGGCAGCCCCAGGTGGGCGAGGGGAGCCAGCGGGAGATAGATCATGGCGAAAAATATGTCGAGTAATATGCTGGGGCCATTGGCCAGTGCTGCGAAGAGCAGTATGGCGAGTGTGAGCAGAAGGCCTAAGCCAATTTTGCGGGGGATGTGCATATTTTAGGGTTTGGTGTGTTGCGGGCTTCCCCCAACAAACCGTGACCTCACCTCATCTGATGGCATCGGAAAAGACATGGCACCGATCATTTTTTATGAGCAAAAAGGTGTCAACCCCCGAAGGGACGTCCAAATCATAGGCTAGGAGTGTCCACTTTAGCGGGGGAAGTTCAAAACCAGTCCCGGTACACGCGTTGGTTAGGCATCGCCGGAACCTTGCATCTGTGCTTTGCGCCAATGCTCAAGCAGCTCTGTGTTGCCTGATGCTACTTCAATGAGCATTTGTAGCGATAAAACAGGGCCTGGAACGATACCGCTCTCATCAATTTCCTGTCCATCAAAGTCCGGGTTGGTTGGGATCTCCACGTTAACAACCCACCACACCTCGATTTTGCGTAATATCTCTACGAGTATCGGGAATTGAGCTTCATGCTCTGATTCCCTTTGGCCCGTTACTATCTCAAAAAGCTTATGTGCAAGTTGGTTCCTGGTTTTCTTGAGTTCCTCAAATGTCTCTAGGTCCCCATCATCTAGAACTTCGTGCTCCCTTAACCATGCAAGTGATGCATAGAGCAGGTTCTTGTTCCTGGAAATTACCGCTGATTTGTACTCCGGCCCGGCTATGGGCCCGGCTTCATCCCAACCGTTTGTGTAGAAATCCTGGATGCGACCAATCACTGAGTTTTTGACGATCTCAAACGTGGTGATGAACATTGTGGCTGCAAACAGTGAGGGTTTGACAACATCAGGGTCCAAAAAACGTTCCCAGGGGTCAGTAGTGGGCATAACTGAATTCCATTTTTAAGTTCTACAATCGAGGCTCGGTCCATACCGCTGGTCCTACCCACGAAAAATAG
>NZ_QJSA01000008.1:0-208278 GCF_003586265.1 Pseudomonas jilinensis | reverse complement strand
TCTACTCTCCGTGGGTAACTCGGTTGCATAACGCCCGGCTCACCGAGCAGATTTTTGATGGCGGCTTTTGTGCGGTCCTTTGCACAAAAGGTGACAGCGAAAATTTGTCCGGTGCAGCCGTTTGTTACAAAGCATTCTCAGAACACCGTTTTGATCACTTTTTGAACGCCTTCGACGAGCTCTAGCACGTCCTCTTTTGTAGGTTCCCTATCCTTACTGTGATCGCACAGATTCCGCAAATCGCCAAGATGCTGAATGAACCTCCACTTCGGAGTGTCTATTACATCGTTCTCTTTCAGCAACTGATAAAAGTCGGAAATAGACGGATGCTTCTTTCGTGACTTAAGATTATGCATATCACAGACGTGGCCAAGATGCTTCTCTAGGACCACACCAGCAATTGCCCCAGCACCACGAACGAAACCTTTTTTTGCTAGTTCTTGTGCTGCGCCAAGTTCGGAATCAAAAAGGTCTGCTTGCAATATTTCCTGAATGTCAAAAAGCGAACTATCTAGGCGTTTCTCCACAGCGGCTAAGATCGAATTTTGCACCTGCATTTTTCCTACGGCCGCTGATTTGTCTGCTACAACTTCCTGCTGATAACCCCTTGTTGTTCTGAGGCCATATAAATAGTCCGATATACCGTAGGTAAGAAACGAAATTTCCTTTCTTTTTTCGTCCTTGTACTGCCTCTTAAAATCTTCAAGACGATCAGGCAATAGTTGCTTGATCAAAGCGAGGGATTCCGAGTACCAAGAATCATAATCGCTTGTGAAATTGGGAAGTTTTATCTTGTTTTCTTTAAGTTGGCTAGTTATCTCATCAGGCAAGCCAGAAACATCGTCAAGCATGGCCAGATACAGGTGATTGCCTCTGGCGACAAGAGAGCGGACTTCCTTTTTCATGGATTCAATTTTAGATGACACTGCTCTCTCCTATGCTTTGTAACGCTTTGCTCACCGGAAAATTGGGAGCGTAGCGAGTAATTTTTCCGCGTGCAGCAACTTGTTACATGCTAGAAGCGAATTATGTCTATGTTTGCTTTTTTAGCATGATACTTTCTGTGGCATTCAGGACATTTCGTTGCCATGGTGTGATAGTTAGCAGGACCTCCCTCGCTATAGTAAAGCAGGTGATGCCCATGAGCATCTTTGTAAACACCACCACAGCGTAAACACATATAGCCTTCTCGTTCTTTAACTTCTTTCTGAGCTTTGACATGACCCGGCGGTCTTTTCTTACTCATCATCCGCCTCTTTATTTTCTAAAAGCTGAAGTACCTTATGTGGAAGTGATCTCTCATCGCCAATAACTATCGTTCCACGGGCATTTGGAGCAATTTTCCGCTTCGCCTTCATAACTGCCGCGGCTATTTCATGTAGACTTTCTTCATCTGTGTTGTCAATCGCAATGATCATGCGATCTCGTCCACCTACAATAGACTTTTCTTCACTCGGGCCATTTGGACAAGACCTAGCATTATGCCCAGTTTTACCACACTTAGAACATGCCATAACGACCGCCTTAAAATGTAATTACTTTTGGCGGATTACTACCTTTAGATCCTTTCTTTTCCTTTTCTACCTTTTTGCTGATATGAATCTCACCGTCACCTTTCGTTATTTTCCATGTTTTATTGCTCAGTCGAGGATAGCCATTTTCATCTATATCTAGAATAAAGAACTCCGCACTCCCATCTTTATGTCTTACTAGTATTCTGTTCTCCCAAAGGCCTATAATCTCATCGCCTTCTTTGAGGATCTTAATTTCAACTTCAACTTCATTTGCCATAACTCAACCTCGACTGGTTATTTTAATTTGATGCATGTAACAGTGATTAGATCGCACGCTGCACTAATGCATAACAGTTTCTTCGATATAGTACGCAGGGATGTGTCTTGTGCTGGCCCAAAAATATCTTCATATTCATGAGGTTATAATTCCTCCGTTAGCCCAGCCGTATTAGTGCCGCATCGTCTTTTTGCCCAATCATTAGGATAGGCTTAAGCACAGGCGTTGGTGTTTGATCGCGTGCAGGTGATCTGGGGTGTGGGACGTGTCCTTGCTGGGCCATGCTGACCTCCTTGTCGATGATGGTTTGAAGATAAACCGTTATGGCGTGGAGGCCAAGGGCCATTTTTGTGGTGTGGTGGGTTTTGTGTCGCGCAGGCGCACGACACTCCCAGGTGAGCTGGTGGTTGGGAGTGGGGCGTGTTGGGGTAGTGGGGCTTGGGGGTTGCCTGGAGCGGATGCTCCAGGCTCCCAGGTGTAGGCTCAGGTGCAAGCTTTTGGGGTAAGGCCCCGAGGTTGGGGCCTTGGGTTGTTTATTGGCCGGCTTTTTGGGCGCGGGCGCGGTGGAGTTTTTGGTAGCTGTCGATCAGGCGCTGGTGTTTGTCCAGGCCTTCCAGTGCCAGGCTGGTGGGGGTGAGGCCGTGGAAGCGGGTGCTGCCGTTGACTGAGCCGATGACGGCGTCCAGGGTCTCTGCGCCGAACATGCGCTGGAAGTTGTATTGGTAGTCGTCCAGTTCCAGTTCGTCGTCCAGGGTGACTTCCAGTACGGCCTGCATGGCCTGGTAGAAGCGCCGGCGCTCGACGGTGTTGTCGTTGTATTGCAGGAAGGTTTCCACGCCTTCCAGCGCGGCTTCGTGCTGGCCGAGGGCGAGCTGGATCAGCAGTTTCAGTTCCAGAATGGTGAGCTGGCCCCAGACGGTGTTTTCGTCGAACTCGATGCCGATCAGGGTGATGATGGTCATGTAGATGTCGAGTTCGCTGTCTTCCAGGCGTTCCAGCAGGGCGGCCAGTTGCTCGTCGCTCAGGTGGTGCAGGTTGAGGATGTCTTCGCGGAACTGCAGGGCGATGTTGGTGTTGTCCCAGATCAGGTCTTCGACCGGGTAGACCTCGGAGTAGCCGGGCACCAGGATGCGGCAGACCGGGGCGCCCAGGTCGTTGAAGACGGCCATGTAGCTTTCCAGGCCGTGTTCTTCGAGGATGCCGAACAGGGTGGCGGCTTCTTCCTCGCTGGTGCCGGAGAAGTCCCATTCGCAGAATTCGAACTCGGATTTGGCGCTGAAGAAGCGCCAGGACACTACGCCGCTGGAGTCGATGAAGTGTTCGACGAAGTTGTTCGGCTCGCTGACCGCCATGGAGTTGAAGGTCGGCGCTGGCAGGTCGTTCAGGCCTTCGAAGCTGCGGCCTTGCAGCAGTTCGGTCAGGCTGCGCTCAAGTGCGACCTGAAAGCTCGGGTGGGCGCCGAAGGAGGCGAACACGCCGCCGGTTCTTGGGTTCATCAGGGTTACGCACATGACCGGGAACTGGCCGTCCAGCGAGGCATCCTTGACCAGTACCGGGAAGCCCTGGGCTTCCAGCGCTTGAATGCCTTCCTGGATATGCGGGTACTTGGCCAGCACTTCGTCGGGTACGTCGGGCAGGGCCAGTTCGTTTTCGATGATGGCCTTTTTCACTGCGCGTTCGAAGATTTCCGACAGGCACTGTACCTGGGCTTCGGGCAGGGTGTTGCCGGCGCTCATGCCGTTGGAGAGGTACAGGTTTTCGATCAGGTTGGACGGGAAGTACACCACTTCGCCGTCGGACTGGCGTACGAAGGGCAGGGCGCAGATGCCGCGCTCCGGGGTGCCGGAGTTGGTGTCGTACAGGTGAGTGCCGAGCAGTTCGCCTTCGGGGTTGTAGATGGCCAGGCAGTAGTCGTCGAGCAGGCCGTCGGGCAGTTCACCGTTGGGGCCGGGCTGGAACCATTCTTCATTCGGGTAGTGTACGAAGGCGCTGTTGGCGATGTCCTGGCCGAAGTACTGGTCGTTGTAGAAGAAGTTGCAGTTCAGCCGCTCGATGAATTCGCCCAGTGCCGAGCACAGCGCGGCTTCCTTGGTTGCGCCCTTGCCGTTGGTGAAGCACATGGGCGAGGCGGCATCGCGGATGTGCAGTGACCAGACGTGCGGCACGATGTTGCGCCAGGAGGCGATTTCGATCTTCATCCCCAGTTCGGCGAGGATTGCCGTCATGTTGGCGATGGTCTGCTCCAGCGGCAGGTCTTTGCCTTCGATATAGGTCTGGCTGTCGCTGGCTGGGTTCAGGGTCAGCAGGGCCTGGGCGTCTTCGTCGAGATTTTCCACAACTTCGATCTGGAAGTCGGGGCTGGCCTGCACGACCTTTTTCACGGTGCAGCGGTCGATGGAGCGGATGATGCCCAGGCGATCTTTTTCGCTGATGTCTTCGGGCAGCTCGACCTGGATCTTGAAGATCTGCTTGTAGCGGTCTTCGGGGTCGACGATGTTGTTCTGCGACAGGCGGATGTTGTCGGTCGGGATGTTGCGGGTGTTGCAGTAGACCTTGACGAAATAGGCTGCGCACATGGCCGAGGAGGCCAGGAAGTAGTCAAACGGGCCGGGCGCCGAGCCGTCACCCTTGTAGCGGATGGGCTGGTCGGAAATGACGGTAAAGTCGTCGAACTTGGCTTCAAGTCTCAGGTTGTCGAGATAATTGACTTTGATTTCCATGGGCGGCTTACCGGGGGTTGGCTGTACGTGCGTAGGGCTTTCAGGGGGCGCGATGGTCTCATAAAAACGCGCTGGGGGGTACTTTTGGGGAGGTGAGGTGTCGCGCGGGAGCGCGACACACACAGGGGCCGGCTGCGAGTTTTATGCGGGGGCTGGCCTAATACAGGCCGAGCAGGCGTAGCAGTAGCAGGACGGTCATGATCAGTACCAGCACGGTGCCGATCATGAACAGTCGTCGCCGCACCATGATGATGTTGGAGCCGGTGTGGACGATGGCATGCGCAATCCGGCTGGCGACAAACAGCCAGGCACAAGCCAGCGCCAGCCAGCCGACCGCATTGAGGATCGACAACGTGATGCACAGAACGCAGAACAGCAGCGGCAACTCGAACTGGTTGCGAATGCAGTTGTTGACTTTGATTACCGACTCAGGCCAGGCGTCATCGAACAGCGCGCGGCGGCTTTCATCAACCTGGCCCTGACTGGCGGCCCGCTGTTTGCGCAGGTTGAGCAGGATGTAGAGCCACAGGATGAGCAGGGTTTGGACGACGATCGGGAGAAAGATGGAGTTCAGGGTCATGCGTGTTGGCCTTGTTTTTGGTTGTTGTGGGCGTTGCTGCAGCAGTGTAGGTGTTTTTGTTCGATTGGTGTGAGACACACTTGCGCCGTGTTGAAGCGTTTGTGTCCTGGAGCAGATGCTCCAGGCTCCCAGGGGGTGGTGCTTTGATGGGAGTGGGAGACCTCGGTAGAGATCCTGGGAGGCTCAGGGGCTGGCTTTGATCAGGTAGGTCTGCTTGTGGCCGCGTTGTTCGAAGTCCTGGCGGGTGCATTCGGCCTCGCTGTAGTCGCTGAAGCGTTGCATGGTGATTTCGTTGCCGTTGTCGTCGATACGGTAGAGCTGCCAGGGCGCGGGGTTGCTGGCGGGGCTGAGGTATTCGACCTTGGGGCCGGTGAAGCGCTCAAACAGTTGGCGGTGGCGTTGGAGGCCGTATTCATCGTCGCGACTGGCATAGCTGCCAACCCAGTCGATCAGGTATTCGAGCATGGCCTGTTGCTGCTCGGGCGAGGCAAATTTCTCTGGCTCCCAGGGCCGGCTGCGGCAATGGGCGATGCAAGTGTCGGTGCCAGGGTTGAGAAAGCGCAGTTCGCTGCAGTGGGGCAGGGCCGCTTCAATCAGGTCGCTGTAACAGCCTTCGATCACCCAGTGCTCATGTTGCCCGATGAACTCGTGCAGCAGGGCCAGGCTTTCGCTCAGCGGTTTGCGCTCGGGCCCTTCGTCCCAGGCAATTTCGTCCAGCGAGAGGCGGGCTATCGGGCGTTCGCCGATCAGTTGTCTGGCCAGAGTGCTTTTTCCGGCGCCGGCATTGCCTAGCAGTATGGCTTTCATGGTGGCTCCTGAAGTCTGCAGGCTTGCTTCGGCCGGCCTCTGGCAGCCGGCGGCGCTGCTTTTTAGCCTTGTGCTTCCAATAGCCTTTTCAATGTTTGCAGGTCTGCCGCCACCGCTTGGGCGTCGGCTTCGAATTGTGCATCGGTCATGCCCGGTTGGCGGATCAGGGTGAAGATGAACTCGCTGCCGGTGCCGTTGGGGACTACGCGCATGGGGTTGTGGACGACTTCGCCGGTTTCCAGTTCGACATCGTGGTCCATGACGCCGAAGTCGTTGGCCGGGGCGAAGCGCAGGCGCACGCGGCCGAAGGGGGCCTGGACTTGCCAGCTGTCACCGTCTTGGCTGACCTGCGAGCGGGCCAGGCCGGCGGCCCATTGGGGCAGGTTAAGCGGGTTACCGGCCCAAGCGTAAACCTCGGCGGGTGGGCGGTTGATGCTGATGCTGATGTGTTTGACCGGGGTCATGTCAGTGCCTTGCCTGGAACAGGGTTTGGCCGGGGAGCATGTCGTTGCTGACTGCTTCGCGGATCGATTGGTCGATGCGCGGGTCCTGGCTGTCGTAAAGGCCGCAGAGGCTGAACGCCTTGCGCAGACGCACGCTGGGGCCGAGGTATTCATATAGCACACGGGCGCAGCAGGGCATGCGTTGACTGTTGTCCGAGACGCCGACCTTGAGCCCGGTCAGCCGGGTAACCCGGTTGCGAAAGCTGGGGAACAGGATGGTCTGGGTGATTTCGCGGCGGTTGAGGGTTTCATAGTCGACCAGAAACAGGCGGTCGGCCAGCAGGTAGGCGATGCCCTGATAGCGGTTGTGATAGGGCGGCTCTGCGGGGCTGGGTTGCATGCGTTCGGTACGCTGGAACACCACCTGATCGTCGCGCCGCTCCAGGCAGACCAGATTGCGCAGCAGTTTGCCGGGGGTAGACATCGACAGGTAGTACTCGAAGTAGTAACCCAGGTAGCGCTCCAGTTCGCCGCTGGTCTTGCCTAGCTGGTCGAGATGTTCGAGTACGGTGCCGGCGGCATCGACGGTGCTGCGCTCGTAACGCGGGCGAACCTGCACCAGCCGTTCGAACTGCTCGTGCGGCAGCAAAATTTCCTGCACCTCGACCCCAAAGAATTCACACAGACGGCGCAGGGTGTTGGCGGAGGGTTTGTGCTGACCGCTGAGGTAGCGGTTGAACTGTGGGCGGTTGATATCCAGGCGCCGGCAGACTTCGGCGATGGATTTGTAGTAGCTGCAGAGCAGCTTCAGGTTCTGGGCCAGATCGTCATGCAGTCCGGGGTCGCTCATCAGGCGGTTTCCGTGTTCATGTGCGTCAGTTTGCGCTAGCGCGATTTGATGCGCTAACAGCGACAGTTTGCGCCACTTTGACGCTAGAAAGCAAAATTCTAACAGCGCCGTCGGGTTGTTTAAATGCATCTCTTCCTACAACAACAACCACGGAGACTGCCATGCTGGACTTACTCAATGACCTGCTGTGGGGCAAGGTCCTGATAGCCCTGCTGCTGATCGTCGGTGTCGGCTTCACTGTTGCTTCGCGTTTCGTTCAATTCCGCTATTTCACTCGCATGTTCCGCGTATTGGGCGCCAGTCAGGCGTTTCAGCGCAATAAACACGGCCATTTGAGCTCATTCCAGGCGCTGGTGCTGTCGATTGCCGGCCGGGTGGGTGGCGGTAATATCGCCGGTGTCGCCGTGGCGATCACGCTGGGTGGTCCGGGCGCGATCTTCTGGATGTGGATGGTCGGCCTGATAGGTATGGCCACCAGTTTCCTTGAATGTTCCCTGGCCCAGGCCTACAAGCAGGCTGAGCCGGATGGCACCTATCGTGGTGGTCCGGCGCACTATATCTCCAAGGGGCTGGGGCCGCGCTGGAAGTGGATGGCAGCGGTTTATTCGGTACTGCTGCTGGTGACCTTCGGTTTCGGCTTCAATGCGCTGCAATCCTATGCGGTGGCGACCTCGCTGAATGACGCCTTCAATATTCCGGTGTTCTACTCTGGCATTGGTCTGGCGATGATCGCCGGTCTGATCATCTTCGGTGGGGTCAAGCGAATTGCCCGGGTAGCGGAGTTCCTGGTGCCGATCATGGCGGTGGGTTACCTGCTGATTACCCTGGTCGTACTGGGCATGAACCTGAGCCTGATTCCTGATGTGATCGTACTGATCGTCAAGAGCGCCTTCGGTCTGGAGCAGGTCGTCGGTGGTGGCATTGGCGCGGCGATCATGATGGGCGTCAAGCGTGGCCTGTTCTCCAACGAGGCCGGTCTGGGCAGTGCGCCCAACGTAGCGGCGGTGGCCTATGTGCCGCACCCGGCCAACCAGGGCGTGGTGCAGTCGTTCTCGGTGTTCATCGACACCATCATCATCTGTTCCTGCACCGCCTTCATCATTCTGCTCAGCGGCATCTACGATCCGGCGGCGCTGGCTGACATCGGCGGTGTGGCGCTGACCCAGTCGGCACTGGCTGATCACGTCGGTGACTGGGGCCGTAGCTTCGTCAGTATCGCGCTGTTGCTGTTTGGCTTCAGTACCGTGCTGTACAACTACTACCTGGGCGAGAACAGCATCAACTTCTTCAATACCTCGAACCAGAACCTGTTCAACGGCTTCCGGGTGATCACCATTGGTCTGGTGTGCTGGGGTGCGACCACCGATCTGGGCACTGTGTTCGCCTTTGCCGATGTGACCATGGGCCTGCTGGCACTGGTCAACCTGATTGCTCTGGTGGCGCTGTTCAAGCCGGGTCTGCGGATTCTCAAGGACTACGACCGGCAGATTGCCGAGGGTGTCGAGCAGCCGATCTTCGAGGCTGAGAAGTTCCGCGACATGAACGTTGATCCAGCGGCCTGGGTGCTGGAGCCCGAGGATATCGAGCGCCTGCAGCAGCGTAGCGCCGCTCTGGCCCAGCCGCGCGAAACCCTTTCCTGATCCATCCAACGGCCTGCCCGCCTGGGCGGGCCACCCCTCCCGTTCACTGTGATACCCACTGAGGTCCCTCGCCATCATGAACACCCGTATTGAACACGATCTGCTCGGCAATCTGGCGGTGCCCGCTGACGCCTGGTATGGCATTCAGACCCAGCGTGCGCTGGACAACTTCGCCATTACCGGCGTGCCGATCAGCCATTTCCCGGCGTTTATTCGCGCGCTGGCCATGGTCAAGAAGGCCGCTGCGCTGGCCAACCGCGATCTTGAGGTGCTGGCGCCGCACAAGGCCGAGGCGATTGTCGCGGCCTGTGACGACATCATCGCTGGGGCGCTGCACGACCAGTTCGTGGTCGACCTGATCCAGGGCGGAGCCGGTACCTCGACCAACATGAATGCCAACGAGGTGATCGCCAACCTGGCGTTGGAAAAGCTGGGGCATGCCAAGGGCGAGTACCAGTACCTGCACCCCAACGACGACGTCAACAAGTCGCAATCGACCAACGACGCCTATCCGACTGCCGTGTGTCTGGCGGTGCAGTTCTGTGCCGAGCCTCTGGAGCAGGCGATTATCCGCTTGAAGGGCAGCCTGGAAGCCAAGGGCCGCGAGTTTGCCGATATCGTCAAGATGGGCCGGACTCAGTTGCAGGATGCGGTACCCATGACGCTGGGCCAGGAGTTCGAGGCCTTTGCCGTCAACCTGGGTGAAGACGTTGATCGCCTGCACGAGGCCAGCCGGCTGCTGTGCGAGGTCAACCTGGGTGGTACCGCGATCGGTACCGGTATCAATGCGCCTGCACGCTATCAGGCGCTGGCGGTGAAGTATCTGGCGGAGATTTCCGCCAAGCCGATCGTGTCGGCCAGCAACCTGGTTGAGGCTACCTCGGACATGGGTGCCTTCGTGCTGTTTTCGGGGATTCTCAAGCGTTTTGCGGTCAAGCTCGGCAAGATGTGCAACGACTTGCGCCTGCTTTCCAGCGGCCCGCGCACCGGGCTTGGCGAGATTCTGCTGCCGCCGCGCCAGCCGGGTTCCTCGATCATGCCCGGCAAGGTCAATCCGGTAATCCCCGAGGCAGTCAACCAGACGGCCTATCAGGTGATCGCCAGCGATCTGGCAGTAACCCTGGCTGCCGAGGCCGGGCAGTTGCAGCTCAACGCCATGGAGCCGTTGATCGTTTACAACCTGCTGAACTCGATGAAGATGCTTGAAGCTGCCTGCAGCATGCTTGATGAGCGCTGCATCCAGGGCATTCGCGCCAATGCCGAGCAGTGCGCCCGGCATGTCGACAACAGCATCGGCATCATCACCGCATTGGTACCGCGCATCGGCTACGCCAACGCTACCCGCATCGCTGCCGAGGCACTGCATAGCGGCAGCACCGTGCGCGAACTGGTGCTTGGCGAAGGGTTGCTGGAAGAGCTGGAGCTGGATCGTTTGCTAAGCCCACGGGCCATGCTGGCACCGGCAGGAGTGGTGTCGTGAAGGGCAGGGTGCTGATCGTCTATTGCGGCGGCACCATTGGCATGCTGCCGTCGGCCGACGGCTATGTGCCGATGCCCGGCTTTGCCGGGCGCTTGCACGCGCATTGGGACGACGGCGCCGAGGCCTTGCCCGACTATGATCTGATCGAGCTGGAGCATCTGATCGACAGCGCCAATCTGGTGCCGGCCGACTGGGCGCGTATTGCCGGGGTTGTGGTTGAGCAATGGCACAACTACGACGGTTTCGTGCTGCTGCATGGCACCGATACCATGGCCTACACTGCGTCGGCGCTGTCTTTTCTGCTACGCGGCTGTGACAAGCCGGTGATCCTGACCGGCTCGCAGATCCCGCTGGCGCAGCCGCGCACGGACGCGCTGGATAATCTCGCCACCTCGCTGATCCTGGCCGCCAGTGGCCGCGTTCACGAGGTGTGCATCTACTTCCGCGGCCGTCTGCTGCGCGGTAACCGTGCGCGCAAGGTGCGCAGCACCGGCTTTGATGCCTTCGACTCGCCAAATGCGCCCTGGCTGGGCGAGGTGGGTATTGACCTGCATCTGCGCGATGATCTGCTGCTGCCTAAGGGCGAGCCGGATTTTCGGATTCCAGCCTTCGATGCCAGTCGGGTGGCGGTGCTCAATGTCTATCCGGGCATGCCGGCCAGTTTGCTCGATGCGGTGCTGGCCAGCCCTGGCTTGCAGGGGCTGGTGCTGGCGACCTATGGGGTCGGCAACCCGCCGGATGCCGACAAGGCGTTGATGGATAGCTTGCAGCGGGCGGTGCAGGCCGGTATCAGCGTGCTCAATATCAGCCAGTGCTATCAGGGCCAGGTCAGCCAGGGCGCCTATGCCACGGGCGCTGCGCTCAACCGCATTGGCGTGATCCCCGGCAACGATCTGACCCCCGAAGCGGCTTTCGCCAAGCTGCATGTGCTGCTGGCGCTGGGCTACAGCGGCGAGCGGTTGGCAGCGTTGCTGACCCGGTCGCTGTGCGGGGAGCAGGGCTGATAGCAGGCGGCTCGGTTTACAGGCAGCCCGCCATCATGATGTGGTCAGAGGCATAGCAGGGATGCTCGGGCTCTCTGAGTTCGATATCAAAATCGTAATTCAGCCTGTGAACCTCAGCCAGGAAGTAAGCATCGATGCTGGCCGGCTGGCCATAGAAGTACAGGGCCTTGTAGAGCGGCTTGCTGTCATCGCCCGTGTGGCTGGCTTCGAACATCTGCAGCAGGTACTTGCCGTTGCTGTCCCTGGCGTAAAACCGCCAGCGCTGTTCCGGATAGTCGTGTAGCTGGATCAGCAGGGCGTTGTCCTTGAGCTCAAGATTTTCAGGCAGGGCATCTGCCGCATACTCGAACCGCTTCACCACTGGCCGAACCAGCGGCATGGTGCCACTGGCATAGGCTGGACGCTGCCTGTTGCTGAAGTTGGGGAGATAGTAGCGGATGTTCTGGTCGTAGATGTTGATACTGAACGCATGCTGACTGACGTCCTGAATCGGCTCCCTGGCCCCTGATTCGCTTCGTGAGTAGAAGTTGACTGGGTTGTTGGTCCTGCCGGCGACACGCCAGTTGAAGGGGGCGCCATTGTCGAACCGGATCACTGCGTTACGAGACGATTCCGCCTCCTGAAAGAAGCTAATGCGCTGGCGCTGTTCTTCTTCGCTGATGTCATAGTCGCTCAGGTACGCCGGCAGGCTTTCGTCATGGATGACGGTGGGAGCTGGATAGGCTCGAAACTCCAGGTCCTTGACCCGCGACTCAAGCTGGTAGACCGGTGCCATCAGGTCTTGCAGGTGGAGTGTGATATCCGACAGATCGAGTGCGATGACCGTGATGTTCTCAACACCGCCCCTGAAATAAATCTTGTGGCGATACTTGCGCTGCATGCGTTTGAATGCGAGCCGCTCGGCGTGTTGCTCATTGAAAAAGCTTTCCTGGTAGGCGCTTTGTTTCATGGCGGCACGCAACTGCCGTTCGTAAAGCCGCATTTCTGCTTGGTCTGCCTTGAGGCTGCCTAGTGTGGCCAGGTAGCGGTTTGTATGGTCCTGGGCGTGAACCGACATGGGGGTGAGCGCCCATTCAGGCGTGTTTGCGGCAGGCGGGTGGCGGTTGATCAGCTCGACTTCGGCGTGGTTGTCGCCAACGGACAGCAGTTTGACGCTGAGGTTGCCGTCCTGTTGGGTGGTGCCGACTTCGGATTTGGAAAAGTGAAAAAGCCGGATGCTGCGAGGAATGACCACCTCGGCCTTGCCGTTCATGGTTACCGGGGCGGGGCGGTCGTCCTGGTCTTGCGGGTATTTCAGGTCAAGGCGGTTAAACGTTGTCCACTTGTGCAGCCAGATACCGTCGGGACGGGCTGAACTGTCCAATGCCTCCAGAACCTGGCCGTTGTCCAGGGTGATGGAGTGCCATTCAAGGCTATAGGGAAACTGCAGCTCGGAGTTGTAGCGCAGAGAGAAGGGCATGTTGCTTGTGAGCATCCGGATCGTGTCGTTGCGTCCTGGGTAGCTGTCGAAGACGGTGCCCTCCAGCCAGGCGCGTGTCAGCTCTTGTAAGTCTGGCTGCTGCCGCAAAATGGTGGTTTGGTCGTCAATATACTCGGTTCGATAGGATTCGCCGGGCAGCGTTTGGGCCCTGCGCTTGAGAGAGTACAACGAGCTGATTTGCGCCCGAAGCTCGGCTTTGAGTTGTTCATCGTGCAGCGCGCGTACGTGTTCCAGGGCCGCAGTCCGGGCCTTGTCGATATCTTCGCTAAACAAATAGGTCCAGCTAGCCCAGCCAGCGCCCAGGCTCAGGGCCAGTACGAACAGGATGATCAGGGCAATACGTTGTGTCGTCATGGGAGCAGGTTCGTCAGAACAAGGGGCCGGGACAGGCGCACAGGGGCGGCAATAGGTCTGGCGGATATGGGGGCTGATACGCGCTGGATGATTGGCCTGGCGAACAGGCCAATCAGCGGAGCGCGAGTAATGCCAGGGCTCAGGCGGTGCTTAGTGGCGCGAGAGCTTTCCGAGCTGGGTTTCCAGCAGGCGCACCATTTTTTCGGCGGCGCCGGTCACTGCTTGCATCACATGCTCGGCAGTGTCCTGGGTGGTGACGGGGTTCTGTCCGGCCAGGCGGACTTCAAGCAGGCAGCGCTTGTCGGCGGAGCCTGATTTTGTAGCGCTGTTTTCGTCGCGCAGGTGCAGTTCGATTCGGGTGATCTGATCGCTGAAACGGGCCAGGCTGTTGCGCAGCTCGGCTTCGATGGTTTCGCTAAGGCGGGTGTCACCGGTGATATTGCGGTCGGTGTTGATCTGAATTTGCATTGGCATTCCTTTGGTGGCAATTGGTGAGTCCTGGGGCGCTTCTCGCAACCGAGGCAAAGCCTAGCATGGCAGGCTCGATTGAAGAAGTCTTTGGCGGGGAGAAGCCAGGGGGGCTTGGAGCAGAAAACGCGGTTAGCCGTCTGAGATATTGGTTTGAGGTATCCCAGCGGCGGCCTTGGCCGCCGCTGGTGTTTCTGACTCAGGCCTTGGCTTCGGCCTCGTAGTTGGCGTACGAATGCTTGAGGGTGGCGTGGTTAAGCAGCATTTCGGCTTTCAGGGTGGTGCCGCTGGCGTCATAGATGCGTGAGCGAACCCAGTAGGACTCAGTGCGCTTGCTTTCCGACAGAGCCACTACTTCGCGGCGGATCAGGTAGTCTTCACCAACGAACAGCGGGCCGTCAATCATGCGGATTTCCTGGTCGGCAAACAGGCCGATGACCGGCTGTTTGACTGGGAATTGCGCCAGCTTGCTGCTGTATTCGGCCAGTACGCTGACCATTTCCAGTGGAATGATCGCCCGGCCCCAGGGAGTGCTTGCCGGATCGGAGTACCAGGGCGAATTTTCGGTGATGCGTTCAAGCTTCTGATTCAGCGAGAACGGATACAGATTGCCCATGTGCTGGTCAGGGTCCATGCGGACCGGCTCGTCTACTGCGCCTTTCATGCCGACGCTCAGGTCTGACAGAATGACCAGCTTCTCCGGGGCGCGCAGTTTGGCCATACGCTCGTCGAGCAAGCTCGGGCCATCATCCGGGCCAAGGCTGGCACTGGCTTCCAGCACTGGAGTGCCGTCAGCTTTTTCTGCCCAGCAGCGCACGCGCGTAGCCCCCGGGGCCGGGCGTTCGACGAAGGCGCGCACCTGCTCACCCTCGACCACCATGTTCAGGAAATGGCTGGAGAAACAACCACGTTCGAACCAGGCCTGGCCCCAGATTTCGGCCAGCAGCGGGGTGAACTGGCTGAAGTGGGTCGGGCCTTCAATTGGGCCGGCCTTGAAGCCGAGTTTTTCGGCCATGGCGTCGTCATGGATCGAGGTATGGCCACTGTATTCCTGATCGGCCAGCATCTGCTTGGGCTCGCGCAGCGGGCCGCAGAGGTAGAGCGGTGTGTCGAAATTCATGAGTGGTTCCTTGTTTGCTGATCTCCGGCAGGTAACTGGCCGGTGGTGTGAAATTTAGCCTGCATGGATTGCCACGCTGCGCTCGCAATGACGCGGGATTGTGACGGGACGTTGTGCGCTCACCCCGCACCACCGCACCGTCATCGCGAGGCGCGCAGCGCCGTGGCGATCCATGGGGTGTGCCGGCTGGATTGCCGCGCTGCGCTCGCAATGACGCGGGATTGTGACGGGACGTTGTGCGCTCACCCCGCACCACCGCACCGTCATCGCGAGGCGCGTAGCGCCGTGGCGATCCATGGGGCGTGTCCGCATGATCAGCGGTTGATCATGCTGGCCAGGCGTTGGCGGATGATGCCTTCGGCTTCGGTCATGATGCGCTCGATCAGTTCCTGTACGCTGGGCACATCACGGATCAGGCCGGCGACCATGCCGCAGGACCAGGCGCCGGCGTCCATTTCACCGGTTTTCATGATGCGCGGATAAACACCGGCAACTTCCTCGGCAATGTCGGCGAACTTGAGTTCGGCGCCGAGCTTGCGCTCTTTTTCCAGCAGGCGTTCGACAGCGGCATTGCTCAGTACCCGTTCGGTATTGCGCAGCGGACGCATGACCAGCCGGGTGTCCAGTTCGCTGGCGGCAACAATCGCCTGTTTGACGTTGTCGTGTACCGGGGCTTCCTTAGTGGCAATGAAACGAGTCCCCATGTTCATGCCTTCGGCGCCTAGGGCCAGGGCGGCGGCCAGTGAACGGCCGTCAGCCATGCCACCGGAAGCTACGAAGGGAATGTCCAGCTCCTCGGCGGCGCGCGGCAGCAGGATGAAGTTGGGTACATCGTCTTCGCCGGGGTGGCCGCCACACTCGAAGCCGTCGACACTCACGGCATCACAGCCAATGGCTTGGGCCTTGAGCGCATGACGCACGGCGGTGCACTTGTGAATCACCTTGATGCCGTGCTCCTTGAGGATCGGCAGGTATTTCTGCGGGTTGTTGCCGGCGGTTTCCACGGCCTTGACGCCACCCTTGATGATCGCCTCGATATAACCGGGATAGTCCGGGGTGTTGACCGACGGCAGGAAGGTCAGGTTGACGCCGAAAGGCTTGTCGGTCATTTCCCGGCAGCGGCGGATTTCGTTGGCCAGGGCCTCGGGGTTGGGCTGGGTGAGGGCGGTGATCATCCCCAGGCCACCGGCGTTGGCGACTGCCGAGGCGAGTTCGGCGTAACCAACGTGGTGCATGCCGCCCTGAATGATTGGATGCTCGATGCCAAAGAGTTCGGTGATGCGTGTTTTCATGGGGCCTCTGCTGAGAATGACCGGGTTAGAAATCCAGCAAAAGTGTAGGCGCGTGGTACCGACAAATACCACATTAACGGGGTATTCAGGCGGTTTATAGACAGTAAACCTCAGGCCTTCCAGGCATGCAGCGGATGGCTGTGTTAATGACTGAACAGTACCAGTCCCAAGCCAATCAGCCCTGGCAACGCCTGGATGAATAGAATCTTGCGGCTGGCGCTGTAGGCGCCGTAGACCCCGGCGACGATTACGCACAGCAGGAAAAACACCTTGAATTCCAGGCCTTCTGCTCCTTGCAGCACACCCCAGAGCAGTCCTGCGGCCAGAAAGCCGTTATACAGCCCTTGATTGGCTGCCAGCACCTTGGTTTGCGCAGCCTGCTCAGGGCTGTTGCCAAAGGCGCGAAGCCCGGCAGGCTTGTCCCAGAGAAACATTTCCAGCACCAGAATATATACGTGCAGCAAGGCGATCAGAATGACGACGATGGTGGCAAGCAGGGTCATGGTAAAGCTCCGGGTGGGGTGTCAGTTGAGTAGGAACTGCATGGATTCGGCAGCCTGGTGCGGGCTGATCTGAAGAATCTCCGCCGTGACTATGCCGTGAACTACGAATGGGTCTTTCTCGACACAGGCCTGCACACTTTCCAGGCTGTCGCCCTGGGCCAGGATGCAGCCTCCCTGATTGGGCTGAAGACTGCCGCTGAGCAGGAATATGTTGTCGTCGAAGCCCTGTTTGAGCCAGGCCTTATGGTCCGGCATGAACTGGCCGGCCTGAGCACGGTTGGGGCCAAAACGCAGCAAAATGATGAACATGGCGCAGCCTCTAGTGGGTGCCGAGCTGTGTGAGCCAGATATCGAGCTGCTCGGCTTCCTGCTCGATGAAGGCCTGGTCTTGAAATGCCTGGGCTAGGGTGGCGATACCCTGGCTGCGGGCCAATAGGTGCATGGCCAGAGCGTCGGCCTGGTCGCGATGGCCCATGGACTCGAACTGCTGGCGCAGCCAATGGCGGAAAAGGCGGAATAACTGATTGGCGTCATTCAGGGCGGGATGCTCGAGTTTCGCCAGTTCGCCACAGAGGGTGCCAACCGGGCAGCCGTACAGAGCGATCTTGGCGCGGTTGCGGATCAGTAGCTGGATGAAGCAGCGCACGCGCTCTTGGGCGGTCTTGCCCTGGCTGGCCCAGAGCTCAAGCATGGCCTGAGTGTTGCCCAGGCGCAGGCGGATAACGGCTTCCAGGATGTCGTCCTTGCTCTTGAAGTGATAGTAGAAATTACCCCGGGAGATACTGACTGCGGCAGCAATGTCGGCAAACGAGGTGTACTCGTAACCTTGCTGATAGAACAACTGATCAGCGGCGGCAACGATCTGTTCGCGGGTGGCTTTGTGCGGCATGTCCAGGCGCTGTCCTGACTGTTTGATGGTGTTGTTAGGACAGATGTCCTAAATGTTGAGCAAAGAATAGGTCAGTTGTCCTATAAGTCAAGTTTGGCGATAAACAGGACGATCACTGACCCAGGCCGGAAGCGGGTTGATTCCGGCCCGGCCAGGTTACAGACCGGCAAACTCGAAGGGTTTGGCTTGCTGGAATTGAGCCGAGGTTTCGCCGGCATAGCTTTCGTGATTGGCAACCTGCAAGCGTCTGACTGGCGCGCCTGCGCTGATGTCGAGTTTGTTCAGATCGACCCAGAAGGTATTGGGGGTGAGGGCGGTTTCGAAGTAGTAGGTCAGGTGTTTTTGGTCGGCTACCGAACGCCAGCGGGTTGATGAGATGTTCGGCTCGGCTTCGGAGGAAATGCCGAACGGCACCGAAGCGTTGCGGATTACGCTGAAAACGCTGGCCACAGCCACTTGCCGGTCGCTGGTTTTAGGGATGGCGTCGATATAAAACGAGGCGCGGGCAAAACGATCTGCGGCACGGTTGGTGCCGGGCAGCATCGTGGTGCCGCCGATCTTCTGCCAGTAGGCGTTGAGCGCCAGTTGCTGCTCAAAGATCGGTGAGTTGGTCATCACCCGGTAGTCCATGCCGTGGTGAATCACCAGCTTGCCGTTGATGTACTCGAAGATGGCATTGTCACCCTTGGCGTCGGAGATCGACAGGTGCAGGGTGGCAAAGCGGTCGGTGCCGGGGATGTCACTGGCGACGACCACAAATGGCTCGGCTCGCAGGGCTTCGACGGTTTCTTCAACCGTGGCGAAATTATCCAGTACGTACTGAACCCAGGCGGCGATGCTCAGACCGGGCTGGCCGTCGCTGAACTCAGGGTACTGGGCTTCGGCCAGCCACAGCAGGTTGGCGACTAGCCCTTTCTCGTTCATGCCATCGGCGCTGGCGATGTCAAATGCGCTGGCGACGATGCTGCCGTAGCGGGAGGTCCAGGTGACTGAGCTGGGGCCGACGGCGCCGTGACGCTGAAGGCCACGAGGGAACAGCCACAGGTTGGCCGGGATTTCGTCTTTCCAGTCCATTGAGCGGGCGGTGATTATCAGGTCGTCTGGGCCGTGGTAGACGGCTCGGGTGCAGGCGTCGGCGGCACCGACGAGCAGGAGTGACAAGGCCCAGGCCAGAGCGTAGTTCAGGCGGGTAGGTTTCATGCGAACTATCCTTTTCTGCGGTTGTTTTCCAAGCTTCTCAGTGTAGTGCATCGAACTCTGTTCAGAGCGGTCCTTTGCCGGTCAGCTCCTGCAGGTCGTAGATTCTGAGCTTGTAGGCTTGGGTCAGTGGGCCGTTGCGCTTTTCGTGGTAGCTGAACAGGCCCAGGGCAATATGGTTGGCGTTATTGGAGAGGCGGATGTCGCCGTAGGTGATATGCATGTCACTGCGCGGTGTGTCGATCTTTTCTCTCAGGCGGGCCAGCAGCTTGGCTTCTTCAGCCTGCACATTGAACAGGTAGGCATTGGCGTAGACGCTGTTGTTGTGATGTTCCAGTTGCAGCCCTGTGAGCAAATGCTTGCCGTCAGGGCTGAGCTGCATTGCCAGATGTGGCTGGCCGTGATTGCCCAGAGGCCCGTGGGCCATGATGCTCTGGGTGCTGTACGCGGTTGCGGGCAACGGGCGGGTTACCTGGACAGGTTCGCGAGTCAACAGATCCATGCCGTCTATACGGTGGCTGTACTGCCAGCGGCCCTGCTGGTTACGGCGCCAGATGCTGATGCCGGGATAGCCCAGGGTCCCTCTGTTGTACCGACCAGATATGAGGCTGCCGTCGTGATGGCGCAATCGATAGTCGGCCAGAGCCAGGGTGTTGCCAGCCGCGTCGATACTGTGGAAGGCGGCAGGCGTTTCGATGCCTTCATGGATGGCACGGCGCTGGAACATGCTCACCAGAACCAGCCCCTTGCTGGTGTGCTCAAGCTCGATCAGTTCGGCAGGGTATGAAATATGGCGGTCTGACTGCGACAGGCTGACAAATATCCGCGAGCCGCCGTGTGTCAATGACAGGGCGTCGACACGGTAATTGTGCAGGCTTTGGCGCAGGTCCAGGCTCGCCAGCGGGCGATCGGGCTGGTCGGTTTTGTAGAGCACTACCTGTTGGCCGCTGGCCATTGCCATGAAGTTGCCATCTGGGCTGAGGTTGAAGCGCCAGGGCAGGAGCTTCTGAGGCGTTGCCCGGCTACTCGCCGATTGGGTGGGAAAGCTGAAGCTGATCGGTGAGCCGCGACCGTTGTGATACAGCACTTCATGGCATAACAGCTGCGGGTTGCAGCCGTAGCTGAAGATCCCTGCACCGTTGTGATCAGCCTGCCAGTCGCCAAGACTCAGATTGGCCAGATTCACGGGGCGGGTAGTGGTGGTGTCGAGGTTGGTATTCCTGCGTTTGGTCCGGGTGTTGAGCTGATCCAGGCGAAATCCGAACCGGCTGTTGTTGGCATAGTCGCTACTGGCTGGTCTGCTGAGCAGCACCGGTAGGCGCTCGGGGGTGTCGAACCGGCCCAAACGGTGGTGGGGAATCAACACCGGCTGGCTGTTGGCGTACGAGCCTGGGTAGGCGCGGCGCTGATCGGCATACCGTACTCTGTCGTCGGTCCGATAGCTTGGTTTAAGCACGCTGACCTTGGCTACGGCCTCTGGCAGGGCGGGGCCGGGGTCATAGAACAGTTGCACTAGCCAGTACAGGGCCAGCAATGCCAGCAAGGCAGCGCCGGCCCGTTGTAACCACTGGATGCGTCTGCGCCAGCGCAGAATTTGTGCGGTGACGTATGGCTGGTTTGATGGCGCCGGGTTGATATGCCACTGCACCTGTACATGCGTCTGTTGGTGGCCGGTGAAAACGGTATTGAGTGGTATCGCCGCCTGGGGATTCTGTGTCCTGGCGGCTCGCCGTGGTCTTGGTGTTGATTGCGCTGGTGGAACGACGACCCGCTGGTTTTGCAGTGCGCAATGCGGGCACTGCTTGCCCCAGTGGGCATGGTCTGGGTTGCGTTGGCAGCGAACCTGATGCTGCAGCGCCTGTTGCAGCAATTCGACCCAGTAATCGGCCGAAGGGCGTCTGGACGAGTTGAAACTGTGATCGAAGGCGTTGCGCAGGGGTTTGGGGAAATTGCGATGCACGCTCCACGGTGACGGGCCAATGTCGGCGTGCGGGCGCAGCCCATAAGGGTAGAAGCCGCCGGCAATACGGTTCTGGTTGTCGCTTGGAAGCTCACGCCCCTTGGCCGGCACGCCCTGAAACGGATGCAGGCCGTTGTTGAGCAGTTTGAACAGGATTACCGCCAGGGCAAACTGGTCCTGAGCCTGACGTAGCACTTGCGGGGATTGGCTGGCGCGAAAGGCTTCGGGGGCGATGAAGCCAAGCGTGAATTGGTGAGCCGGGAAGAATTGGGTATTGCCTCGCACGGCAAAACCGTCGCAATCGACCACGGCAATATCGCCTGTGTGCCGGTGTACCAGCAGGTTGGCCGGCTTCAGGTCGATGATGCAGTGCCCTTTTGCATGCAGTTCGGCCACCCGCTTGGCCAGGTTGATCGCAACCTTGAGACGAAAGCTGTTGTCGTCGGGCAGCGACTCGCGCTGGCGTCCACGGCCACTGAGCAGCGGGTCGAGCGATGCATAGCTGGCGATATCCAGAAGCGGCATGGCAAAACCGACAAAACGCCCGGCACTGTCATTGATCAGGGCGCAGGGCCAGGCGAAATGGTCGGCCTGGCTGTCCTCAGGCGGGTGCAGGATCATTTCCCAGACTTTGGTACGGCGTTCGGGATCCTTGCCGGGCTCGTGGTAGAACTTGAAGGCGAAACGTCCGTCCGGCGAGCGGTAGATGGCGCCATCGGCGCCGCGATTGAGCGCTTTGGCCCGCAGGTGTACGGGCTCCCGGCGGCCATCGGCGAAGGTCAGATGATAGTGGCCGTTGCGCTGCTCTGCCGTCATCGGGGCAGACCGCTGGTGCGGGTGGCCGAGTGTGCTGACATGCCTGACTCCTTGGCGTTGTGGCGGCTGAGCTTTCCCTGGTCAGCCGCGGATATTACCCCAGAAAGCCGCCGGGTCAATGCCTGACTGGTGCTGGAGGTTCCAACCCATCATATGCCCGTCAGGCTGGCCCCAAACACAAACGAATCCATCGACAGCACGCCGTAGTCCAGCCCACCTTCCAATACCGTGGCGTCGGTGCGGCCATAGGCGGCGCCCAAGGCTACCAGCAATGGCAGAAAGTGTTCGCTGGTCGGGTGTGCCCGGCTGGCATGGGGGGCCAGTGTCAGAGTTTGCTTGAGCTGTTGATGCTGGCCGTTGTGTACCGCATTGCGGACCCAGGCAGAGAACTCACTGGCGTATTCGGCATCACCGGGGCTGTGGCCCAGGGCCTCGTAGAGGTTATGGGTCAGGCTGCCGGAGCCGATGACCAGAATTCCCTGGTTGCTCAGTGGGGCCAGAGCCTGGCCGAGTGCGTAGGCGGACTCGGGGTCAAGGTCGGTTGGCATAGACAGTTGCAGTACCGGGATGTCGGCCTGTGGATACAGATGCAGCAGCGGAACCCAGGCGCCATGATCAAGCCCGCGTTGTAAGTCGAGGCTGGCAGGCCAACCGGCCTCGGTCAGCAATTCGGCCAGTTCACTGGCCAGTGCCGGGTGACCGGCTGCGGGGTATTGAAGGCGATAGAGCGCTGGAGCAAAGCCACCAAAGTCGTGAATGGTTTCCGGGGCGGCGTTGCCGGTAATGCGCAGGTCACGGGTCATCCAGTGCGGCGAGATGATCAGAATAGCGCGTGGCCGGGGCAGTGCCTCTCCCAGTGCCCGCAGGCGGGGCCCGGCGAGGCCGGGCTCCAGGGCAAAGGTAGGGGCGCCGTGAGATACGAACAGACTGGGTAAGATGTTCATGGTGCTTCCTCCGGCGCTTTGGGTTTAGCGTTGGGCCAGCAAGGCGTCAACCGAGGCGCGCCCAGCGCCACTGAACAGCAGTGAAACCGAGGCGGCCAGTAGTGCCAGGCCGAATTCATAGCCATTGTTGCTCATGAACAGGCCGTTCTCGAAGTGTACGGCAAAGATCGCGATCAGCATGGCAAAGGCCAGTGCGGCGGCGGCTGGGCGGACCAGCAGGCCGATGATCAGGGCAATGCCGCCAAAGAACTCGGCGCTGCCGGCCATCAGGGCCATCAGGTAACCGGGATTCAGGCCGATTGAGGCCATCCATTGGCCGGTGCCTTCAAGGCCGTAGCCACCGAACCAGCCAAACAGTTTCTGGGCTCCATGGGCGGCGAAGATGATGCCGACCGGGATGCGCAGAAACAGGGCGCTCCAGTTGGCGTTGGTGTTGACGATCCGGTTTAGCAAGGCTGTGTTCATGAGGCTCTCTCTTGGTTTTTCTCGGGTTGTTGTGTTGCGATGGGTGAACTTTACCTATCCATTTTTATGAGATAAACATGAGTTTTTGATAATAACTATCTCTGTGGGTGAGACAATGGATCGTTTCGTTGAAATGCAGACCTTTTGCGCAGTGGTCGAGGCGCGGAGTTTTGTCCGGGCTGCGGAGTCGCTTGGGTATTCGAAGGCGGCGGTGTCGCGCTATATCAATGATCTGGAGGCGCGGCTTGGGGTGCGTCTGCTGCATCGTACTACGCGACGCCTGTCGCTGACGGAGGAAGGGGAGGTGTTCTTTCAGCGTAGCAAGGAGTTGCTGGCCGGTGTTGAGGAGGCTGAAGCTGAACTGGGTTCGCGCAGCAGCAGTGCGCGCGGGTTGCTCCGAGTCAATGTGCCGGTGACCTTTGGGATTACCCGTCTGGCGCCTTTGTGGGGGCGGTTCAGCGAGCTGCATCCGCAGGTCAAGCTCAATATCACCCTGTCGGACCGCCTGGTGGATCTGGTGGAGGAGGGCTTTGATCTGGCGATTCGGATCGCGTCGTTGCCCAGCTCGACGCTGGTCAGCCGTCGGATTGCCAGCACCCGCCTGCGGGTCTGTGCCTCCCCCGGGTATCTGGCCAGGCATGGCCAGCCATCGCAACCGGAGGAGCTGGCTGCGCACAGGGTGGTTGCCTACAGCTATTTCAACTCGGGAGATGAGTGGCGTTTCAGCGGGCCGCAGGGCGAGGTCAGTGTCAGAACCAGGCCCTGGATGGACACCAATAACGGCGATACCTGCCGGGCGGTGGCATTGAGCGATCAGGGGATCATCCTGCAACCGGATTTTCTGGTTGGCGAGGATCTGGCGGCAGGGCGGCTGATTGAACTGTTGCCCGGCTACCAGGCTCTGGAGCTGGGTGTTTATGCGGTCTATCCAACGCGCAAGTTTGTTACGCCCAAGGTCCGGGCGCTGATCGATTTTCTGCAAGAGATGTTTGCCGCTCAGAGGCAGGCTGTGAACCAGTAAAAAGCACTGGCGCTCTTATGGCTTTATGATACTAGTCTGTTGCAAAATATTACGCGCAACGGAGCGACAGTCCGTCACTCAGGGATTTTCAAGAGGACTCATCATGCGGTTAAAACATTGGGCGGTATTTCTCTTTGCCATGCTGTTTGTGCTGTCGGCACAGGCTCGGGAATTTTATGTGGATATTACCAATAACACCGGCTACACCATCATGTACCTGTATGTGAGCCCGGATAATTCCGAGTCCTGGGAAAAGGATGTGCTGGGCAATGATGTGATGCCCAATGGTTCTACCAAGCGGGTGACGCTCAAGGGTTACAAGAGCCCGATCTTTGATATCAAGCTGGTCGACTCCGACGGTGACAGCTACACCTTCTGGGATGTTGATGTGTCGCGCCGGGATCTGACCGTAACGCTCGACGATCTTGACTGAGGATTGGGCTGTCAGGCTCTGCTGGCAGAGCCTGACAGCCTGGTTACCGCTGGTTTAGTTGCCGCTGCGGCGCAAGGCCTGGGCGGAGAACTCGTGCGGGCTGAGCTGGGCATTGAAGTCGTACATGGGCTCGTTGTTGTTGAGCCCGTCGACGAAGTAATTCCCGGTCTTGAGGTGATATAGGGTTTCCACCGTGCTGCCGACCATGGGCACGTCGTAATAGTTGATCGGGTGGCTTTCCTGCAGGCCGACCAGCTCTCCACTCCTGTCACGCAAATCGACCGCGAGAATCTGCCAGCTATCTTCGTCGACATAGAAACGCCGCTGCTGGTAAACATGGCTCATGCCTGGGCGCAGGGTGGCATCAATAACCCAGACCCGGTGCAGCTCATAACGCAGCAGTTCAGGGTTGAGGGTTCTCTCCTGAACGATGCGGTCGTAGGGAATACCCTTTTGATGGACTGCATAACTGTTATAAGGCACCAGCATTTCACGCTTGCCGAGCAGGCTCCACTCATAGCGATCCGGGGCGCCGTTGTAGGTGTCGACCACGTCGGCGGTCGCCAGGCCGCTGGTGTCGGGCTGGATCGAGTCATAGGCCAGTGATGGCAGGCGCCGTACCCGGCGGTTATCGGGGCTGTAGCGCCAGGCGCGGCGGGTGCTCAGAACCTGATCCAGTGGATCCTGTACGACCAGGGCGGTGCCAGAAAGCCTGGCTGGGGCGGTCACCACGTATTTGTAGTACAGCAGGGTATTGTCCAACTGATCCGGGGTCATGCCCTCACGGCCGTAGACATAATAGATCTGACGGTCGCGGCGGATCAGGTTGCTGCGACCGTTGATGACCACCGCTTGGTTGGTGATGAAGTGGTTCTGGTCACCTTTGTAATGCAGGATGTGGTTCCAGATGACTTCAATGCCGCTTTGCGGAATCGGGAACGGGATGCCGGCAGCGGCGCCAGTGATACCGTTGCCGTTGGCGATCAGCTCAGCGTTGACCGCGTTGCGTTTGGTTGCATCGTAGATGCGTTGCGGGTTGGAGGCGCTGCGCCGGGTAGGATATACCCGCATGTAATAGTCAGGGTGACGTTGCAGCAGGTCGCTCAGACCTTCGGGTAGTTGGTTCGCGTACTGCGCCAGGTTGCTGGCGTTGACCCGGTACAGCTCGGCGTCGCTGGCATAGGGGTCTGGGTGGTGCATACCCGGGCGATAGTGGGCTGGCGGGGTGACACCTCCGGTCCACTCGGGAATGGTCCCGGCAGCGTTGCCGGCGCGTTCGGCACCGAGCGGGGTCAGATCCCGACCGAGCCGTTCGGCCTGGAGAGGGTCGACCTTGGCCTGAGCCTGACCGGCAACAACGGCGGCCAGCATGATGATTCCGAATTGCTTGATCATAGTCTCACTCCATGTGATGCGACTGCCGCAAGGCTTGTGTCGAATCAACCTTGAACTGCTTGTATAGGCCGGTTGATCTGGCCCCGGCATCTGCAAGGGGCGGGATTCTACCCGCTTGAAACAGTGCCGCACGCGCAGGCTACAAAAAGATACAAACTGCGTTCTAGAGCACTCGGCGAGTCGCTCTGCAGGTACTGTCTCGAAAAGCCGGGAAATGTACCACTGGCCAGCATCGGTGGCGTGATCCAGCGTGCAGGATGCGATCTGGGTCACATTCTTTTGTGACAAAGCTGATTGGGGCTGCGCCTGTGAATACCCCTGGTTTTTTTCTACTATGGGGGTAACGCGAGTACACGGTTGCAGCCATGTCTGATAAAGGGGTTTCGGCAAAAACCGATAGACAGGCGTTGGATCTGTTTATCCACCAGGTACAGTCTCTGCCCAAGGGTACGGGGAGCGGGCAAGGGCGGCTTATTTTTGCGCTGGATGCGACGGCCAGTCGGGAAGCAACCTGGGATCAGGCCAGTCACTTGCAGAGCGAGCTGTTTCTGGCCACCGAGAATCTCGGCGGGCTGGCGATTCAACTGTGTTACTACCGCGGCTACAAGGAATTCAAGGCTACCCGGTTCGTGACTCAGACTCAGCAGTTGCTGGGCTTGATGAACGGAGTGAGCTGCCTGGGCGGTATCACCCAGATTGGCCGGGTACTGCGTCATGCGGTGGAGGAAACCCGCAAACAACCGGTCAAGGCCGTGGTGTTCATTGGCGATTGCTGCGAAGAGCATGTGGATTCTCTGTGCCATGCTGCCGGCGAGCTGGGGATGCTGCGCACACCTGTGTTCATGTTCCATGAGGGGGATGACCGGCATGCTCGCGCAGTGTTTCAGCAGGTCAGCAAGCTGTCGGGTGGCGCTTATGCGCCCTTCGATCGGCGCAGTCCGCAGGTATTGAAGGACTTGTTGGCGGCGGTGGCGGTTTATGCCTCCGGTGGCGTCAAGGCGCTGGAAAACTTTTCGGCGCGCAGCTCTTCGGAGGTCAAGCGCTTGACTCGACAGCTCAAGTAAAACTCGGGCCCTGGGAGCTTTCATGATTGCGCTGGTGCTGCTTGTTTTGTTGATTGTTCTTGGCGGCTGGTTGTGGCTGGCCAGTCAGCCTCCGAACCAGCGTCGGCCGGCGCTGGTCAAGATGCTGTTGGTGGTCGGCGGAGTGGTGCTGCTGTATCTGAGCTTGAGTGGTCGTGTATATCTGGCGCTGGCGATATTGGCTGGCGTGTTGCCGTTCTTGCGCCGGCTGTTGATGGCTTTGCTGGCGCGTGGGCCAACCCAGGCCAATCCGGGCAACCAGTCGCGGGTGGCAACCGATATTCTCGAAATGAGCCTGGATCATGATACCGGTGAGATGACCGGGCAGGTGCTGCAGGGCCCGCTGGCCGGGCGCTCTCTGGCGCATCTGAGTGAAGGTGAATTCATTGAGTTGCTGCAGTATTGCCGCCAGCATGATTACGATTCGGCACGCTTGCTCGAGTCTTACCTGGACCGCCGTTTTGCCGATAGTTGGCGTGCCGATGACCCGGGAGCGGCAGGTGCGGATTCCGAGAGTGCCAGTACAGGTCACCAGCCGCTGACGGAGGCCGAGGCGCTGGATATTCTCGGCCTGAAACCCGGAGCCAGCCGGGAAGAGATCATCCAGGCGCATCGGCAAATGATGCAGAAGATGCACCCGGACCATGGTGGCAGCGCCTACCTGGCCGCATTGATCAATGAGGCCAGGGCGGTGCTGCTGGATTAAAGCGTCTGGCAGTGCTTGGCCAGGGCCTTTTCGCGTTCTTCCTTGGCGCTGAGTCCGCGTGCGGTCAGTACGCCGTGAACACCGACCAGCAGCAGTGCCAGCAGCAACCAAAGAGTACGTACTGTCGCTGGCCAGCCATTGTCGATGGTACGCGCGGTATCTATCAGCAGGAGCGGGCTGCCGTCTTCATGCTGCTGGTTACTGACCAGCATGCCTTCAATTTGCAGGGTCTGGAGCCCGTCTTCACTACTGTAATACTGTAAATCTTCCCAGAGCTTGGTGGTGTCTTGCTGGCCGCGATAGTAATAACTGCGGTTATCCGATGAATCGATCTGTTGCAGCAGTACACCACCTTGCTGGGCGGCGACCAGCCGCTTGGCGAAGAGTTCGGTATTGTCGGTCATCAGTTCGCTGACCATGGCGCGGGCTCGACTATAGAGCTGCTCAAGATTGCTGTTGAGAATGATGGCTTCCCACTCGGCGTCGGTCTGGTCCGGAGCGGTCAGGGTTGCGTGGAATTCGTCCCAATCCAGGCCGCGCAGTCCCCAGGGCAATTGCATGTCATGCATCAGAATCGATTGCAACTGGCTGCAGTAATGACGGCTTTGGCGGCTGGCGTCGCCGGATGCCGAGAGGGTACAGGCGCTATTGATCAACTCGGCTATTTCACGCAGATTGGTCACCACGACCGGAGTGGCTGAGCGCAGGCTGCCACCGTTGCGGATGCGGAACAGCTGTTCAACCATGCGGTCGCGGCGGGTTTGGGCAAAGCCGCCCTGATACAGGGTTTGCACGGTTTCATTCAGTTCGGGAGTTTCGACCTGCATAGCCGCGCCATCCCAGCGGATCAGATCGCAATCGATGCGATGATAGCCCCAGCCAGGCACCGGCGGAACTACCTGGCAACGCCCCTGAAACTCAAGGCTCAGCAGACTGCCAGCTCCGGGCTGGGCTGCGAGCAGGGCTGCGCTGCTGTCATATTGCTGGGCATCGCTACCCTTGAGCCAGTGATAGGCAAGCATGGCGTCCAGGCGTGCGCCTGGCGATACCCCCAGTACCCAGAACAGTGCCGCAGCGCCCACCAGCGCCAGGGTCAGGTGGCGGCCCCAGTAGGCCAGGGGGAAGCGTTTGACTTCGTCGGCGATAGATAGGCGCAGGCCCAGGTTCAGGGCTTTATAGTCCGATACGCGAAGATCCGCCTGTACCTGTTGGCCGAGCATGCGGTCAGCACTGGCCTCCCAGTGCTTGGGCAGCTCAATGGCCATGTTGGCGCCCAGGAGGTATTGCTGATGGGGCAGGTCCGGGCGCTCGACATTGGGTAGCAGCGTTTTGCTCAAGGGAGCAGAAACCCGATTGATTTTTTCCGGGGTGCCTGGCTTTTGCCGACGCCAGAACAGCCAGCAACCGAGACCGATCAGCGCCAGACTGGCCGCCAGCAGACTGGGGCCGGCGCTGCTGCTGTCCTGGCTGAAACTCAACAGAATGAACGCGGGGATCCAGCACAGGGCTGACAGCAGCCCATAGCCCCGGCCCTTGCGATACAGGCTTTCTTCCGGGCTTTCCTCGCGCTGGGAAATGATGTGAATACCAGAGTCAGGGGTGTCGGCAGTGATGCTGATGGAGGCTTCATCAACGGCCAGGCTGTCGGCCTGAGTGTCGGTTGCGTTTTCGCCCTGCGGGAACTGCAGGTTGTAGCTGGGTGCTGGTGACAGGGTGCCGCTCTTGCCGGCGGCCCAGTTGTCGTTCTGCTGCTGAACCTGTTGCTGACGCGCCAGTCCACCGAGCAGGTCGAAACCGTTGTTCAGACGTACTACCGCGGCATGGTTGCCGGCCAGCACCACTTCGGCCTGGTTGTGTTGGCCCAGAAACAGTGCGGCGTCGAAGGGCAGAATGACTTCGACACCGGCAATGGTGTCGTGCCAGGTGCTACTGTTGCCCTCCAGCCCATGACGCATATAGTCACCTTCAAGAAGGTAGACATCCTTGCTGTCGAGGCTGAGCTTGGTACCTGGCTTGGCTGGATCCTCAAGCAGTGGCAGCAGCGCGTCGATTTCTTCATTGCTGATCTGGCGTAGGGGTTGCAGATCATCGCGCAGGCCTTTCAAGGTCTGGGCGGTTTCCCGGCGCCGGCCGCTGTATGTGAAATAGCTGGCCAGTGAGGTGACGGCGATGATGATGAACAGTGCGATTTTGAGAAAGGCCAGCGTCTCCACGCCTAAATACCTCGTCCTGAGTTTTGGGGGCGCCAATATAACCAATCAGTCGGGCTGATGCCAGAAACGGGGTGAAATGCAGGGTTCAAGGCGGTGCAACGGCCGAGGGCCGTTGCACCGGTGAAAGATCAGTTCAGGACGTTGTCGAGAATGGCGTAGACAATCCCGGTAGTGATGGCGACCAGAATCAGGTCACGACCGACCTGGCGCCATTCGTAGCCCGGGTAGTGTGGCAGATGGCGGACCTGATAATGACTCACACGCTTGCCGTAACCCTTGGGCATCGGCCGGCCCTGCACGATGATGATGTTGTTATGGTAGACCGGCCCGCGGCTGATGTAGTGACGCTTTGGATACACTTGCTGGCGGATCACATGGACTGGCGGCGGTGCATGATAGACATGGCGCTGTGCCCGGTAGTGATGATCAGAGCGCCGATGTTGCTGGACCGCCTGGTGCCGACGTTGCTGGTTGTGGCGTTCATGGCGGTGCTGCCGCTGGTTGCGCTCCTGGCGGTGATGGCGGTTTTGGGAGGCGTTATGCGAGGCCTGTTGTATCTGGAATTGCGCTCCGCCGTTTTGCGGCGTTGCTGGCTTGAAAGGCGATGCCTGGGCCGCAGTACCGAATAGCATGGCCGTGATGCACGCAGTGGCTACAAAACGGAAAGTTTTCATTGTTCTGATCTCGCTCAGGTTCAAATGTCCTTGGTAATCCAGAGCGCGGTAGCATCCCTCAAGTGCGCCTGGGTTACTCCTTAAGACCGGAAAACGAGCGAAATGCTTAGGTTGTAAAGGGATCTTTACCTATCTTTACATTGGCTGCATATACGGTGCTGGCGGGAGCCAGCCCTATGACTCCCGCCTGCGCCGCTGGTTCCTCAGCGTTCGACGACCTCTGATTCGACTACCAGATCCAGTACGTAGGCCACAGACGAACTGTCCGCTGGTGGGTTGGCCACATCGAAGCGCTTGAGCCGCAGCACGTTGCGGATGCCGGGGCGGTGTTCGTAGCCCTGGATCTCCTGGTACAGGTTCTGCCACTCGCCGGTTGACTGCTTGATGCCGGTTTCGTCGTAGACCACTTCGCGCACATGCAGGCACTGGTGGTTGGGCATCAGCGGGTGCGGGCATTCAACGCGCTGGGCCTGCACTTCCATGAACATGATTTCACCGCTGCTGCCGTAAAGGGTTTCCGGCGTGGCTTCACCCTGCAGGTTCAGACGCTGGCCGTGAGTATTGGTCAGGGTCAGACGCGGCGGGATGGTACTGCTGAGTTGCACTTCCTGAGCGGTTTCCAGCTGTTGCTTGATGGCTGCCTCGCGCAGCATCACGGCTTCAGGGTCACAGTACATCATGGTCTGGACCAGTTGGCCGGGCGTCAGGGTCGGGCCTTCCAGGCGATAATCACCGCCGATCAGGTTGCAACTGCCGGCGATGCCGAGCTGGTTGTTGTTGAGGGTCAGTTGCAGCGGACGTTCGAAATCGCCTTCGAATGCCTCAACCGGGTTGCCATTGCGATCAGTGGCGCCCTGTACCACCCAGTAATAGGCTGCCAGTTGTTCAGCGCTGATCTGGGTAGGAGAGCTTGAGTCGGAGCTGGGGCTGCTGCAGCCGGTCAGTAGCAGGGCAAATGCCGGTGCGGTGAATAGGGAAATGCGTGCGATGGTGAGCATGTATTCATTCCTTTGTGTGATGAAGCATTCCGGTGCGGTAAACCAGAACGAGGGCTGCCAGGAGCCGGGTAGGCGGTCGGCATTGGCCCAGACTCATGATAGCAGCAAGCACCAGAAAACGGCGCGGGTTGCTGGCATGCCCTGTTTTGGATCGGCAAAAGGCGGCATTGGTTCGCGCTGATGGCTGAATGATTGCATTTGCGGGGGCCAGGCCGGGGTTGCCGGATGGTACGAATCTTGCCCAGCATTTTTATTAAGGAACCACTGAAAAACGTAGACGAGGCAGGCAAGACAAGGCAAAAACAGCCGAAAAAGCGCAGTTTACGCGGTGTAAATGAGCATTTTGACCGGGCTCGCGATCGAGGCTGTTTTTAACGCAGTATTGCCAACGCAGGTAGTTTTCAGTGGTTCCATGACAATCTGAATTACCGGGCCATGGCCCGGCAGGCAAAGGCGCCTGGACTTTCCATTTTGAATGGCGAGCCCGGGCGCCTTTTTTGTAGGGCTGGGAGTAGGGCGATGATGAGGTTGGCATATCCCCTGGCATTGTTGCTGGGTGAACTGGGTTTGACAGGTGTACGTCGTCTGCTGGCAGGCATGGTGGCGCTCGGGCTGATAGTGCAGTGGTGGGCACCAGCGTTGCCGGTGTGGCCGTGGCTGCTGCTGACGGGCTATCTGGCCTGGGCGACACTGTGGCTGGTATTCGCCGAATTGACCCGGCTGCAGCAGCGTTGTCAGCAACTGTGCAGCGACCCGGCAGGGGAGCCTCCGGTGGGCAGCCAGTGGCAGGCGCTGCGTCCGGTGGCTGAGTCTTTTCAGCAATTGCTGCTGCTTGAGCGTCGGCGTCAGCAGGCGTTGCAGCAACGGCTGGATGAAATATCGCATTCATCGCAGGAGTTGGAGCACAGCGCGGTGCTGGTCACGCGCAATGCCGAGAGCCAGAGTGAGGCGGCCAATACAGCGGCAGCGGCGGTCGAGCAGTTGAACGTCAGTATCCTTGACGTAGCGGCGCTGGCCGACCGCTCACGTCAGACCAGTGTGCTGGCCAGCGGTCAGTTGGACGAGAGCAGCCGACAGTTGGCGCAACTGCTGGAGCAGGTGTCGCAGATGAACCGACAGGCCTGCGCTACAAACGAACTGATGAGCCAGTTGGGTCAGTCGTCGGAGACCATCAACGCCATGTCCAGCGCGATTCGCACGATTGCCGAGCAGACCAATCTGCTGGCCCTGAATGCGGCGATCGAAGCTGCTCGGGCCGGTGAAAACGGGCGTGGTTTTGCCGTGGTGGCAGATGAGGTGCGGCGCCTGGCAGCCCACAGCCAGGACTCGGCGACTGAGATTGGGCGAAATATCGAGACGGTGCGCCAGCATATTCTGCAGGCAGGCAATCACATGTCGGCCTTGACCGAATTGGCTGAACACAGTGCCCAGGGCTCCCGAGCCGTGGCTGGTGTGCTTCAGCAGGTGCGCGAGAAAACCCATGAGCTGACCGAGCAGGTCATGCAGGTTGCCGTCAGCACCGGCCAGCAGGGCCAGGCGGTAGCGGAAATCGCCACCTTGGCCGACCGGGTACGTCAGGGCAATGCCGACAACCTCCAGGCTGCCGGTCAGGCCCGCACGATTGCTCACCATTTGGCTCATTTGACGGGGTGATGCAATGTCGATCAGCTTCAGCATGGTAATCGTTTTGGTTGTGATAGCGCTGCTGTCGGGAGTGATGCTGGCTCTGCACTGGCGTCGCCAGCGTCAGATCCGTACCGCGATTGCTCGCAACTTGCAGCAGTTACGCCTGTTGCGTGAGCTGCTGGCAGGGTTTCAGCGGCATCGGGGGTTGAGTCAGGGGTTGCTGGCTGGCGATCAGAGCCTGCGGGCCGATCAGGAAGCTGTGCGCGGGCAGTTGGATCGGGTTATTGCCGGAGCTGCGGAAATTGATGCACGGCATGCCGAAGCCTGGAGTGGGGTCATTGATCACTGGTCGCGGTTGCGTCAGGGGCGGGTGGCTGACCCGGCCAACAACCTGCAGCAGCACCATCTGATCATTCGTAATACTATTTTCCTGATAGAAGACATTGCCGCCGAGCGCGATCTGGGACAAGGGTTGATGGAGTTTGGCTATCTGCCGTGTATCTGGCGGGAGGTGGTTCAGGCGGCCGAATGGGCCGGGCAGGCCCGGGCTTTGGGGGTCGGAATCGCTGCCGCTCAGGCAAGCAGCCCTGAGCAACGTGTGCGCCTGCGGTTTTTGCATCAGAAGATCCAGCAGTTGTCCGATACTGCATTCACCGCCCTGGACCGTCAGCCGTTGCCCTCAGGGCTGCTGGAGCTGTCGTCCTGTCAGCGTGCGGTGCAGGAGCTGTTGTTTTGCATGGAGCAGAACCTGTTGAATGCCGAACGGCCAGGCATTGAGGCCAAGCGCTATTTTCAGCAGGCAACCCAGGCTATCGATGCCCTGTTGGCTCTGGTGGACGGGGCGCTGGCGCATGTTCAGCAAAGCCAGGCAAAACGGCTAAAGCCCATGTAGTACCCGGCTGTTACCCCGGATGGAAAAAACCGGCGCATGCTGTCAGCTCCACACCCTGGTACGGAGATGACCACCATGACCGACAAGAAACTTCTGCTGCTGGCCGGCGACTTTGCCGAAGACTATGAAACCATGGTGCCCTTTCAGGCCCTGAGCATGCTGGGCTATACCGTGCATGCCGTTTGTCCGGATAAGCAGGCTGGGCAAACGGTACGCACCGCGATTCACGATTTCGAAGGCGATCAGACCTATACTGAGAAGCCGGGCCATAATTTCGCCCTCAATTACGATTTTGATCAGGTCAGGGTCGATGACTATGTCGGCCTGGTAATTCCCGGTGGTCGAGCGCCTGAGTACCTGCGTCTGAACCCACGGGTGATCGAGATCGTTCAAGCCTTTAACCAGGCCGGCAAGCCGATTGCCGCCGTTTGTCATGGCGCGCAGCTACTGGCGGCAGCTGGCGTTCTGGAGGGGCGCGAGTGCAGTGCCTATCCGGCTTGTGGCCCGGATGTGCGCATGGCTGGTGGTACTTATATGGATATCCCGGTTGATCAGGCCCATGTTCAGGGCAATCTGGCTACCGCCCCGGCCTGGCCTGCGCATCCGGCCTGGCTGGCGGCCTTCGTCAAGCTGCTGGGCGCTGAGATTCGTCTGTAATCTGTCACGCGGGGCCGCCATTGGACCGATGGCGGCCCATCATTAAGGAGGTGGTCATGTGTGAGCTCTACGTCAAAGCTGACCCGATTCTCTATGAGTCGCGCTCCCGTTCACTGCGGATTCGCGGTGTTGTAACCACCCTGCGGCTGGAAAACCAGTTCTGGGACATTCTGCAGGAAATTGCCGAGGTCGATGGCATGACCACCAACCAGTTGATCAGCAAGCTCTACGATGAGGTTATGGAGTTGCGTGGTGAGGTGGTGAATTTTGCTTCCTTTCTGCGGGTCAGTTGTACCCGCTACCTGACCCAGCGCGAGGCGCGCCCGGTTCCGCTGGCGGTGGTTCGTCGTGTGGCGGGCTGACCTGATCATTCATACCCCTAGGTAGTATGGGTTTGTTTTCGCGACTGGAGTTGTCTGGGACGCGGTTTTGTATGTCCTGTCTGGCTGATGGCTAGTATGGCGCAAGGTTTGTGGCATTGTACCGTTTGTCGGCTTCACTGTTCGAAAAATGAACGCTAAGCGGGTCTGGCCACTCTTACAAGTGGCCAGACAAATCTTGTATTGAAGTCTGGAGTCAATTGAAAAAAGCAGTGCTCTTGTCGCGCATCGTTCTGCGTTAAGAGAAGTTTTTACTGTTACCAGAGGAAGCGGAATGAGGAGGTATTCATTCGCCGATCAGTAGTGCTATTGAGTTTGCTGAAAAGCAACGGATAAACGCACTGGAGTAGTTTCTTCAATGCACAGGTAAAACTTATGGATACTTCGCGTGGGGCGAGGGTCCAGATCTTGGAAAGAACAAGAGAGGCTTCGATGGAACTTTCTTTCATCTCGTCATTGGTTGAAAACCAGACCATCATGGAGTTTGTGCGGCTAGGGATTTTGTATGCGCATCTGATCGCTTGCTGTGTCGCCATCGGCAGCATTCTAAGTAGTGATTTTGCCATGCTCAAGGCCTTGATAAAGCAAGAAAAAAGCCCTGTTGCTGAGAGTTCTCACATGCAGCATCTGCAAACGACAGTATTCTGGGCGCTGGTGCTGCTGTGGGTAACCGGCCTGGCTATTATTGGTGTCGATATGCTGGGCAAAGGCGCTGAGTACCTGCTCAACCCTAAACTTCAGGCCAAGATTGCCGTTGTAATGTTGTTGACGCTTAATGGTATTTTTTTGCACCACAAGGTATTGCCGGCCATTCAGAAGGCAGGGTGTTTGTTGTCGATGTCTTTCGATAAGCGTACTTTTGCTTTACTGGCAGGAGTGGTTTCTGGAGTGTCCTGGTTTTATGCTGCGTTTTTGGGTATTGGTCGGGCGTTGTCCTGGAAGTATTCGCTGGTTGAAATACTGATTATGTATCCGTTGTTGATCGCCGGTGGATTTATGATGATGGTGCTGATAACTCAATGGGCAAAAGAGCGGGAACAGGGTGGTGAAGTGCTATTGCAGATGCAGCCTGCAAGGTAATGAT
Source organism: Pseudomonas jilinensis (assembly GCF_003586265.1). Taxonomy (NCBI): domain Bacteria; kingdom Pseudomonadati; phylum Pseudomonadota; class Gammaproteobacteria; order Pseudomonadales; family Pseudomonadaceae; genus Pseudomonas; species Pseudomonas jilinensis. The sequence continues at coordinate 172,314 of NZ_QJSA01000008.1, read as the reverse complement.
TCACTAACCAGACTGTAGTAAGGGAACGCCCACTTCAATCCGGATTATCGGTTGGAGTGGGCGTTTTTTGTTGTCTCTATTTTACTGTACTGGGTATGTGGTCTCTTGCGTTAGGCCAGGCCGCCTTCAGGGGTGGGCGTTGAACCAGGCGAGGATTTTGCTGGGCGAGACGGAGAACCACTCATGCCCGCCCAGGGTTTCGGTATGCCGTGCGGTGGGGATGCCCTGATGCAGCAGACGATCGTAGTACAGGTTCATGCTCCACCATGGAACGGTCAGATCGACAAAGCCATGCAGGAAATAGGTGGGCGGGTGATCAGCCGGCAAGGTATCAGGTACTGAGCAGAGCGGGCCGCTGCAGGTGGCATAGGACCCTGCCTGGATCGCCAGGGCACGGAACTGGCCAGGAAACGATACGGCCATGCGACTGGTGTTGTAGCCTCCGCTGGAGATGCCGGTGGCGTATTTGCGCTGACCATTGAGCGGGCCGAAGTGGCCGTCATCGATAGCGCTAAAGACATTGGTCAGGAAGCTGAAGTCGGTACTCAACTCATAAAAGCTGGCCAGCCCGGGGATATTGGTATGCCAGAACAGGTCGGCAGGGGCGCTGGGGGCGATTACGGCATAGCCATTGTCCAGCAGGGTCTGTACCAGCTTGCCTTCATAAAAGCCGCCGTATGGGGCGTTGCTGTAGTAGGTGAAGTTGTTGAGTGGGAAGAAAGAGCCCTGATAAATCAGTACTACTGGCCAGCCATCTGCCGGTGGTGTACCGACGGGCAACTGATAGATGATCTTGCGTTGAGTAAAATCGCTGGACGCTATCCAGGTTGACTGGTAGCTGCAACTGATCTTGCCGGGCAGTAACAGGGTCCTCTTGCGTTCGTTACAGCGCGAATCGGCCCAGGCTTGTGATGCGCTTAGCATCAGGCAGAGCAGGGCAAGCCACTTCAGTGGCAATCGGGTGAGTGTAGCCATGGCGAACCTCCATTTTTGTCATTGTGAACGGGCCAAAAGCTGCAGCCCGGGAGTGTGCTTATCGCTCTATAAATAGGAATCAGAATTCCGATTCTGTCAAGGCGTCAGTTCATCCAAGCCCTGGTAATAAGTCTGTAACGGCTCTGAATCAGCATTCTTGGCTCATGAAGAAAATTTTCCGCAAAGACTTGTGAAGTGCCCAACTCACGCCTAATATATCGGAACCGATGTTCCGGTTCCGATAATAACAATACTTTGGAGGTCCTCGTGGCAACACAGGGAAAAGCGTGGGTGGCAGGTTGCCTGGCGCTGCTGACAAGCAGCCAGGTTCTGGCGTTTCAGACCCGCTCGGGAGACTGGTCGCTATCGCTCGATACGACCCTTTCCTATGGGGTCAATTACCGTATGCAGAAACAGGACAGCCGGCTTATTGCCCGCGCCAACGGCGGTCGGGGGGATAACAGCGCGCTGATCAATTCCGATGACGGCAATCTCAACTTCAAGCGTGGTGAGCTGTTTTCGGAAGTGGCCAAGGCTGTGTCCGATCTTGATCTGAGTTACCAGGAACGTTTTGGCGTGTTTGTACGCGGCCGGGCGTTCTATGACTTCGAGCTTGAGGACGATTCGCGGCGGCACCGGGACATCCCTAGTCGGGGACTGAATGATGCCGGCTCCAGTGTCGATCTGCTCGATGCCTTCGTGTATGGCAGCTGGACGCTGGCCGACCGGGCGCTGAATGCGCGGGTGGGGCGCCAGGTGATCAACTGGGGTGAAGGTCTGTTTGCCCAGAACGGTATCGGTGCGACCAATCCGGTCGATCTGAACGCTTTGCGGGCTCCCGGCTCCGAGCTCAAGGAAGCCTACATGCCGACGCTGATGGGCTATCTGTCGTTCGAATTGAGCGAGGGGCTGTCGGTTGAAGGTTACTGGCAGCCCAGCCGTGCCTGGGAGCGCACCCGCATTGACCCATGCGGCACCTATTTCTCCACGCTTGATGTGATCGGTGGTGGTTGCAACTACCTGATGCTACCGCCCCTGCAGGAGCCTTTGACCGGCGGGTTGGCGTTCGACAGTCCGGGTCAGGCCCAGGCCTTCGCCGACAGTCTGCCGGACTTGCCAGCCTTCGCTGCGCTCAAGGGATACCTGCCAACCACCTATATACCGCGTGAGCGGGACCACAAGGCCGATGGCGCCAGCCAGTATGGGGTGGCGCTGCGCTGGTTGGTGCCTGATCTCAATTACAGTGAGTTGGGCTTCTATTACCTGCGCTACAACATGAATGTGCCGATGCTCGGCCTGACCGTCGGTCAGCCGGTGGTCATTTCCGGAGTCGGTGTGCTGCCGGTGGGCACCAGCTCACGCTATTACGCCGAGTATCTTGAAAAGCGCCATCTCTATGGGCTCAGCTTCAATACCAGTTTGGGCGGCGACAGCTGGCTGAATGGCGTGTCGGTGGCCGGGGAGCTGAGTTATCGCCCGAATGCGCCGATCGCCCTGGGACTGGGGGAATACCTGCCAACGGCGCTGCTGGGCAACCTTGCAGGATTGCCGGTCGGTACGCGGCTGGATGGCTATCACGAGAAACCGATGTGGCAGGCGGCGCTGGTCGGCATCCAGAGCTTCAACGGCTTGCTGGGCTCGAATACCGGAACGCTGATGCTGGAACTGGTCGGTAGCCGGGTTCAGGGGCTTGATTCGCAGATCGATTACTACGGTGCCACATCCAGCGCCTGGGGCGCCCAGGGCAGCATGTCGCTGACCTATAGCAATGTCATGAACCTGTTCAACCTGATTCCCAGTGCCGGTTATCAGTATGGGATCAATGGCGTGGCACCGCAGTTGACCAATGGCCTGATCAAGCGGGCTCGCAGCTATTCGCTGGGAGTCGATGCGGTTTATCAGGAAGCGCTGACCTTCGGGGTGCGTTACGTCGGCTACGACGGCGGGGGGCTGGCGAACAAGCGAACCGATCGCGATTACCTGAGCCTGAGTGTCAAGTACAGCTTCTAACAGGATGAAAACAATGAAAAATACAGAGTCATTTCTGGTAGGCGCCTTTGCCTGCCTGTTGGCGGTCGGTGTGGCGCAGGCCAAGGTTGACCCGGCCCAGGTGGCGCGCCTGGGGCAGGATCTGACCCCGCTGGGGGCAGAGCGTGCCGGCAACGCTGCTGGCAGTATTCCTTCATGGGAGGGTGGTCTGGAGGCGTCAGCCAATGCCTTCCACGCTGAGCGCGGCTATATCGATCCGTTCATGATGGACAAGCCGCTGTTCACCGTGACGGCGGGCAACCTTGCCGACTATCGGGAGCAGCTCAGTCCCGGGCAAGTGGCGATGCTTGAGCGCTATGCCGATAGCTGGAAGCTGAATGTCTATCCAACCCGGCGCTCGGCATCCTATCCGGACAAGGTGTATGCCGCGGCCAAGGCCAATACGGCCACCGCTGAGCTGATTGATGACGGCAACGGGATTGCCGGTTTTAGCGTTGCGACGCCTTTCCCGATACCGGGTTCGGCACTGGAGGTGCTGTGGAACCACCTGCTGCGCTATCGCGGTGACAGCGTCAAGCGCTCCTATGCACAAGCGGTTCCGCAGCCGAACGGCAATTATTTCATGACCAGGATTGAGGATTATTTCCTCTTCAACGAGCACGCCGGCGATCACAACCAGCCCAACGGCAACATCCTGTTCTACTTCCGCCAGTCGGTACTGGCGCCAGCGCGGCTGGCCGGGACTGAGCTTCTGGTACATGAGACTGTGAATCAGGTACGCGAGCCGCGGATGTCATGGATCTACGCGGCCGGTCAGCGGCGGGTAAGGCGAGCGCCGAATGTGGCCTATGACTCGCCCGGCACCGCTTCGGACGGGATGCGCACCACGGACAACTTCGACATGTTCTCCGGCGCCCCGGACAAGTACGACTGGGAGCTGATGGGCAAGAAGGAGTTGATCATTCCATACAACAGCTACCGGCTGGCGGACAAGAGCAACCGCTACAGCGATATCGTCCAGCGTGGCCATGTCAATCCGGACTTGCTGCGTTATGAGTTGCATCGTGTCTGGCACGTACGCGCGACGCTAAAGGATGGGCTGCGTCATCAGTACAAGCAGCGCGACATGTACTTCGATGAGGACAGCTATCACCTGGTGGTGGTCGATCACTACGACAACCGCGACAACCTCTGGCGGCTGGGCGAGTCCTACACGATCAACCTGTATGACCAGCCACTGGTATGGACCAAAGGGGATGCGGTGTATGACCTGATTGGTGGGCGTTATGTGATCGGTCTTTTGTCCAACGAGGAGCCACCACACCAGTTCAACGTTGAACTGCGACCCAATGACTTCACGCCGGCGCAATTGCGCCGTGACAGCCGGCGTTAGGCAGAGTCAGGCTTCCAGGTAGTTGCAGATCAGGCGTGACAGCTCCCCGGCAACGCGAGTGCGGGGAGTTTCGCCCAGGGTTCCGACCATGGTGAAGTAGTTCATGCTGGCCAGCAGGACATGGGCGGCGAGGTCGGCAGCCTGAGCAGGGTAAGGGTGAGACAGCTCACCGCTGTGGGCCAGCACCAGCTCACGCAGGCTGTGGCCAATGTAGGCGTTGAGTTCATGGAAGCGCTGGCGGAACTGCAGGTCGGATGAGCTGCGCCGGATCAAGGCGCGCAGCAGACCTTCGTGCCCCTCGAACAGCTGGATGATGCCATGCACAAAGCCTTCGACCTGTTCGGTCAGTGGTGCGTCGTTGCGCTGCAGGTCAGCCAGCAGCTCACCAATTGCCAACTGGCTTTGTTCGACAAAACGCTGGTGAACGGCATACAGCAATACGTCTTTGTCTGCGAGCAGGCGGTAGAAGGTGCCGACCGAAGATTCGGCCAGTTGGGCGATCTGGGCAATGCTGGTTTCTTCAAAGCGGTTTTCGGCCAGCAGTTCGGCGGTCACATTGAGAAAGCGCTCCAGGGCTTTGCGGCTACGCGCCTGGGTAGGACTGGAAATGCTGTACATGGTGAGGTCTCTGTGAAAACCGTTTGATTCTATAGGCCCGCCGGGTGATTAGGCAAACGCGCCAGGACGCTGGCACAGGGACGAATCCGTGGCTGACGGCTTGCATCGGGGAACGCTAATGGCAGTCATGCCAATGACAGGATTCAAGGGGGAAAAGTGAACTTTATTCAGTTGAACAACGCGCGGATTGCTTACGTGCGCGAAGGACAGGGGGTTCCGGTCTTGCTGCTGCATGGGCTGGGCTCGTCGCTGCAGGACTGGCAGCCACAGATCAATGATCTGTCGCGTTACGCGCAGGTCTGGGCTCTGGACCTGCGGGGCCATGGCGACAGTCAGGCGCTGCGAGCGCCGGTCACAGTCGCGGAACTGGCGGGTGATGTAGCCGAGTTTATTGAAACGGTCGGCATTCAGGACTGCATTCTGGTCGGTATTTCCATGGGGGGGATGATCGGCTTTGAATTGCTGGCGCGGCGTCCGGAGTTGCTCGGTGGCCTGGTGGTCATCAACAGTGCGCCGAGCTTCCCGCTGGACAGTTGGGCTGTGCGTTTCAAGGTGGCAACCCGCCTGGCGATGATCCGTCTGCTGGGGTTGAAGACCTTGGGCCATGTGCTGGCGCACAAGCTGTTCCCACACCCGGAGCAGGCTGATCTGCGCCGCCGGGTGGCGCAACGCCTGGCCAGCAATGATCGGGTTTCCTACCTGCATGCATTGCGTGCCATCCTTGGCTGGGCGGCACCGGACTCGGTCAATCAGGCCGACGTGCCGGTACTGGTAGTGGCCGGTGATCGCGATTACACCCCGCTGGCGTTCAAACAGGCCTACACCGCGCAACTCTTGAACGCCAAGCTCGAAGTGGTGTGCGATTCCGGACATGCCACGCCGCTCGATCAGCCTGAGCAGTTGAATGCCTTGCTACATGACTTCATTCGGCGTGACTGCCCGCTCACCGAGGTTGCCGCTTATGTTCCCTAGGTCATGGGCATCAGCCCTGCTTGGAGTGTGGCTGGCGACGCCACTGGGGCTGGTGGCCGAAGGACTGCCAGACCCGGAAGCGGTGCGTCTGGATCAGTTGGGGTTGATGCAAGGCTTCCCGCCGCCAACTCAGGCGCAGATCACGCGTGACAACTACCTGCTGAACTACCCCAATTCTCGCTGGGCTTTTCATCATATGCGCGAGCTGCTTCCCAGCCGCAATATCGCGCGTGGACTGATGCCGCCGAGTCTGCTGCCGACTGGCGAAAGCCTGCGTGAGCGTATCGATGCCTTGGTTTTTGTCGGCCCGGATGATCAGCGACTGAGCTTTGCGCAATATCTTCGCAGCAGCTATGCCGATGCCACGCTGATCATGAAGGACGGCCAGGTCATCTACGAGGCCTATCATCAGGGCATGCCGGCAGAGTCACCGCATATGCTCTGGTCGCTCAGCAAGTCACTGCTTGGCGTGCTGGCGGCGCAACTGCTGGTTGAGGGCGTGCTGGATGAGCAGATGCTGGTCAGCGACTATATCCCGGAGTTGAAACACAGTGGTTGGGCCGGAGCTACCTTGCGCCAGGTGCTGGATATGACCGCCGAGGTCGCCTACAGCGAAACCGACCTGCAGTCCGATGTTCTGCAATATGGTTTTGCCGCCGGTTTACTGCCGACCCCGGCTCAGTACGCCGGACCGCAGGATATTTACAGTTACCTGGCCAGCATTGAGGCTGGCGGTGAGCATGGCCAGGGCTTTATCTACCGCACGGTGCATACCGAGGTGCTGGGCTGGATAATGCGCCGGGCTACCGGCATGTCGCTGGCGCAACTGTTCAGTGAGCGTCTGTGGCAGCCGATGGGTGCGGAGCAGGACGGTTATCTGCTGCTTGACCGGCTTGGTACCGAATGGGCTGGGGCCGGGTTCAACGCGACCTTGCGTGATCTGGCCCGGTTTGCCGAGATGATGCGCCAGGATGGGCGTTTCAACGGCCAGCAGATCATCAGTCCCGAGGTGATTGCCGATCTGCGCCGGGGGGCTGACCAGGATGCTTTTATTGCTTCCGGGCGTGATTACCAGCCGGGTTATTCCTACCGTAGCCAATGGTGGGTCAGTCACAACCCGGACGGGGTCTATGAGGCGCTTGGTGCTTACGGGCAACTGCTGCATATCAACCCTGAGGTCGGGTTGGTGGTTGTGCGGCTGTCATCGCACCCCCTGGCTCCGTCAGCGCATACCTTTGCGACCACTCGGCTGGCCATGCAGGCGCTGGCTGATCTGCTGCGTTGATGCAATCAAATGCGGATCTGCCACCAACTGGGCAACCAGCGGCGGATCCGGCGCTCAGCAAAGCGTTGATCCAGTAACCAGACCACCCCCTGATCTTCGGTGGTGCGGATGACCCGGCCAGCGGCCTGGACCACTTTCTGCAGGCCTGGGTAGAGGTAGGCGTAGTCGTAGCCATTGCCGAACTGATCTTCCATGCGCTGGCGGATTTCCTCGTTCACCGGATTGACTTGCGGCAGACCCAGGGTGGCGATAAAAGCGCCGATCAGGCGTGGTCCCGGCAGGTCGATGCCTTCGCCAAAGGCGCCGCCGAGCACGGCAAAGCCCACCCCTTGGGATTCGCTGGTGAACCGCTCGAGAAAACTCTGGCGCTGGGATTCGTTCATTTGCCGTGACTGCTCCCACAGAGGTATCTGCGGATAATGACGGCGCAGATGCGCCAGGGCCTGTTGCAGATAGTCGTAGCTGCTGAAAAACGCCAGATAGTTGCCGGGGCGTTGGTGAAACTGCTGGGCGATCAGGGCGCTGATGGGGCCTAGGCTGTCGGTGCGATCCGGGTAGCGGGTCGATAGTTTGGAGGTAATGCGCACGTCGAGTTGCTCCGGGCGAAAAGGCGATTCAACCTCCAGGGCCTGGCAGTCCTGATTCAGCCCCAGCAGGTCCCGGTAGTAGGGCGCCGGGCTCAAGGTGGCCGAGAACAGGGTGCTGCTGTGCGCCAGGCGAAAGCGTTCGGCAAGAAAGGGCGCGGGAATTACATTGCGCAGGCACAGGGTTGACAGCGCTTGCTGGCGGTCCTGGTAGCGGGTGATGTCGAACAGCGAGTGCGGGCCGTAGGCCTCGGCCAGTCGGCAGAACAGCATGGCATCCAGGTAAAACTGCAACAGCGCGGTGTCATTGCCGGTGGGCTGGTCGGTCAGGTGGTCAGTCAGGGCACTGACGGCCTTGTTCAGGCTGGCGACAAACAGGTCGGCAACCTGCGGATAAATCTGATAGTCGGCTTGTTGGTCCTGGTGTAGCTGGTTCCAGTGCCGGGCGACCCGATCCAGTGGGCCCTTGAGTCGGGCGGGAGCGCTACGGCGCAGGCTGTTGAAGCGGGCCTGGTCGAGTTCGGCGCTATACATGCCGCGGGCCCGGTCGATCAGGTTGTGCGCTTCATCGACCAGCAGGGTAACGCGCCAGTCGTTGATCAGGGTCAGGCTATAGAGCAGGGCACCAAGATCGAAGTAGTAGTTGTAGTCGCAGACCACTACATCGCTCCAGCGACACAACTCCTGGCTCAGATAATAAGGGCAGATCTGGTGCTCCCTGGCGATGGCTCGGACCTGGACCTGATCCAGCCAGCCAGCTTGTAGCGCCGCCAGACGTGCGGCCGGCAAACGGTCGTAGAAGCCCTTGGCCAGCGGGCAGGAATCACCATGACAGGCGCGTTCGGGGTATTCGCAGGCCTTGTCGCGGGCGACGTGTTCGAGTACCCGCAGGTTCAAGCCGGGATTATGCTGGTGCAGAGCCTGCAAGGCCTCCAGCGCCAGATGCCGGCCGGGTGTTTTAGCACAGAGAAAGAACAGCCGGTCCAGTTGCTGGGCGGGAAAGGCCTTGAGCTGGGGAAACAGGGTGCCCAGTGTCTTACCAATTCCTGTGGTAGCCTGAGCCAGCAGTTGCTCGCCATCACGGGCGGCGCGATAAACAGCTTCGGCCAGTTGGCGCTGACCGTGGCGAAAGCTCGGATAGGGAAAGCTCAAAGCGCCCAGGTCATGATCGCGACGTTGACGATGCAGGGTTTCCTGTTCAGCCCAGGCGATGAAACGCTGGCACTGCAACTGGAAAAATTCGCGCAGCGATTCGGCGCCAAAGCGTTCACGAAATACGGTTTCCTGTTGGGTGACGACGTTGAAATACACCACCGCCAGGTCGATTTCATCCATGCCCCACTGCTGGCATAGCAACCAGCCGTAGACTTTGACCTGGGCCCAGTGCAGTACCTGATGGTTGTGGGGAATGCGGCTGACATCGCCACGGTGGGTCTTGATTTCTTCCAGCAGTTTGAAGTCAGGGTCATAGCCATCTGCCCGCCCAACTACCCGCAGGCCTGGGTAGTCGCCTGCCACCGGGATTTCACTGAGGTAGTCCGGGCCGCGCCGGGCAATAATCGTACGGTGCCCGGCCTGGCCTTCCTCGGCGGTTGGCGCCGGGGTGAAACGCAGGTCCAGATCGCCCTCGCGGGCGGTGAACTCACAGAGCGCGCGTACCCCGATCCGGTAGCTCATGCCTCGCTCCAGCGCACATGGCAGACTTGCACCGGCATGTTGTGCCGGGTGCAGAACTCGATCCAGCGCTTCTGGTTGTCCTGCAGACGATCACCGGGACCTTTGACCTCGATCATCCGGTAGCGCCGCTCCTGCGGCCAGAACTGGATCAGGTCGGGCATGCCGGCGCGGTTGTTGCGTAAATCCTGTAGCAGGCGCTGGAACCAGGCTTTGAGGTGCTCGGCTGGCAGGCACAGCAGAGCCTGGTCAAGCAGCTCGGCAGGCAGCCAGTCCCAGGCCACGAACGGCGACTGGATACCCTGTTTGGCCTGGTAGATGGCGCGGATATGCTGGGCATGGCTGCCATCGTCGAGCCGCGCCAGGCAGCGAGTGAACTGTTGTGCGCGGCGCTGGTGAAAATCGGCGCTGAGCAGATCGACCGGGCCGGTATGGAACGGGTGGAAGAAGGCGCCGGGGAGTGGGGTAAAGATCGCTTCCCAGCACAGCAGACCGAACAGGCTGTTGATCAGGGTGTTTTCGACATAGTGCACCGGGGTCTGCTCGGTGTGCAGGTGTTCGCGCACGGCCCATTCGACGCTGCCGGTATTGGCCAGGGTCAGGTCAATGCGCTCAGGCTCGCAGCGCGGGCGTGGTGCCGGAGCTGGTTGGTCGAGCTGGCGCGCCAGGCGTGCCAGTAGCCGCTCCAGCAATTGCTGCTCGGCATCGCTTTCGGGGGAGGCCAGAGCGACTTGGGCCAGACTCCAGGCGCTATCCCATCCAGCAATTGCTGCTCGGCATCGCTTTCGGGGGAGGCCAGAGCGACTTGGGCCAGACTCCAGGCGCTATCCCAGGATTCGAGGCGCTCAAGCAGGCGAATCCGGCGCTGGCGGGCGCCAGGGTAGTGGCTACGTTGATACAGCATCACGGCGTTGTGCAGTTCACCGTCGCGTTCCGCTTGCCGGGCCAGCAAAAACAGCAGCTTGGCATGGCGGTTGAGAATCCAGGGGTTGTCGCTGCGCACTGGGCCGAGTTGTTCCAGTACGCTGTTGACACTGGCGCCGGCTTCTAGCTGTTCGCGGCAGGCTCGCAGGTGCAGGTAGTCATCGATATCGGCCCGTTGGCTGAAGCCCCGGGCTTGCGCGGCAATGGGCACCTGTTCATAGCGAAAGATGCCGAGATCAGCCAGGACGAACTCCGACCACTGCTGGCTCAGGTTGCCGAAGAACATCAGTCGCAGGCGCTCGCAGAGCGGGCCGACCATCAGGGTGTAGAGCGGCTCATTGAGAAATCCTGCCAGTTCGCTGAACCTGGTGGGCTGGCTGATCTTTGCACACAGAGCTTCGAACAGATCGGCTTTTCGGGTACTGCTCGGGGTATCAGGCAATAGGGTCAGGAGTTCGCCTCGGCGCAGCAGGGCAAATAGCTGCGCCGCGTCCAGCGGCTGGTCGTCGCGTAGCCAGCCGTGCTTGAGCAAAGCCTCGGCGGCGATAGCGATGTCGCCAATTTCCGGGTACTTCAGTGCGCTGTGGCGAAAGTGCGGACCCTTGCGCATCACTAAACGTACCAGCAGGGCCTGGCTGGCCAGCGGCAAATGCCTGAAGCCGCAGATGAACGCATGCTCTTCGGCGCTCAGCAGGTCGCCGTAACGCTCCTCAATCCAGTTCAGGGCGGTCAGGAAGTTGCTGAGATAGTAATGTTCTGGGCCGAGTGAGTCGGGCATGCGGACTGATCAAGTGCTGGTTATTTATTCAGTATTTTGCTTGGGTTGGCGGTCTTGTTCAAGCTGAGTAGAGGTGTTTCCTGGCTACTGGTCGTCGGAGATGGGGGCTAGGGGGATTTCGGTTACGATTTTGGGGTCGTCCACAGCTGGCCTTTTGCCTATAATTCGCGCCGATTATTCAACCACTTGCAGGGCTTTTGACTGTGAACAAGCAATCGGCATCTCCGAAAGTCACCCATTTATTGAGCAATTGGCGCTGGACCGAGCGGTCCGAACCGGTTACCGACCTGGTGATTGCCGAGCAGCAGGAAGGCGCGGACTCGCAGCTGGTGTGTGGCAAACCCAGCCCCAAGGCGCGACGGTCGACTCTATGGGAGTGCCGCAAGAAAGGCCTGGAGCCGGTTACTCTGGAAATGGAAAAACACTTGCGGATCATGTCGGCAACACGGGATGTGCCAAAGCTGGTCAATGTGATGCGTGAACACCAGACTGACGTCATCAATTGCCATATGCCCAATGCCCATATGCTCGGCGTCCTGGCCAACTGTATGACTGGTGGCAAGCATTTGCTGGTGCGCACCAGTTACAATGCCAACGGCCCGGATGACAAATGGCGTTCACGCTTTCTGCTCAAAAACGCCACTGACGGACTGGTGGTGATCAGTGAGCATGCTCGCCAGCAGGCGGTTGAGCGATTCAAGTTTCCCGCCAGCCGGATTGCAGTGATTGAGCCTGGGATCGATCTTGAGCGTTTCAATACCTCGATGGACCGTGAGCAGGCGCGCGCCCGTTTCGGTTTTGGTCCGGATGATTTCGTGATCGGCATGGCTTCGCGCATTCAGCCGCGCCGGCGGTTGGATCTGCTGCTCAACGCAGCTGCGGAGCTGCGCAAGCAGATCCCCAATCTCAAGCTGTTCCTGGTCGGTCATGGCGATGCCAATAACGTTGTTCATGCGCCGGCCGAGCGGCTGGGCATCAGCGATCTGCTGGTAATGCCGGGTTATATCGAGGGTGATGATCTGGTGGCGGCCTACCGGGCCATGGATCTGCTGTACTTCCCGGTCGGTGGCACTGACCAGTCATGCCGGACCTTGCGCGAGGTGCTTGCCTGCGGTTGCCCGGTGATTGGCGGAAATGTGGGGTTTATCCCCGAACTGGTGAAGGAGGGGGTCAACGGGTTGCTGGTTGATCTGGATGTGGATCAGGCCCGAGACAGCATCCTGGCCTTGTACCGGAATCCTGAGTTGCGTCAGCGCATGGCCTGTCAGGCCGGTGAAGATGCCGAAAAACGTTTCCGGCTGCGCCACCAGGCGCGCCAGAATCTGGCGTTGTATCAGCGCCTGCATGCCTACAAGGCTTTACCCCAGCCGCGCAAGCGGGTGAGCAAGCGGGCCCTGGCCTTGCTGGGTTTCTATGCCTATCTGGCGCTGTCTGAGCTGGAGTTGTTCTGACAGAAGCCTGAACAAGCCCGCGTTGGGTGTCATCTCTGCTTTAATGGGAAGTGCAGGTTTTCCCAGGTTTGCCGGAGGTGCCCATGGATATGCCGAACAAGACCCTGGCCGAGTTGTTTGCCCAACTCGGCCTTGATTCAGACCCGTCGAGTATCGACACTTTTTTCGCGACCCATTCCCTGGACCACGATGCCAAGCTGTCTGAGGCGCCATTCTGGAATGCCTCGCAGGCAGCGTTCCTGCGTGAGGAAATCCTTGAAGATGCTGAATGGGCGCCGGTAGTGGATGAACTCAACGCCCGTTTGCATGAGCGTTGAGTACTACTTCTGCACCCTGTAAGGCTTCTACGCTAATTAGTGTCCTGCTTTAACGGCATGTCGAGGGTTGAGCCATTGTGTGGTGGGCGAGGTCATTGGACCAGCCCCTAGGCGGGGCTGGTAAAACGTTTCAATGCCTGCTGCATAAACGGTTCCAGGTCACCGGGTTGATAGCCATCGGGTTGCCGGCCAAAGGCGACGCTCAGGCGATTCCAACTGTTGATGGCGATGATCGCAAAGGTCAGCCGGGTGATTTCCGTTTCGTTGAAATGTTCAGCCAGGCTCTTGAACCGGGCTTGCAGATCCTGCTCATGGCTGATCAGGGTGACGGCTTCGGTCCAGGCCAGGACTGCTTGCTCGGCGGGGCTGTAGACTCCGGCCTCGCGCCAGGCCGGCAGCAGATGGATACGGGCTGGCTCGGCTCCCAGGGCCTGCAGATCCTTGCTGTGCATGTCGATACAGTAGGCGCAGCCGTTGAGCTGTGAAGCACGCAACTGAATCAGGGCGAGCAGTTCCTGGTCGAGTGTCGAATGATGCAGGTGGGCGCTGATGGCGGTGAGTGCCTGCAAGGGCAGGGCGTCGGCATGTCTGAGGTAGTCGAGACGCATGGGTATAAACTCCAGTGGCTTGAAAAGTGTCAACAACCCCCAGGACGTCGTAGCCTGGACAAGTGTGACAGCAACTGTCACAGACGGACGCAAACCAGCGTCCTGGCTGTACACCACCAGAGACTGCAATATGAATGACAAGGCTGAACTTTTTGATCAGGCCCGCCCGCGTTTGCTGGGCTTGGGCTATCGACTGCTGGGTACCCGGATGGACGCCGAGGATCTGGTACAGGATGCCTGGTTCCGCTGGAGCGAGGCTGATCATAAGCAGATTGCTGACCCCCAGGCCTGGCTTGTTACCGTCGTGACGCGACTGGGGATTGACCGTCTGCGTCAGCTCAAGCGCCGCCGTGAGGAGTACAGCGGGCCGTGGTTACCGGAGCCGGTGTTCGACGACATGGTGCCGGGAGCCGAGCGTCTGGCTGAAATGGCCTCTGACCTGTCGATGGCTTTTCTGTTGGCCATGGAGCGCTTGAGCGCCCAGGAGCGAGCAGCGTTTCTGCTGCGTGAGGTGTTCGATTACTCGTATGACGAGATTGCGGCAATGATAGGCAAGAGTCCGGTCGCCAGCCGTCAGGCCATCAGCCGCGCCCGTGCCCGTCTGCGTGATGAGCGGCCACGCTTCGATGTGGACCCGGCGGCTCACCGGCAATTGTTGGAGCGCTTCGTTGCGGCGATGGCGCAAGGAGACGCCAAGGCGTTTGCCAGCCTGTTGGCAGAAGAGGTGCGGTGGATTGCCGATGGTGGCGGGCGAGTACGTGCGGCATCCCGGGTCTTGCACGGGGTGCGGGCGGCGACCCGTCTGGCGATGGGCTTGCAGCGCAGTTGGCGTGACCGGTTGCAGATGCGTCTGGCACTGATCAATGGTCAGACCGGGGTGTTGCTTTTGCTGGATGGCCAGTTGCGCTCGGTAGTGCTGTTGGAAAGTGATGGTCGCGCCATCACCGGTATTTACTCGGTGGTCAATCCGGACAAGCTGCGCGGGGCCTCAGGCAGCTGTCACTGAGGCTGAGTTTCGGACTGGCCAAATTGCAACGCGGCCAGGCGGGCATACAGGGGGTTGTTGGCCACCAGTTCAGTATGACTACCCAGGGCCTGGAGTTGCCCCTGATCGATCACCGCGATCCGATCGGCATGCTGAATGGTGGCCAGCCGGTGGGCGATCACCAGTGTTGTGCGCCCCTGCATCAATCTGGGTAGCGCCTGCTGAATCAGGTGTTCGCTATGGGCGTCCAGCGCGCTGGTCGCTTCGTCGAGCAATAGTATCGGCGCGTCGAGCAGCAGTGCCCGGGCGATCGCCAGACGCTGCTTCTGGCCACCCGAAAGCCCCAACCCGGCATCGCCCAGGTGAGTTTCATAGCCTTGCGGCAGGGTCTGAATGAACTCTTCGGCATGGGCGGCCCGGGCAGCGGCTTCGACCTCCTGCTGGCTGGCCTGTGGCCGACCGTAACGGATGTTGTCAGCCACGCTGCCATAGAACAGGGCCGGATTTTGCGATACCAGGGCGAAGCAGCTGCGCAGCTCATCGGGATCAAGTTGGCGGATGTCGATGCCGTCAATTCGTATGCAACCACTACCGGGGTCGAAGAAGCGCAGCAGCAGGTCGAACAGCGTTGACTTGCCGGCTCCGGAAGGGCCAACCAGAGCCAGGGTCTCACCCGGACTGACGCTCAGATTGAACTGGTTGATGACCTGGCGCTGAGGCCGGGACGGGTAGGCGAAACTCACCTGTTCAAAACTGATTCGGCCACTGGGTGGCTGTGGCAGGTGCTCAAGGTCATGGGCTGGTGGGCCGATTTCCCGTTGGCTGGCCAGCAGTTCGAGGATTCTGCTGGTGGCGCCGGCAGCGCGCTGTAGCTCACCAATGACTTCACTCAGGGCGCCAGCAGAAACCCCAACGATCAGGCTGTAGAACACGAAGGCCGCCAGTTCACCGCCGCTGATGCGGCCCTGAATCACATCCATACCACCAACCCAGAGCATGACCCCAATCGCGCCCAGAACCAGGGTGATTACGGCAAAGGTCAGCCAGGCTCGTTGGGCAATCCGCTGACGGGCGACCTGAAAAGCCTGCTCGCTGACCTGGGCGAACCGGGTCTTGTCGGCATGTTGGTGGTTGTAGGCCTGGACAGTCTTGATCTGGCCGAGTATTTCACCAACGTAGGCACCGACATCCGCGACCCGGTCCTGGCTGAGCCGGGACAGGCGCCGCACCCGACGGCCAAAGAACAGAATCGGGGCAATCACCAGCGGAATGGCGGTCATCACGATGCTGGTGAGTTTGGGGTTGGTGATGAACAACAGGATCACGCCACCGATCAGCATCAGCGCGTTGCGCAGGGCAATCGATACTGTAGAGCCAATCACCGATTGCAGCACCGTGGTGTCGGCGGTAAGGCGCGACTGGATTTCCAGGCCGCGATTGCTTTCGAAAAAGCCCGGATGCAGCTCAATCAGGTGATCGAACACCTGACAGCGGATATCGGCGACCACCCGTTCACCAATCCAGGACACCAGATAAAAGCGGGCGAAAGTGCCGATCGCCAGCGCGACCACCAGCAGTCCGAACAGCGCTACCGACTGATTCAACTGCTGCGCCGAGCCTGTGGCAAAACCCTGGTCGACCAGCAGACGTAGCCCTTGCCCCAAGGACAGGGTAACGGCAGCAGTAAACACCAGTGCCGCCAGGGCGCCAAGCACCCACCAGCGATAGGGCATAACGAAGCGCCGGGCAAAGTCGAGTACATGCCTGTAACGCTGGGAAATCCGGCTCATAGCGCCTCGGAAAAGCCAAGTGTGATCCCTATGCTAACCTGAATAACGAAGCAACCCACGCACTTCCAACGGGGAGTCGTTGCAATGAGTGGAAAAAATATCTGGACTCACAAGGGAACCTTTCTGTTGGCCGCTGTGGGCTCTGCGGTCGGGTTAGGCAATCTTTGGCGCTTTCCTTATCTGACGGGTGAGAACGGCGGCGGCGCCTTTATTCTGGTCTACGCCTTGACCATCGCGGTGGTGGGGATCCCTATTTTGATCGCTGAGACTCTGCTCGGTCGCTCCAGCCGCCGCAGCCCGATCATGGGGATGAAATACCTGACGGAAAGTCACGGCACCAGTTCGGCCTGGCAGGTGATCGGCTGGATGGGGGCTGGTGCGGCCTTCGTGATCCTGAGTTTCTATTCAGTTATCGCTGGTTGGGCGATCCATTACACCGGGTTGCTGTTTTCCGGGGCTCTGGCCGGCGCTGATGCCGAAACGATAGGTGCCTCCTTCGGTGCCTTGCTGGCTTCGCCAGAACGTCTGCTGCTTTACCATACCCTGTTCATTGGCGCTTCCGGCTTGATTGTTGCCATGGGGATTCACAAGGGTATCGAAGGCGGGTTGCGGATCATGATGCCAGCCCTGTTCGTGATCCTGATGATTGTGCTGGTCTATGGTGTGGTGGTTGGGGATGCCGCTGCGGCCATGCGCTTTCTGTTTACCTTCAACCTTAATGACCTGAGCCTGGAGGGCTGGCTGCAGGCGATGGGGCAGTCATTCTTCACCCTCAGCCTTGGCATGGGTGCGATCATGGCCTATGGCGCTTATATGTCCAGCGAAGCTTCCCTGACGCGTACTGCCGTCTCGATTGCTGTTGTCGATACGCTGATTGCTCTGATGGCTGGGGTGGCGATTTTTTCGCTGGTGTTTGGCAGCGGTATGGAAGCCGGGCAGGGGCCAGGACTGATGTTCGTAACTTTACCAATAGCCTTTGCCGATCTGCCGGGCGGTTCGATCCTTGGTGGAGTGTTCTTCATTTTGGTGATTGGCGCGGCGCTGACCTCGGCGATATCGTTGGTTGAGCCGGTGGCGGCCTGGCTGCTTGAGCGTTTCGATCTGAGCCGTCCGGTGGCCGTAGCAATCATGGTCGGTGGCTGCTGGGCCTTGGGGCTGCTGACCGTGTTCAGCTTCAATGTCTGGTCCGAGGGCACCATTACTCACCAGTGGTTCGGTCGCTCACCCTTCGATGTACTGGAGTTCATTACTAACATCCTCATGCCTTTGGGTGGTTTGCTGATTGCGCTGTTTGCAGGTTGGGCACTGACCCGTGAGGACGTGATCCGGCAAATGGCGACCAATGATCGCTGGTTTTCCGCCTGGCAGTTCCTGGTGCGCTTCGTCGCTCCTACTGCGGTGGCCTTCGTCTTCCTGCGCACCATCCCGCAAGTCGAGGGATATTGGATGCCGGCCATCGGTGCAGTACTGATCATTGGGGCCTTTACCGCAGGCCGGACTTTCATGATTCGGCGTTGAGCCGCCCTAGGGGGAAGGTTTTAGGAGCAGGTGAAATGCTGGCAACAGTCTGTTGCCAGCATTCGCACAGCTGTTCTGGCATGATGTATGGCTCTGACTGAGCGGTCAGCCGTTCGTCCTTCTGTTTCCGGATATTCCATGCCTTTAAAGATTCTGCTCATTCTGGGTGGCCTGAGCGCTTTCGGCCCACTGGCCATTGACCTCTATCTCCCGGCATTTCCGGCCATGGCGGCCTCGTATGCCACCGATATCGAGCATATTCAGCTCAGTATGTCGGCGTACTTCATCGGTCTGGCTTCAGGACAGTTATTTTATGGGCCGATCGCCGACCGCTATGGCCGACGCAAACCGCTGTTGTTCGGCATTGCCCTGTTCGCTATGGCGTCGCTGGCCTGCGCCCTGGCACCAACTTTGGAATGGTTGCTGGCGGCGCGTTTTGCCCAGGCGCTCGGTGGTTGCGCCGGGATGGTAGTAACCCGTGCGGTGGTACGCGATCTGTGCAAGCCGATAGAGGCAGCCAGGGCCTTTTCCCAATTGATGCTGGTAATGGGGGTGGCGCCGATCCTGGCGCCCTTGCTGGGTGGCGGGATGCTCAAGCTGGGTGGCTGGCCGCTGATTTTCTATTTTTTGACGCTGTTCGCCTGTCTGGCCGCTGTGGCGGTATTTATCTGGCTGCAGGAAACCCTGCCGCAAACCCAGGAACGCCCGGCTTTATCTGGCGCACTGGGCCGCTACCTGCGTCTGTTGCGTGAGCCAGTGTTCATGTTTCATGCTTTGACCGGTGGGTTGGCCATGGCCGGCATGTTCGTCTATATCGCAGGTTCGCCGTTCGTGATCATCAAGCTGTATGGCATCGCGGCGGAGCATTTCGGTTGGTTTTTTGCGATCAATGCCGCCGGCTTTATCCTGTTTGCCCAGTTCAATAGCCGGCTTCTGCGTCGGCGTCCGCCAGTCAAGCTGCTGCAGCGCACCACGCTGGTATTTTTGCTGTGCTGTCTGTGGCTATTGGTCACTACTTTCGTGCAACCGGAGTCGTTGTGGCCACTGATGCTGCCGCTGTTTTTTGCGGTCTCGGTGGTGGCACTGGTACTGCCCAACGCCTCGGCCTGTGCCATGGCTGGGCAAGGCCATCAGGCCGGGCTGGCTTCGGCGCTGATGGGCACCATGCAGTTTGTCATCGCTGGGATTACCTCGGCGCTGATTGGGGTGCTGCATGACGGCACGGCGGTGCCTATGGCGCTGGTGATGACCGGTTGCGCGCTACTGGTCGTGCTTATGGCCCGGCAGGCGCGCCGGGCTGGTGGCGTGCAGTACGGAATGGGCTGATCAACTGGCCGCTACCCGGCGCGGGCTGCCGATACGCTCGAGCAGACTGTTCAGGCGTACGTCTGCCCCCAGCACATGACGTAGTTGGCCGTTCTGGTCAAAGACTGGTGCCGACAGGGTGAAGCAGTAGGCGTCGGTAGCGGAGGAGCGGTAGACCGGGCTGATATGCGGCTGGAGATTGTCCTTGACCGCCCGGAACCAGGGACGGTCGGACCAGTTCTTGCCGCGCATGCTGCCTTTGGTCGAGGCCTTGAGATCATCGGCCGGAATGTTCTCGCTGACCTGGATTCCGTCAGCTCCAACCAGATAAAGCAGTTCGAAGCGTGGATCACTGGCGATAAAGCTTCGCAGGCGCTGTTCAGCCTGGGCCGGTGGGCCGCAGAACACCTGCTCGCTGGCCAGTTCGGTGATCCGTTGACAAACCTGCTGATGCAGGTCGAGCTGGAACCCGCCCAGGCCCTCCAGCAGGTGATCGCCTTCTTCGCGTACGGCGGCGCTGTGGCGTTTGACCTGGGTGGCCTTGCCTAGCAACTGTCCGGCGACATCGGCAATGTTCTGCACGTCCTGGCTGACCGAGCGTACCGCTGCACCAATCTGCTCGGTACCACTAGCCATGCCAGCCATGCGTTGATCGAGTTGGGTCATGTCCTGACTGGCTTCGCTCAGGCGTTGATCCATGTTCTGAATACCTTCTCGCCCCTCGGCGATAGCCTGATGCATGCTCTGGCCAGCGTCATTCAAATGCTGCATGCCGGCACGGAAGGCTTCGATGATCTGGTTGACCTGGTCGGTGGCTTCGGTGGTATGTCCGGCCAGTCGGCGGACTTCGTCGGCGACCACGGCAAAACCGCGACCATGCTCGCCGGCGCGGGCGGCTTCGATCGCGGCATTCAGGGCCAGCAGGTTGGTCTGCTGGGAAATGCTGGCAATCATGCCGATGACCTGGGTGACCTCATCCAGTTGTTGGCCCAGGCGCTGAATTTCTCCGGCCAACTGGGCCTCGGCCGACTCTATGGTCTCGACCTGGCCAAGCAACTGATGGCTGTCGCTGCGGCACTGTTGCAGGCGGGCGTTGACGTCACTGCCGAGACTGGCGACCTGGGTCGCGCCGGGGACCAGCTCGGCCTCCAGGGTCATGCTGATTTGCTCGATGGCGCTGGCGATCAACTCCGAGGACTGGGCCAGTTGCTCGCCGTGGCTGGCAGTGTCTTCGGCAATGCTGGCCAGTTCCGGTGCGTGCGCTGCAATACCTACTGCCGCAGTCAGGCTGCTACTGATGCGTTGCTGCAGATTGCGAACGAAATCGGGCAGTCCGGGTAGCCGCTGCCCCTGACTATTGATGTCGACGCTCAGATCCAGGTGCGAGAGCAGGCGTTCCAGGTCGTTGCTGGTTTGTTGTCGATAGCGCGAACGGTTGAACAGACTCAAGATCGGCCCCTTGTCGGTGTGCGTTTATCTGGCATATTGCAAGCAAGATGCCATTATAAAGCGGCGGTATGAGGGGCAGACAGCAGGAAAAAGCGCCATTGGCGCCCATTACTGTAGATATGTGCGCGCAGTTGGTGCGTGGCTGGCATAAAAAACGGGCCTGCCCGTCAGGGGAGGCCCGTTGTGTTCAAGGCGGGTTCAACTCAGGCGTTGGCCCAGCGTTTGAGGATCAGGGTGGCGTTGGTGCCACCAAAGCCGAAGCTGTTGGACATGACCAGATTGGCGGCAGTGTCCAGGCGCTCGCGCAGGATCGGTAGATCACCGGCGTTCTCATCCAGCTCTTCGATATTGGCCGAAGCGGCAAGGAAGTTGTCGCGCATCATCAGCATGCAGTAGATCGCTTCCTGTACACCGGCTGCGCCCAGTGAGTGGCCGGACAAGCTCTTGGTCGAACTGATCTTCGGCGCTTTGTCACCGAACACTTCACGGATCGCTTTCAGTTCGGCGACGTCGCCAACCGGAGTTGAGGTGCCATGGGTGTTGAGGTAGTCGATGCTGCCCTCGACGGTAGCCAGGGCCTGCTGCATGCAGCGTACGGCACCTTCGCCGCTGGGAGCAACCATGTCGTAGCCGTCAGAGGTGGCGCCATAGCCGACGATTTCGGCATAGATCTTGGCGCCACGGGCCAGGGCATGTTCCAGCTCTTCGACCACTACCATGCCGCCGCCACCGGCGATGACGAAACCGTCACGCTTGGCGTCGTAGGCACGCGAGGCTTTTTCCGGAGTGTCGTTGTACTGGGTTGAGAGGGCGCCCATGGCATCGAACAGCATCGACTGTGACCAATGCTCCTCTTCACCGCCCCCGGCGAAGACCACATCCTGCTTGCCCATTTGGATCAGTTCGGCGGCATGGCCGATACAGTGAGCGCTGGTGGCACAGGCCGAGGAGATCGAGTAGTTGACACCCTTGATTTTGAACGGGGTGGCCAGGCAGGCGGAAACGGTGCTACCCATGGTCCGTGGTACGCGGTATGGCCCGATCTTCTTGACGCCTTTTTCGCGCAGCAGGTCGACCGACTCCATCTGGTTCAGGGTTGAGGCGCCGCCGCTACCGGCAACCAGGCCGGTACGAACGTTGCTGACCTGCTCTTCACTGAGGCCCGCATCGGCAATGGCCTGTTCCATTGACAGGTAGGCAAAGGCGGCGGCATCGCCCATGAAGCGTTTGATCTTGCGGTCAATTGCTGCATCCAGGTCGATATCTACACTGCCGGAAACCTGGCTGCGCAGGCCCATTTCGGCGTACGAGGGGTTGTGGCGGATGCCCGGCTTGCCGGCCTTGAGGCTGGCGGCAACGGTTTCCAGGTCCTGGCCCAGGCAGGAGACAATGCCCATGCCGGTAATCACGACGCGACGCATGGTGATAATCCTCAGAAGCTATCGGTAGAAGTGAACAGACCTACCCGCAGCCCTTCGGCGGTGTAGATCTCGCGGCCATCGACGGCCAGGCTGCCATCGGCAATGCCGAGAGTCAGCGAGCGGTTGATGGTGCGCTTGATATGAATGGTGTAGGTGACTTTCTTGGCGGTCGGCAACACCTGGCCGAAAAATTTGACCTCGCCGGAGCCCAGCGCGCGGCCGCGGCCCTCATAGCCCAGCCAGCCCAGATGGAAACCAACCAGCTGCCACATGGCATCGAGGCCCAGGCATCCGGGCATTACCGGGTCACCCTCAAAGTGACAGCCAAAGAACCACAAATCGGGGTTGATATCCAGTTCGGCAACAATCTCACCTTTGCCGAAGCGACCACCGGTATCGCTGATGTGAGTGATACGGTCGATCATCAGCATGTTGGGGGCTGGCAATTGTGCGTTTCCAGGGCCGAACATTTCACCGCGGCTGCATGCCAGCAGTTCTTCCCGGCTGTACGCATTTTGTTTTGACATAGAGGCTCCTGCTCATCCCCGGCAGTATCGGGGTGTTATGTTTCGGCATTGCGACTGGATCACAAATGCCGTCAGCGTATCTTCAGACTGATTGGCTTCGGCGAAAGTCACACCGCTAA
The DNA here is from genome assembly GCF_003586265.1 of Pseudomonas jilinensis. Lineage (NCBI taxonomy): Bacteria > Pseudomonadati > Pseudomonadota > Gammaproteobacteria > Pseudomonadales > Pseudomonadaceae > Pseudomonas > Pseudomonas jilinensis. The sequence goes on along the minus strand of NZ_QJSA01000008.1, from coordinate 149,632 downwards.
GGCACTGCTCTATGCAATGCGCTGAACGCGATGAGGATACCTGCGAAGGCGGCCGAGGACAAAAGTTTCCGTACCTCGGCCGTATTTGTGGGGGTGTGGGTCAGTCCAGTTCGCCGAATTTGGCCTGGAACGCGTCACGCAGTTCGCGTTTGAGTACCTTGCCGATGGCGCTGCGCGGTAGCTCGCTGGTCAGGATCAGGCGGTTGAGGCGCTGGGTTTTGCCGACCTGCTGGTTGAACCATTGCAAAATGTTATCGGCGCTGTCGCTGGCCCCGGGGTTGAGCACCGCGTAGCCGACCGGGGTTTCACCCCAGCTTCTGGATTGCACGCCGATCACGGTGGCCTCAAGCAGGGCCGGATGCTGGCGCAGAATCGCCTCCAGGTCACTGGGATAGATGTTGAAGCCGCCGCTGATGATCATGTCCTTGCGCCGGTCCATCAGGGTCAGGAAACCCTCTTCATCGAAGCGCCCGACATCACCGGTGCGGATGAACCGCTTGCCGGTGCTATCGAACCATTCGGCTTCGGCGGTTTTTTCCGGCTTATTGAGGTAGCCGGTCATCATGGCCGGGGAGTGGCCGACCACTTCGCCGATCTCACCTGCGGGCAGCTCGTGGCCATCTTCGTCGATAACACGCATGTCATGGCCGTCCAGCGGCTTGCCGACGGTGGCGAGTTTGTCCGGGTACTGATGGGCCGGCAGCATGCAGGAGCCGCCACCCTCGGTCATCCCGTAGAACTCAACCAGACCACCCGGCCAGCGGGCCAGGATGTCGGCCTTGAGCTCGGCATGAAAGGGGGCGCTGGTGCTGAACTTGACCTGGAAGCTGGAAAGATCGTACTGGTCGAAGTCGTCGCGGGCCATGATTCTTTGATATTGCACGGGTACCAGCATGGTGTGGGTAACCCGGTGTTCGGCGGCCAGGGCCAGGTACTTGCCAGCATCGAACTTGGCCATCAGCACCAGTGTGCCGCCCAGACCCAGTGTTGGCAGGAAGGATACCAGGGTGGTATTGGAGTAAAGCGGCGTGGAAATTAAGGTGACGCACTCGGGGCCATAGCCGAACGCGATTCCCCGCTGGATATGCGACCAGCGCATGCCGTGGGACTGGACAATGCCCTTGGGTTCGCCGGTGGTGCCGGAGGAGTAGATGATATTGAACGGCAGCTCCGGAGCCAGCTCCACTGGCTGCGGCGCAGCGTCGCACAGCCACTGGCTGAAGCCCTGCTGCGCACGGCTGTCGTCCAGACTGAGCAAGGTGGCGTGCAGTCTGCCCTTGACTGATTCGATGGCCTGGTCCACGGCCTGATCAACGAAGACCAGCTGGGCTCCGGAGTCGGCAATCATGGTCAGCAGACTGTCGGCAGTGGACGAGGGAGCCAGCGGAGCTACCACCACGCCGGCACGCAGGGCGCCAATGAACAGGCTGGCATAGGCAATCGAATTGCTGGCGCAGATGGCGATGCTGTCACCAGGTTTCAAACCATCACGTTGCAGCGCCGCCGCGACCTGATCAACGGTCTGGTTCAGTACCCGGTAGCTGACCTGGCGGCCGTCCTGGATCAGGGCCGGGTGTTCGGCACGTTCACGAGCATGCACCGCGACCAGGGCGGGCAGGGTGGTATAGGGGCTTTCGAGAGTTACGGGGGTCGAAGGGGTGATGCTCATGAACGCTTCCGCCACTGCTGTTGTTGTTGGGACAGCGTTCAGTGTGCCAGTTACCGGGCTGGAATCCAGCTTTCAGGGTTGGCGAAATAGTGACTGATCAGTCTGGTCAATGATCTTCGCTGGATAGGTTCCGGCAGCGCTCCAGAGCAGCCTGAAGCGCCTGGCGCGATACTGGTTTGCCAAGAAAATCCTGCATTCCGGCGGCCAGACAATGCTGGCGATCCAGTTCAAAGGCGCTGGCAGTCAGGGCGATACAGGGAATCGGCTCGATATGTTGGGTTTGACAGTACTGGCGGTATTGACGACAGACTTCCAGGCCGTCGATATCCGGCAACTGGATATCCATGAGAATGGCGGCGTAGTGCTGTTCGGGTGTTCGTAGCCGTTCCAGTGCCTGGGTGCCGGTTGCGGCGACTTCGACGCGCAGGGAGAGGCTGCGAAGCATGCCTTCGATCACCATCTGGTTTACCGGGTTGTCTTCGACCAGCAGGATCGGCTGCTCGTTGTCGTGCGGGCCGACACGGGTGGTGGATGCCGACTGGGCATTAAGTGGCGCCAGCGAGCGAGTCAGGGGTAGCGAGAGGGTGAAGCAGGAACCATGGCCTTCGCGACTGACCGCGGTCAGCTCGCCGCCCATGTGATGGGCGAAGGTGCGGGCGATCGACAGGCCAAGGCCGGTGCCGCCGAACCGTCGAGAAGTGCTGCTGTCAGCCTGGCGGAAGGCTTCGAACATGCTGTCCAGACGGTCTGAAGCGATGCCGATGCCGGTATCTTCTACCCGGCACTGCAGCCATATCTGGTTGGGACCATCTTCACTCCAGTCGGCCCGCAGGCGGATGCTGCCTTGTTCGGTGAACTTCAGTGCATTGCCTATCAGGTTGACCAGAATCTGACGAATCCGGGTCGGGTCGCCGACCACCGTGCAGTCCATCGGGTCACCTTGCAGCTCAGTAATCAAGCTCAGGCCTTTCTGGCTGGCCGCATGCTCGAATACCGCAACCGAGCTACGCAGTAGCTGCGGCAGATCAAAACCGATGTGCTCGATTTCGACCGCGCCGCGCTCAATGCGCGAAAAATCAAGAATGTCGTTGATGACCTTTAACAGATGGTCGGTAGAGTCGCCGGCGATTTCTACGTACTCGGTCTGTTCGCGATTTAGCTCAGTCGTTTCAAGTAGTTGCAGCATGCCCAGCACGCCGTTCATCGGGGTGCGTAGCTCATGGCTCATCATCGCCAGGAAGTCAGACTTGGCGCGGTTGGCCGATTCGGCCTCTTCGCGTGCCTTGACCAGTTGTTCGATAGCCTGTTGCTGCTCCTGTCGGGCTTGCTCCAGGGTACTGGCCAAGGCGTTTATATTGCTCATCAAGTGACCAATCTCGTGTTGATCACTGACGTTCAGGCGAGTGTTCAACTGGCCCTGGCTCAGGGCGTTGACAGCCTGACTCATGTCCCGCAGCGGCTTGGCCAGCGCCTGTGCCAGGCGCAAGGCCAGGATCAGTGCGGCGATCAGGGTCAGGGCGGCCAGCCCCAGCCCACTTAGCAGTATCTGGCGTTGCCGTTTAAGGAAGGCTGCGTTGCTCAGACCAACTGAGACCTGGCCCAGATATTGTGGCTCTCCCCGTGGCGTGGTTGGGGTGTCTAGCAGAAACAGGTCGCTGTGCAAGGCAACGCGTTCGCGCAGGATATCGGCTGTGAAGTGACGTCGCTGGCCGTCTTTGGGCGGTTGACGCTCCAGGCTGAGCAGTATCTGTCCTTGGCTGTCGAAAACCTGAACATGTTGCACATGGGGAATGTCCAGCGTACCGCGAACCAGGCTTTCGAGTGTGTCGATATTACCGCTGATAACTCCATATTCGGCAGCGGTGGCCAACTGTTCGGCAATGCGCTGCCCAGTTTCGTTCAGTGCTTGATTGACGTCATCCAGACGTGCACTGATGAAGTAGCCAACCAGTGCCAGACTCAGCAGCATGACAGGAAGCAATGCTATTAGTAGCAATCTGCGCTGAATGGTGCCGCGTTTCAGGACTTTCACTGTTGTTGCTCCTGGGCCGCGATTAACTGGGCCAACTGCTTGTCTTCCGGCAGTGTGAGGCCCAGCGAACGGGCGACCTGCGGGTTGCTGAGAACTGAGAAATGGCTCGGGTAACTAATGCGCCCGGCTACCCAGGGCATATCCATGAGTTGAGCCAGACTGCGGGCCATGTCAGTTGGAGTGCTGTAGGTGGTGCTGAGACTGCCAGCGCCAATAAACGGGGCGCTCGGACCAATCAATACCTTGTTGCGGGCATAGCTTGTCAGCAAAATGGTTTTCACTTGGTCTGCATTGTAAATGGAGGGATCGTCCAGCCCGATCAGGACATCACTGTCTGCCAGAAGGTCAATCAGCCGACGGGGCAGGTGAGCGGAATCTTCGACGAGGGCGCTGTTGATTTGCAGGTTGTGGCGCCTGGCAGCCTGTTCCCAATCAAACAACTGCCACTGTTGTGTTTCGCTATAGAGCAGCCCGCTGCTGCTCAGACGCGGAATCAGCAGTTTGGCCAAATGAAGCTGACGGTCAGGTTTGGCGCTGGCTAGCAGCAATTGCAGACTGCTGGGTAGGACTGGACGGCCCAGGCGGGTCAAACCGTCAAGGGTGATGTAGGAGGCCAGCGTGGGGGTCTCCAGATCCTGCAGCAAACGCCATTCCAGAGCCCGCTGCCCCAAGGTAATTATGAAGTCTGCAGATTCAGGCGCGGGCTGCTCGTCGAGCAGATGGGTTGTGATGCGGTCAGCGGGCCGCTGTTGTTTCAGGTTTTGAACGAATTCGCGAGTCAGTTCGGTATGTGCTGGCAGAACGACGGCAATGTCGCTGGCCAGGGCAGATGTTGAGCCCAGCAGTATCAACAGCACGGCAAACAGAAGCTGACGCCATGCTTTCATGACGGCCTCCGGGTGCTGTATGAATGGTCCATGGCGACATTCCTTGTCTGCAATGACAGGACTCCAGAAAGGGGGAGCCCCTTGTTCACTGGCTTCAGAAGTTTAGCTCAGCACTGAGATAGTAGTGATTGCGACTATCGTACAGGTTTTCCGACCAGGTGAGCGCTTCGTCGTCCAGTCGGTGCTGCCAAGTCAGCGCCAGTTCCATGCTGCTGTTGTTGCCCAGTGCAAAACGCTTGGCCAGTCGGCTGTCCAGGCGCTCGAATCGGCGCTCGTTAAGCTTATCTGCACCGTAATAGATCAGGCTGCTTTCGAAACCGGCCGGCCATTGCCGCAACCAGGCGGCACTACCTGAGTGGCGGGCTGTCAGGCGCTGATCGAAACGGCTACTGGCCTCAAAGTTGATCTGCGCATGGGTTAGACGCAGGCGGTCGCGTCGGGTCAGGCGCCAGTCAAGCTGGGTCTCTACTCCTCTGAAGCGAATGCTGGCGTCGTTGTTTGGCAGAAAGTCATCGACCCGCAACGGTTCGCTGATCATGTCGTTGATCTGTTCCCGGAATACGCGTATGTCGATTGCCAGCCCCAAGTGGTGGAATTGGCCGTTGTAACCGAGTTCCTTGGAGCGCATTTTCTCCTGCTGGAGATTGCCGGGCCCGTAGGCTACTGCATAGTAGGTCTGTGGACCACTGAGCGGGCCGCTGAGATTCTTGATCTGGTAGGTCCAGTGGGCATTGTTCTCGTACATGTCCGGCGAGCGGACGGCTTCGGAGTAGACCAGACGCAGGCTGTGCTGGGGGGCAATGAACAGGTTGGCGGCCAGACGCGGAGAAAATGAGGTGCCGATCAGCGAGGCATCTTCGTACATGCCCCCGGCCTGCAGTAGCAGACGCTGATGCGGACGTACTTCAATATTGCTGAAAACCTGAACAATATCGTTTTTCACAGTGCCGGCAAAAAAGGTTCGTGAACTGGCTTGGTCGTGCCGGTAGCTGATTCCGTTGACCATACGCAGCCAGTGAGAGAGGCGACGAGTATCCTGGAACTCGAGCTGGTAGCGGGTTTCGCGAATGTTCTGGTCAATGTCCCAGCACGCCGGATCACTATCGAGTGAGTCGAGGTGTTTCTGTTTGACAATGTCAGCTAAATCACCAATTTCCTCGGTATATTGACCGTCTGTGGTCTGCATCAAGAGTGTGCGCATATCTCTATGAATGTTCTCTGGGCGCAGGAACTGGCTGACCCGTCGAGCAGCCAGGGTGCTTAGCTGGTTGATCCGGCGTAGCTCGGGTGACAGTGTCACCGGTGCGTTGCACACTCGCCAGTCACGCAGTCGTTCCATGTGCTGGGCATAGGCCATGAGCTGGAAACTGTGATCAGGACTGGGGTCGATTTTCCATAGCCCTTGCAAGGCGTAATCCTTGCCGCTGATATCTGCTGGCGGGGTGTGGGCTCCGACGACTCGGTCATACTGGCTTTGCGGTGGGTTGGGTACCCGAACGAATGGACTGAACTCGTAATAGCTCTGGCGATTGGTTTCACTGGCGGCAGCTTGCCAGTCAAGGGTCTGGTTGGCTGAAAGTTGCAGTGAGTTGCTGAGATTGATGCGGCTGAGGCGACGACCGTCGCGGTAGTCTCGGCCATCGGGGAAGTGATCGAAACCATCATCCTCCTGCCCGGACAGGCTCAGGCGCCAGTGACTGTTCTCACCGGCGGTGCCCTGGCTGGCATACCAGTCGTTGACCCCGCGTTTGCCGCGGGTGATCTTGAGTGTGCTGCCCAGTGTTTCTCGAGGGTGGCGGGTAACGATATTGATTACCCCCATCAGTGCGTTGGCGCCATAGGCGGCGGTATTGGGGCCACGAAATACTTCGATATGCTCGATGTCCTCAATCGCCAGAGGGATCTCCGTCCAGTCCACTGTGGCCAGACCGGGCCGGTAAACTGAACGTCCGTCAATCAAAACCTGCAGGCGCCTGGCTTCGGTGACATTGGTACCGTGATAGTTGACATTGATTTGGTTACCGCGCCGATAGCCGATCATCATACCAGGGACCAAACGCAGAATTTCCGGGATATCCCGAGCCCCTGTGGCGCGGATCAGCTCGCGATCAATGACTGTCATGCTACCGGGAACTTCGGTGGGAGCCTGCTTCAGGCGAGAGGCACTGAGCACAGTCGGCAGTTCGGGAGCGTTCAGCAGAGGATCATCGAAAGCGGCGACAGGCAAGGCCGTCCCCAGCAAAAACAGGGCTGTAATGCGTCTGGAGCGCGATATCGGCATAGTGATGGCGTCGAGTTATCGTTTTGACTTTGGCCCCCATATTAACGGTAGCCGATGGTTTTTCCACTCCCTGATCGCTGTTATTCTGCGGCCACCCTATACTGATTCAACGTTGTTCGGTTGGACAGGCTACCGGGCCGCGTTGACTACTCAAGCGTATGTTACAAAGCAGCAAGGATTTTTCATGACCGATCAAAAAGTGCCTGTAGCCGTTCTCGGTGGCGGAAGTTTTGGCACCACCCTGGCCAATCTGCTGGCCTGCAATGGCGTTCCGGTAACCCTGTGGCTACGTGATCAGCAAGTTGCCGATGCAATCAGCCGTGAGCATGAGAACAGCCGTTATCTGCCTGGTATCAAGCTGGATGAGCGGCTGCGGGTCAGTACTGATCTGATGGCGACGCTGGCCAACGTTGAGCTGGTGTTTCTGGCGATTCCCAGCAGCGCCTTTCGCACCGTGTTGCAGCAGATTGGGCCGGCCCTGGCTGGCAAAGGCGTGATCAGTACAACCAAAGGGATCGAACAGCCGGGCTTTCTGATGATGAGTGATATCGTCGAGCAGGAAGCGCCTGATGCTCGGGTAGCGGTGCTGTCCGGGCCGAACCTGGCCAAGGAAATGGCTGCTGGCGCCCTGACCGCTACGGTGGTAGCCAGCGATGACGAGGCGCTGTGCCGTGAAGTGCAAGAGGTGCTGGGTAGTCGTAGCCTGCGAGTCTACGCGAGCCAGGATCGCTACGGAGTTGAGTTGGGTGGGGCGCTGAAGAATGTCTATGCGATCATCTCCGGTATGGCTGCGTCAATGGGCATGGGCGAAAACACCCGCAGCATGCTGATTACCCGGGCGTTGGCTGAAATGACCCGGTTTGCCGTGCATATGGGGGCCAACCCGCTGACTTTCCTGGGGCTGGCCGGGGTAGGCGATCTCATTGTGACCTGCATGTCGCCGCAGTCGCGCAATTACCAGGTTGGACATGCGCTGGGGCAGGGCTTGTCTCTTGAGGAAAGCGTAGCCAGACTCGGTCAGGTGGCTGAGGGCGTCAATACACTCAAAGTGCTGAAACAGAAGGCAGATGAGGAGGGGGTCTACATGCCGCTGGTCAGTGGCCTGCATGCGATCCTGTTCGAACAGCAGCCGCTGCCCCAGGTTATTGGCAAGCTGATGAGTGCGGAGCAGAAGCATGATGTCGAGTTCGCGGCCTTTATGGCTTGCACACCATTGGAGGGGGTATGAGCGAGAAACCTGGTTTCGTGGCGACGGTCAGTTCGGCGGATTTTTGGCTGCGGCTGCTGTATATCCTGTTGTTTGCGTTGGCCTGGCAGGTTTGTGAGTTGTTGCTGCTGTTGGTGGTCATTGTCCAGATCGGCTTCCGTCTGTTCCAGGGCGAAGCCAATGTACGGGTGGCGGGGCTCGGTAACAGTCTGTCCCAGTATGCTTGGCAGATTGGCCGCTATGTCAGTGGGGCGAGTGAGCAGAAACCCTGGCCGTTCATGGAGTGGCCGGCCGCCGAGGCCGAGTGGCAACGCAAGCCGGGTACGTCTGGCGATGAGGCCCCCAAGCCATGAAACTCTGGATTTTGCGTCATGGCAAAGCGCAAGCCATGGCCGCATCCGATCCGCAGCGGGCGTTGACCGAGCGAGGCTGTGCAGATGTCCTGCACATGGCCGAGCTGCTACGTGACCAGCAACTGGATGGCATCCTGGCCAGCCCGTATCTGCGGGCCCAACAGACCGCCGGGCTGGTAGGGGAGCATCTGAACTTTGCCCGCGGCGTGGCTACTGCACCCTGGCTGACGCCGGATGATGACCCCATGCAGGTGATCAATTACCTGAGCGAGCGCACTGAACAGTCGCTATTGCTGGTCAGTCACCAGCCACTGGTCAGTCAATTGGTGAGTCTGCTGGTCGAAGGACACCGTCGTGGGCATTATCCCATGCCGACCGCTGCCCTGGCATGTTTGGAAATGGACGTGGTCGCTGCCGGACTGGCACAACTGTTGAGCCTGAATACACCAAAAGATTCTTGAGTTGCTGGGCAGTTCCACCCTGTTGATCTGAATGCCAAAGGTTCTGAGCTTGTTGCCAGGGCTCTGGCATGGGATAGTGAGCCCCATTAAGGCGCAGGGCCGGGTTGCCCGGCTCGTGACAACAATAACTACAAATCTCACGTTGATAGAGGTGACGCCATGAACAACCAGGTGGCGCTGGCTGGTTCATCCGCATTGGACGCGTTTTATGCTCGCGAGCAGGCTCATCCTGATAAGACCTACCTGATCCAGCCACTGCCCGGCGGACAGGTTCAGCAGTATACCTGGGGGCAGGTGGGGGATCAGGCCCGCCGTCTGGCGAGCTATCTGCTCAGTCTGGAGTTGGCTCCGGGTAGCTGTATTGCCTTGGTGTCGAGGAACTGTGCCCACTGGATCATTGCCGACCTGGCGATCTGGATGGCAGGGCATGTCTCAGTCCCTTTGTATCCCAACCTGACGGCTGATTCGGCCAGGCAAATTATCGAACACTCCGAATCGCGGGTGGTTCTGGTTGGCAAGCTGGATGACTGGGCCTCTCTGAGCTCGGGGCTGCCTGAGGATATTCCTTGGGTTGGCCTGCCACTGGCGGCCGAGGATGCGCGTCTGCGGCCCTGGCAAGAGCTGATGCAGGCCTATGAGCCGATGACGGATAGCCCGACACCGGATCCCGAGGCGCTGGCCACTATTGTTTACACCTCCGGTACTACTGGCATGCCCAAGGGGGTGATGCTGAGTTTTGCTGGTATGTACTTTTCCGCCAAGAATTGTTTGAGGCTGTTCGGGATTACCGATCAGGACCGCCTGTTGTCCTACTTGCCGTTGTGTCATGTGGCCGAACGGCAGTTTGTTGAGATTGCGTCACTGCTGGCCGGTGAAACGGTGTACTTCTCTGAGACATTTGAAACCTTTCTGCAGGACATGCAGCGGGCCAGACCGACCGTGTTCTTTGGTGTGCCGCGGATCTGGGTCAAGCTCCATCTGGGGGTGATTGCCAAGATGCCGGCGCGACTGCTGGATGCGATGCTGAAGGTGCCGGTGCTCAGACACAGGGTAGGGCGCCGGGTGTTGGCCAGGCTAGGGCTGGATCAGATCCGCTATGCGGTCTGTGGTGCGGCACCGGTGCCGCCGAGCCTGCTGGAGTGGTACAAGCGCCTGGGGTTAAAGATCGCCGAGGTGTATGGAATGACCGAAAATTGTGGCTATTCGCACTTGGGTCGGCCGCGCAAGCTCAAACCCGGCTGGATCGGGCTGCCCAATCCAGGGGTTGAGTGCCGGATCGCTGAGCAGGGCGAAGTGCTGGTACGCAGCAAGGCCAATATGCTCGGCTATTACAAGGACCCGGAAAGAACCGCTGAAACCCTGGATGAGCAGGGGTTTGTGCACACAGGTGATGTTGGTGAAATCGACAATGAAGGCTTTTTGCGCCTGACCGGCCGGCTCAAGGATATCTTCAAGACCTCCAAGGGCAAGTATGTGGCGCCAGGGCCGATTGAGAGCCTGCTGGCTGAACATGAGCGTGTCGAGCAGGTATGTGTGGTTGGCGACAACCTGCCTCAGCCTTTGGCGCTGATTCAGCTGTCGGAACTTGGGTTGCGTCAGGCCCAGCAACAGCGTGCAGTGCTGGAGCAGATGCTGGGAGAGTTGTTGCTGGCGGTCAACGCGCGGCTTGATCGGCATGAGAAGCTGGGATGTCTGGTGGTGATTGGTGATGCTTGGCGGATCGAAAATGGCTTCATGACACCGACCCTGAAAATCAAGCGCAGCGTGGTCGAGGCCACTTACCGCGAGCAGTGCGAGTTGTGGTCGGTCAGTGGCCAGCCCGTGGTATGGCATGCCATGGACTAGCGCTGAGCGAGCGTTATGCTGACGTATTCACAGGCTGCGCCAGGCTTGTCCCGAGAACTGAATCTGTTAGGGTCTGGGCCTGAACAAGAGCCGAGAAGTCGACATGCAAACAACAAGTAGTCACGAGGTGCGATTCAATCTGCCGTCCATTGAGGTTGCGGCTAAGGTCTGGGGTGATCCTGACGGTTTGCCGGTTATCGGCCTGCATGGCTGGCTGGACAATGCTGCCACCTTCGACCTGATTGCACCACGTCTGCAGGGCGTTCATCTGGTGGCGCTGGATTTACCTGGTCATGGGCTGTCCGGGCACCTGCCTGCCGGTGGTTACAGTCTTTGGCAGCAGGCCGCGACAGTGTTGCAGGTGGCTGAAAGTCTGGGCTGGGAGCGCTTTGCTCTGCTTGGTCACTCAATGGGTGCAATCATCAGCGGGATTCTTTCCGGAACCTTGCCGGAGCGGGTCATTGGTGCAGGGTTGATCGATGGTTTGCTGCCATTCACCTCCGAAGCCGACGATGCACCCAAGCAGATGGCACGCTTCTTCGAAGCCAGCCTGGCGCTTAGCAGCAAGCGCAAACCGGTTTATCGCAGTATGGAACAGGCGGTCAGTGCGCGGGTCATGGGCGGAACCACGCCATTGTCACGCGAGGCCGCGGGTATCCTGGTCGAGCGAGGGCTGATGTCTGACCACGGCGGTTGGACCTGGCGCACCGATCCGCAGTTGATGCTGCCTTCACCATTACGATTTACCAGCCGACATGCACTGACCTTTATTGAGGCGATCCGCTCACCGGTGAGTCTGGTGCTGGCCAATCAGGGCGTCATGCATAAGCATCCCCAGGTATTGGAGCGGATCGAGCGCTTCGAACATATCGTCGTGCATCGGATTGATGGTGGCCATCACCTGCATCTTGAAAGCCAGGCCCCGGAAGTGGCAACGATTCTTGACAGTTTTTTCCAAGGCCTGGCTTGACCACTCAGGCGCACTGGGCAAGGCTTGCAGCATGAACCTGTATCCAGGTTGCGTTTGGCCATAAGGAGTGTCGATGTTGTACAGATCGCGTGTTGGATTGGGAGGGGCAGCCATAGCCCTGTTCGTCTTGGGCCCAGTGGGGTGGGCTGCGGCGAACGAACGACTGGTCATTGAGCCCTTTCCGCGCTCGTCGATAGTACAGCAGGTAGTGGAGGAAAGCGTCGATCACGGCGTGGTGATCGGCAGCATCCGGCGGATCAACAATCAATTGCGAGCCGAGCGCGAAGTGCGTACTACCGGCGAACTGATAAGGGTGACTCTGGAAATTCCTGCAGGACACGACAGAACTGAGGCTTTCCTGCATGCCAAGCGCCAGGTGCTGGCGCAGCCGCACCGCATGCTGTATTTCTGCGAAGGCCGTGAATGTGGCAGCAGCAGCCTGTGGGCCAATCAGGTGTTGGGGTTCGCCCGTCTGTATGGCCCTGAAGATAATCAGGCCTATGTATCCATGCGCCTGGATGACGAGCCGCAGCGTTTCATCAGTCTTTACGCGATTACCCGCGGCAATCGCCAGGTGTTTTTGCACATTGACCAGTTCACCCCGGATCAGCCAGTAACCGAGGATCTATATCCGACACCGGCGACGCTGGTCAAGGTCCTTCGGGCGGACGGGTCGATTGACCTGCCAAATGCCGACATGACCGATCCCGACAGTGAGGCCACTCGCACTTGGCTTGATCTGCTTAATCGTGCTCTGCGAACCGATATGCGTATGCGCGTAGCGGTTCACGGAGTGCAGGCGCCAGCTTTCGTTCAGGCGCTGGTTGACCGGGGTATCCGGGATCAGCGCCTGGAGGTAGGGGAGCCTAGTCCGGAGGTGGGGATTCGGATCAGTACGCTCTGACCCATCAGCGCTGACGGCGTGCGGGGCGCACCTCCAGACGGTCGGGCAGAGCCTGAATCGCCAGCCAGTCGAACAGTTGAGTGCGGTAACGACCTGCATTGAACAGTTCGGCCTGGTTGTCGTAATGCCGGTCGAATGGGTTGCCCGACTGCCCCAGCGGATTGATGCCCAGAGTGCCGTTGAGATCGCCCAGATCTATCATTCGCCGGGTTGAGGGGCCAGCCTTGACCCGGTAGCTACTGCCGCCCAGGTCAAAGGCCATGTTGTTGAGCGTTTCGCGGCCGCCGTCGACGATCACCGGGTCGGTATTGAATCGGCTGCCGAACCAGGTTTTGTCCGCCAGCGGATGAATGTGTTGAAGGCTGATCATCCGGTCCCAGGTCCAGTCATTCGGATCAATCCCGAACTGTTCTACCAGCGACTCGAAGGTGCGTGCCCAGGCATGCTCGATTGCAGCCTGACGTCCGTCCAGGGTTGGCTGCAGGCGGTTGTCCCACCAGGGTGAAGCCGGTTTCCAGTACAGGCTGTTCAGGCTTTTTTCGGCCATGTAAGTGTTGCGGAAAAACTCATAGCGGGGGCCCAGTTCGTCAGCGAACAGGGCTTCCATGAGCTTTTCCTGCCAGCGCTGGAAAATGGTGGCGCCCACGCTGCTTCGCTGGAAGTTGCCGTCCCATTCGCCCAGGATCGCCATGGCACGCTCAGCAGGGGCGCGCAGATCAGTGCGCAGCAGGTGTTCATTGAACAGTGGCAGAGCGTCACGGACCATGGCCAGGGCCTGGGGACGCTGCGTGTCGAGCTGCATGGCCTTGAACCTGGCGAGATCGAAAGGCTCGTCGCTGTTCAGCAGTTCGGCCAGACGCTCGGCTCGCTCACTTGGGGCGTAATAACCGGGCAGGATGCGCCGAGGATTGCTGTTGGGGTAGGGGTTGTTGGCGCTGAACAGATAACCCTCGCGCGGGTTGATGACCCGAGGGTTGGCCGAAAACGGCTGATAACCGAGGAAGTCGTCGCGGCCACTGCCGCCATTGAGCAAAGCAAAGCCATTGCTGCTGGCCGGCCAGCGCTTGAGTCGGCCAATCGCCCACATGCCGATATTGCCTTCAACGTCGGCATACACAACATTCAGACCTGGTGACCAGTGCAGTGCTGCGGCCGCCTCGAACTCCTGCATGTTGTTGGCACGGGCAAACCCGTAAAAGGCTTCGGCCGAATCGTTCTCGGGGTCAAGGAAGGTCCAGAACAGGCTGACCGGTTGACGCTCCAGGCTTTCCAGTTCGCCCGGTAGATCGTTGATGATCGGGCCGTGACGCGAGCTGCGCATGCGGACCAGGCGGTCTTCCTGACCACGAATCTTGATAACCTCTTCGTGTACCCGCAAGCGTTGCCAGCGATCGACCGCCCAGACCTGTTCTGGATTGTCGGGGTTGGCTCGTTCACGGTAAAAGTCGATCTCATCGTTCATCAGCATGGTCAGTCCCCAGGCATGCTGACGGGTTTGTCCGAGCAGGGCGAACGGCAGACCCGCGAGGAAGTGTCCGTAAACCTCATGCTCAGGGGTGCGGATATGAGCTTCGTACCATACCGCTGGAACCGAAAACCCGATATGTGGGTCATTGGCCAGCAATGGAGCGCCATTGCGGCTGCGCTCGGCACTGACTGCCCAGGCGTTGCTGCCCATGAACTGGCCAGCAGGGACGCTGCGTTCAACTTCGGCCAACTGCTCCAATAGGGGTGTCAGCAGGCTGGTTTGACTCGGGCTATGGGACTGGGCGCGGGGCGGCAGGTTGTCTGGCCAGCCTGGCACCAGGTCCTGCATGTGACGTGGACCCAGGGTACCGCGAACATGGTCAACCAGCGCATCGGTCTTGAATGCTTCAGCGAAGGAGTAGGCCATATAGCCCATGATGTGGGCGATATCGGCTGTGCTGAAATAATCCGGACGGGTCATCAGCAGGCGGTATTCGACTGGGCGTCCGCCCTGATCGATGTATTGATTGATTCCGTCCTGATAGGCTTTGATCAACTGCACGTGAGGCTTGTCGCTTTGCTCCTGAAGACGTTCGGCATACTGGCGGGCATAGCGGCTGATTCCCAGGGTGCGGAAGAATCGGTCGGTATTGAACGAGTCCTGGCCAAACAGTTCGGATAGCCGGCCGGCACCAATTCGGCGCAACATGTCCATTTGGAACAGTCGATCCTGCGCATGCAGATAACCCAGGGTGCGATAGGCGTCAAGGTCGTTGCTGGCATCGATGTGGGGAACCCCCCAGGCATCGTAAAATACATTGACCGGAGCCTTGAGGCCGGTCAAGTTGAGCTGGCCGCTACGCCGGGCCTCGGCGGTGTGTTGAACCCAGTTCCAGCCGGCGATCAGCACAATCGCCAGCAGAGACAGAGCGGCCAGCAGTTTTATCTTGGTGGATTGACGACCTTTAATCACGATTGACCTTGGTTAGAACGGAACGGTCCGGGCATCATGCTTAGTGGGACTGTCCTCGTCAATCCGGATTCACCGAATGGAGAACTGAACATGGGGTTGCGTGTTGCACTGGTGCTGGGTAGCGGCGGAGCCAGGGGCTATGCCCACATCGGCGTCATCGAAGAACTCGAGCGCCGGGGCTACGAGATTGGCTGTATCGCCGGGTGCTCAATGGGGGCGGTAGTTGGCGGGATTTATGCTGCCGGACGGCTGGACGACTACCGTGACTGGGTCTCAGGGCTGGATTATCTGGACGTTTTGCGCCTGCTGGATATCGGCTTCGGCAATCTGGGCGCAATCCGTGGCGAGCGAGTCTTCGGCCGGATTCGTGAGATGCTGGGTGATCAGCAGATCGAAGATCTGGCAATCCCTTTCACCGCAGTAGCGGCCGACCTGACCAATCAGCAGGAGGTCTGGTTCCAGCAGGGCTGTCTGCACCAGGCCATGCGTGCCTCGGCTGCGATCCCCAGTTTGTTCTCGCCGGTTCGCCAGGGCTCGCGAGTGCTGGTCGATGGTGGCCTGCTCAACCCGTTACCGATCATTCCGGTGGTGTCGGCGCACTGCGATCTGATTATTGCTGTCAACCTCAACTCCACTCACACCAATGGCTACACTCTGCCGGTGATTGAGCGTCCGGCCCCGGTGCGTCAGCAGTGGGAGCAGTGGCTGGAAATGTTCAAGTTTCGCAACTGGTTGGCGCGCAAGGGTGCTGAGCCCTCGCCGGAGGGGGATGCCCTAGCCTATCTGCCAGAGAGTGAGACGGTGGGGCAGCCTGAAGCGCCGCACTCGCGTGAACAGGATCAGGGCAAGCCGCTCGAGGTTGAAGAAAGTGTGGGCCCGGCCAGCATGCTCGAACTGGTGACCCTGTCCTTCGAAGCGATGCAGGCCTCCCTGACCCAGTACAAGATCGCGGGCTACCCCCCTGATCTGGTGATTGATGTACCCAAGCGGCTGTGCCGGTTTTTCGAGTTTTACCGGGCTCCTGAGCTGATTGAGCTGGGCCGTCAGGTGGCCAGCGATACCCTGGATCGGTTCGAGCGCAGCCGGCATTGATGCGCGGCTCGCCGCAGCTGGTAGAATGCCGGTCCCGATCTGCCAATGAGCGAGAGTGAGAGATTAAGGCATGACTCAGACCGTGCGATTGACCGAATACAGCCATGGTGCCGGCTGTGGCTGCAAGATATCTCCCAAGGTGCTGGATGAAATCCTGGCGGTCGGCCAACCCGGTCCCCGTTTCGAGCGGTTGTGGGTGGGCAACGCCAGTCGGGATGATGCAGCAGTTTTCGGTCTGGATGATGAGACCGGCATCGTCAGCACCACCGATTTCTTCATGCCCATCGTTGATGATCCCTATGACTTTGGCCGCATCGCCGCCACCAATGCAATCAGCGATATCTACGCCATGGGCGGCACACCATTGATGGCCATCGCCATTTTGGGCTGGCCGGTCAATGTGCTGGCCCCAGCGATTGCCGGCGAGGTCATCGCCGGGGCCCGTGCCGTTTGCGCCGAGGCAGGCATGCCATTGGCTGGCGGTCACTCGATTGATGCCCCTGAACCGATTTTCGGTCTGGCGGTCACCGGGCAAGTCACCCGCAGTCAGCTCAAGCGTAATGATCAGGCCAAGGCCGGAGCCCGGTTGTACCTGACCAAGCCGCTGGGCATCGGCATTCTTACCACGGCTGAAAAGCAGAAGAAGCTGCGGGCCGAGGATGTTGGCGTTGCCCGTGACCTGATGTGCCGCCTGAACCGGTCTGGTCAGCGTTTCGCCACATTGGAAGGGGTGCAGGCAATGACCGATGTTACCGGTTTCGGTCTGCTTGGCCACCTGGTGGAAATGGCTGAAGGCTCGCAGGTCAAGGCGCGTATCGAGCAGGCCCGGGTGCCGCGGATTAACGGCGTTGATTACTACCTGGAACAGGGCTGCATCCCGGGTGGTACCGGACGCAATTTCGCCAGCTATGGGCACAAAGTGGCAGACATGCCGCAAGCCTGGCGTGACCTGCTGTGCGACCCGCAAACCAGTGGCGGTTTGCTGGTAGCCGTGGCGCCGGAGGCCGAGCAGGCATTCATGGCATTGGCGGCGCAAGAGGGGCTGCAACTGACCGCGATTGGCGAATGCTTGCCCAGTGATGGTGAAGTCTGGGTCGAGGTGGTTTGATGCGTAGCAATACCGAGGATTTCCGTCGGCTGTTCCTTGATCAGGTACCGCTGATGGATGTGCGGGCCCCGGTCGAACATGCCAAGGGCGCTTTTCCCGGTGCAGTCAATCACCCGCTGATGACCGATGCTGAGCGGCAGAAAGTGGGGACCTGTTACAAACAGCAGGGGCAACAGGCGGCCATTGCCCTGGGTCACCAACTGGTTGGCGGCAAAGTCAAGGCGGCCCGGGTCGAGCAGTGGCTGGCCTTCGCCCAGGCCCATCCAGAGGGGTATCTGTTCTGTTTTCGGGGCGGTTTGCGTTCGCAGATAGTCCAGCAATGGCTGGCTGAGGCTGGCGTCGACTATCCGCGGGTGATCGGCGGTTACAAGGCCATGCGCCGGTTTCTGATCGATACCCTGGAGCAGGCTGTCGTTGATTGCCCGCTGCTGCTGGTGGCCGGGCTGACTGGTACGGGTAAGACTGAGGTCATCACTGCCCTGGATAACAGTCTGGATCTGGAAGGGCATGCCCACCACCGGGGCTCGAGTTTTGGTCGTCATGCGACTCCGCAGCCATCGCAGATCGATTTTGAGAATCGTTTGGCGATCGAGATCCTGCACCGCCGCGAGGCGGGTCATCGCAGTCTGGTTCTGGAGGATGAAGGGCGCATCGTTGGTAGTTGCTCGGTGCCGCTGGAGCTCTACCGTGTCATGCAGGATGCTCCGCTGGTATGGCTGGAAGACAGCTTCGACAACCGCGTCCAGCGTATCCTCAAGGATTACGTGGTGGACATGCAGGCTGAGTTTGCACTGCTCCACCCCGATCAGCCCGAACAGGCTTTCCAGGCGCTCTCGGCCCATCTGCTGGGAAGCTTGCAGCGAATTCGCAAGCGCCTGGGCGGTGAGCGCTATCAGCAGCTTGAAAGACTGATGAGTGATGCCTTGGCAATCCAGCAGCGCAGTGGCGACGTATCCGATCACTGTGGCTGGATCGAGACTTTGCTCAATGAATACTACGACCCGATGTATGCCTATCAGCGTAGTGGCAAAGAGGCGCGAGTGGTATTCAGTGGCGAGCAGGTAGCTGTGATTGAGTATCTGCGCGAGCGCGCGAGCCACTGAGTAATCGCTGCCACCTATATACCGTCATGCGAAGGCGGGGGTTCAGGCTGCGATGGATTGCCGCGTTGCTGTGCTCCTGGCAATGACGGGGCAATCCTTTCCGGTTCATCAACAGCCAGTGGGGCCGGTTATTGGTTCTGGGCATGTTTCGTGAACAATTTCGTCAATCTGGTCGGTTTCTGACTTTTTCTCTTTTATGATCTGTCTGGATAGGCCGAAATGTCTTCGGCAGTGTATTGGTCAGGAGTGAGACAGATGGGTAAGCAGTTCGAAGGTAAGGTAGCCCTGGTTACCGGTGGTGCCGCTGGGATCGGTAAGGCAACCGTTGAGGCGTTTGCCGCAGAAGGCGCCAGCGTTGTGGTGTCGGATATCGACGTCCAGGGCGGTGAAGCGCTGGCCCAGGCCATTCGCGCTGCGGGCGCAAAGGCTCTGTTCATTGCCTGCGATGTGCGCAAGGCTGATCAGGTCGAGGCCATGATGGGGCAGATCAAGGCCGAGTTTGGCCGTCTGGATTGTGCGTTCAACAACGCTGGTATCGAGATTGAGAAGGACAAGCTGGCCGACGGCAATGAAGAGGTGTTCGACAGCATCATGGATGTCAACGTCAAGGGCGTCTGGCAGTGCATGCGCTTCGAATTGCCTCTGATGCTGGCCCAGGGCGGCGGAGCTATTGTCAATACCGCTTCGGTAGCTGCGCTGGGTGCGGCGCCGAAGATGAGCATCTACGCCGCCAGCAAGCACGCAGTATTGGGTCTGACCCGTTCGGCAGCGGTGGAATATGCCAAAAAAGGCATTCGCATCAATGCCGTGTGCCCGGCGGTTATCGATACTGATATGTTCCGCCGGGCTGCGGCCCTTGAGCCGCGCAAGGCTGAGTTCGCTGCGGCAATGCATCCGGTCGGACGTTTGGGCAAGGCCGAAGAGATCGCCGCGGCGGTACTCTATCTGTGCTCGGAAGGTGCGGGCTTCACAACCGGGATTGCCTTGCCGGTCGATGGCGGCGCAACCTGTATTTGAACCTACTCATCCCGTCCTTCAAGCATGGTGCGCTTGAGTAGCACGTAGACCGAGCCGGTGCCGCCATGGCGCGGCAGGCAGGAACTAAACGCCAGCACCTGCGGGTGCTGGCGCAGCCAGGTGTTGACGTGGCTCTTGAGGATGGGTTTGCGCCCATCCTTGCGTACCGCTTTACCATGGGTTACCCGCACGCAACGTATTTCCAGGCGGGTGGCTTCGGCAAGAAACTCCCACAACAGGTCGCGGGCTTTTTCCACGGTCATGCCGTGCAGGTCGATCGACCCGTCAAAGGGGATCTGTCCGCCCTTGAGTTTACGCAACTGACTGTCCTGGATACCGTTGCCGGCCCAGGCCAGCTCCTCTTCAGGGTGTACATCGATAACGAACTGGTCGGAGAGGCCATCCACCCGTACCGGTTCCTGTCCGGTCAGTGCCCCCTGGCGACGGGCTTGAAGCCGGTCTTTGTCGATCCGGGGCTTGCCGGTATCGGCCTGATCGACGCGTAGGGGCTTGGCGCCTTTGACTGCGCTGCGAAACAGCTCGAGATCGTCGGTGTCGTTGGAATCGTGGCTCATGGTTCTGGGCTGAACTGGCTGCAAAAACCTGAAGTTTATCAGTAGAAGCCGTGCCTGCGCAGGTTAGAATAGCTGGCAGTCAATAACACTAGATCTGTCCAGACCCCAGGGCCGGCGCGCAGCAGATCATGGACAGGTTCTTAAGAGGCTATTATGAGCGATGTATCCCGTTTGACCCGAATCAAGGACCTGGTGCGCTGGGGCGTCAGCCGTTTCCATCAGGCCGGTCTGTACTTCGGCCACGGTACCGACAACGCCTGGGATGAGGCGCGTCTGCTGGTGTTGCACGCATTGCATCTGCCATGGGAAACCACCGCCGAGTACAGCGACTGCCAGGTGACCGATGAAGAGCGCGAGACTGTTCTGGCCTTGCTGCACCAGCGTATCGATTTGCGCATCCCAGCGGCCTATCTGACCGGGCAGGCGCGCTTTGCCGGGCTCGATTTTCTGGTGGATGAGCGGGTGCTGGTGCCGCGCTCGCCGATTGCCGAGCTGATCGAGCGGCGTTTCTCGCCGTGGCTGGAGCGCGAGCCGCAGCAGATTCTCGATTTGTGCTGTGGCAGCGGCTGCATTGGTATTGCCTGTGCCTATGCCTTCCCCGAAGCCGAGGTGCTGCTGGCCGATCTGTCCGCCGATGCGCTGGCAGTGGCTGAGGCCAACATCGATTTGCACCAGTTGGCTGAACGGGTTGAGGCGCGCTGGTCGGACGGCTTTGATGGGATGCCGGGCGAGCGCTTTGATCTGATTGTCAGCAATCCGCCGTATGTCGATGCTGAAGACATGGCCGACCTGCCGGATGAGTACCACCATGAGCCAGAAATGGGCCTGGCTGCGGGTGACGATGGGCTGGATCTGGTGCGCAGAATGCTGGCCCAGGCGGCGGATCACCTAAGCGAGGATGGTCTGTTGGTGATCGAAGTGGGCAATAGCATGGTACATGTGGCAACGGCCTGGCCTGATGTCGACTTCGAGTGGGTCAACTTCGAGCGTGGTGGTCACGGGGTCTTCGTGCTGACGGCAGAACAGTGTCGCCGCCATCAGGCGCTGTTTTCAGCGTAATACCACCCATAGCAACATCAACGCCTGAAACACGGCAAAGACGATCAGGCAGCCAATCGCGAAGCGGTGACCCAGATCGTTGCGCTTGAAGTGCTCCAGGGTGGCCTGCAGAGTGCTGAGTTCAGCCTGTAGTTTGCGGTTGGCGGTTTCCTGCTCGCGCAATTGGCGCAGTAGCTCACTGACCTGAAGTGGCTGGATCAGCTCGGTATTCCAGCTGCTGATCAGGTCCGAGGCACGGTTGGCCTGGGCTTTTCCCTGGCTCATGGCCTCGTCGGTGTAGTGGATGAAAAAACCGGCGCGCTTGAGCAGTCGCTCGCGGATCAGGCGCAACTCTTCGGTGGCTACATCCGCACTGTGGAGCATGATGGGGGTTACTGCGTAGTCAGGGCAGTTGCGCTGACACCAGTCAATCAGTTGCGCCAGTAAAAAACCGGCCAGGCCGCGTTGAGGTGGGCCCATCTGAATCCCTTCCGGTGGGCCAAAGCGCAGCCGCTGGTGTTTGTGGTCGACCAGCACTTCCAGGGTGTTGAGGTTGCCGCCTGGGGTTTCCCCTTCGATTCTTGCCTGCAGGCGCAGTAGTTCCAGACTGGCAACCTGTTCATGGGTGACCGCAACCTGGGCCAGTACTTCAGTCTGGGCCAGTTGCCGGCCTTTGAAGATCGGGCGTAGCTGAATCCAGTAGAAGTCAGACGGCTTGGCATTGGCGAACGGGTTACGCACCGGCTTTTCTGCCGGTTCTCTGGTGGCTTGCGAAGGGGCCTGTTCTGCACTGCTCATGACGGTTTCCATTGGCTTGTCAGCGAAACTATCGGCCATTGCTCTGGCAACTTGAGTCTTAACTTGGCCAGCCTGTCCAAGCCTGCCACAGCAAACGTACCGCAAGCAGGGTCAATAGGCCATTGAAAATCCAAGCGAAGCGCCGATCATTTAGGTGCCTTAGCAGGTGCAGGCCAAGCCAGGTGCCCAGTGCTCCGGCCGCGATCATCAACAGGATCAGGCCCAGCCAATCGAAAAATACAAACCCGGCGGCGCCGTAGACGACAGCTTTGGGTGCATGTTGCAGACTCATGGCGGCGGCAAAGGTGGCGACGGTGGAGAACCGTTCGCCGGCCTGCTGCTGTTTGACAAAGGCTGCAACCAACGGGCCGGTGGCGCCAACGAACAGGCTGATAAAGGTGGTCAGGGTGGCGGCCACTAAGGTACCAAAGCGACCGGTAGCCACTTTGGGGATCGCCGGGCCCCAGACCAGCAGCAGGATGAAACCGGCAATGCAGAGTTGGATCAGTGCGGCGGGCAGGTCCACCAGAATCAGGCTGGCCAGCCAGGCGCCCAGTATGACGCCGGGCAGGAACCAGACAATGACCTGTAGATTGATATGCCGCAGGGTCATCAGTGCGCGGTTGAGATTGGAGCCGAACTGAACCAGCCCGTGTACCGGAATGATGGCGGTTGGTGGCATCACCAGAGCCATGACCGCCAACATCAGCACGCCGCCGCCAATACCCAGCGAGGCGGTGATGGCCGAGGTGACGGCTGACAGGGCTATCAGCAGCAGGGTTGTGGCTGCTGGCAGGGTGCTGGGCAGTAGCACGTCAAACAGCTCAGGCATGGTGGCTCCGTTAAGGCGGCGGGGTTGCAACATGCTAACGGCGAGGTCTCGGACTGTCACCCGTTGCGGCCTGGCGCTATACTGCGCGCTCATCTGAATCTTTGAATCTGACGTCGGGTACTGCGCATGTCCGGAAATACCATTGGCACTCTGTTCACTGTCACTACTGCCGGCGAGAGTCATGGCCCGGGCTTGATGGCAATTGTCGATGGTTGTCCGCCGGGTCTGGAGCTGTCTGTCGAGGATCTGCAGATCGAGCTGGATCGGCGCAAGCCGGGTACCAGCCGGCACACTACCCAGCGTCAGGAGGCCGATGAGGTCGAGATTCTCAGCGGCGTGTTCGAAGGGCGCACCACCGGCTGCCCGATTGGTCTGTTGATTCGAAATACCGATCAGAAATCCAAGGACTACTCGGCGATCAAGGATCTGTTTCGCCCGGCCCACGCCGACTACACCTACCACCACAAATACGGGCTCCGTGATTACCGTGGCGGTGGCCGCAGTTCCGCCCGGGAAACCGCCATGCGGGTCGCCGCTGGGGCCATTGCCAAGAAGTATCTTGCGAGTCTGGGAATCAGTGTGCGCGGTTACATGAGCCAGCTCGGGCCGATCGAAATTCCGTTCAAGAGCTGGGAAGCCGTGGGCCAGAATGCATTCTTCAGCCCCGACCCGGACAAGGTGCCGGAACTGGAAGCCTACATGGACCAGTTGCGCCGTGATCAGGACTCGGTGGGGGCGCGCATTACCGTCGTGGCCGAGGGTGTGCCGCCGGGGCTTGGCGAGCCGATCTTTGACCGGCTGGATGCCGAGCTGGCCTATGCGCTGATGAGCATCAACGCGGTCAAGGGCGTTGAAGTCGGTGCCGGCTTCGCCTCGGTGGCCCAGCGCGGCACTGAGCACCGTGACGAATTGACCCCGGAGGGCTTTGTCAGCAACAACGCTGGCGGGGTTCTGGGTGGTATTTCCTCGGGGCAGCCGATCATTGCCCATCTGGCGCTCAAGCCGACTTCCAGCATTACCACGCCGGGCCGTTCGATCGATGTTGACGGCAATCCGGTCGAGGTCATTACCAAGGGCCGGCATGATCCCTGTGTAGGTATCCGGGCTACCCCGATCGCCGAGGCGATGATGGCGATTGTGCTGATTGATCATCTGTTGCGCCACCGGGCCCAGAATGCCGGGGTACAGGTGGCCACTCCGGTACTGGGGCAGCTGTAATCACCATGCTGACGGCGCGCAGCCCGGCGCGCCGGCCCGCTCAGTCTCTCAGGGTTTGTTTTGAAGCGAGGGCCGCAGCGATATGAGCGGTGCGCTGCCTTACTGGCGTCTTTCCAACTTTTATCTGTTCTACTTCGCCCTGCTGGGTGGGGTGGCGCCGTTTCTGGCGTTGTACTTCGATCATCTGGGCTTTTCTCCTGCACGTATCGGTGAGTTGGTCGCGATCCCCATGCTGATGCGTTGCCTGGCCCCTAATCTCTGGGGCTGGCTGGGCGACCGCACCGGGCAGCGGCTACTGATTGTACGGCTAGGCGCACTGCTGACTGCACTGAGCTTCTGTCTGATTTTTCTGCGCCAGGACTATTGGTGGCTGGTACTGGTGATGGCTCTGCACAGTTTCTTCTGGCATGCGGTACTGCCGCAGTTCGAAGCCATCACCCTTGGGCATCTGGGTCCGCAGTCGGCGCGCTATAGCCGCATTCGTCTGTGGGGGTCGGTTGGCTTCATTCTGACTGTGGTTGGCCTGGGCTGGCTGTTTGGGCGTTTCAGTCTGGATCTGTATCCGGCCATGCTGTTGTTGATCATGCTTGGAATTATTCTGGCCAGTCTGCTGGTGCCGCCAGCGCCACGGTCGGCTGGACGCGGTGTTGAAGGCAGTAGTGGGTTTTGGCTGCAACTATGGCGGCCTGGAGTGCCAGCGTTCTTTCTCTGTGTCGCCTTGATGCAGCTATCCCATGGGCCTTACTACACCTTTCTGACCTTGCATCTGGAGGCCCTGGGCTACAGTCGGGGGCTGATTGGGTTGATGTGGGCGTTGGGTGTGGTGGCAGAGATCCTGCTGTTCATGGTCATGACCCGTGTGCTGGCGTTATTCAGCCTCAAACAGTTGTTGCTAACGAGCTTCATCCTGGCTGCCATCCGCTGGCTGTTACTGGGTGCGTTGGCTGACAATCTGGCCTGGTTATTGTTGGCTCAACTGCTGCACGCGGCGACCTTCGGCTGTTTTCACGTGGCGGCAATTCACTTTGTGCAGCGCAGCTTTCATGACCGCCAGCAAGGCCAGGGACAGGCGCTTTATGCCACGCTGGCGGGCGTTGGCGGCGCCCTGGGAGCCCTCTACGCCGGTTATAGCTGGAGTTCGCTGGGGCCGCTGTGGACCTTTGTGCTGGCCAGCCTTGCGGCGGCCAGTGCAGCGCTGATTCTGGCTTTACGGCTGGATGCCAGGGTTTGAGTCGTTGCGACTTTAGCCGCCTTTCGGCATCGCCAGCGGGGCCGTATACTGCCCTCAAACCTTGCCGCCAACAGATATTCAGCCGATGACAGTTCTTGTTCTCTACGCCCACGATCAGCTTGCCTGCCCGCAGAAGCTCCTGACCCATGATGAGGATATCCTCGCGGCGTTGGCAGAGCAGGGGATTGGCCTGCAGCGTTTGGCGCCGGTTGAGCTGGCCGAGCAGGGCGACTGGCTGGCGGCGGGGCAGCAGATGCTGCGAGAGCAGCTACCAGGCAGTGATTACAGTGCCGGCGAGCTGCGCAGCTACGAAGGGTTGCCGGCCTATGCCGAAGCGACCAGCCAATCAATCGAACCGGCCTGCCAGCATGCCCGGCCTTTAGGCTGGTTGTTGCTGAGCGGAGCCGGCACGCTGTTTCTGCAGCGGGGGACGCAGATTCTGGCTGTATGTTGTGAAGCCGGCAGCCTGCTGGAGCTACCGGCGGACACGCCGTTGAGCTTCGTGCCCAGGGTCGGGCAGGGCTGTTTGCTGCTATGCCTGGCCAGCACGCCTGACGACTTGCGCGGACAGCCGCTGACGGCTGATCCTTTCGTCGGGCTGGAGCCGCTGGATCTTTAACGAAGCGCTCTTATGCGTCTGGGCTATAGTGTCACAGGGACAATCCCGACAGACGAGCAAGGAGCAGTCCGATGAATATGAATGTCAGCGGCATTTTTGGTTTGATCATCCTGTTGCTGGATATCTGGGCCATCGTCAATATCGTTCAAAGTGGTGCGACTAATGGCGCCAAGGTGCTGTGGATCGCTCTGGTGGTGTTGTTGCCCGTGTTGGGACTGATTATCTGGTTTGTGGCCGGACCGCGAGGAGGGCGCACCTGAGTGGAGCGTGAAGTTGTCAGAGTGGCGTTGGTTACAGGCGCTGCCCGGGGCATTGGTAAAGGGATTGCCACCAGCCTGCTGCGTGCAGGTTGGTCGGTGGTGATTGCGGATATCGATGAACTGGCCGGCCAGGCGGCCGCTGAAGAGTTGGCACGGCTGGGCGTGGTGGAGTTCGTGACGCTGGACGTGAGTGACGAGGCGGCGGTTATTCGCTGTCTGGAGCGGATCGAAGAGGACTTTGGTCAGCTTGACGGCTTGGTCAACAATGCCGGAATTGCCGATCCTGATAGCGGTCCGCTGGAGCAATTGACTCTGGAAGCCTGGAATCGCTGGCTGACAACCAGCCTGACCGGCAGTTTTCTGGTCAGCAAGCATGCGCTCAGGCTGCTGCGAGAAAGCGGTGGAGCTATCGTCAATATCGCCTCGACCCGGGCCTTGCAGTCGGAAGCCAATACTGAGGCCTATGCCGCCAGCAAGGGTGGGCTGGTGGCGCTGACTCATGCCATGGCCGTGAGTCTGGGGCCGGACATTCGGGTCAATGCGGTCAGCCCAGGCTGGATTGATACCAGGCCGCCAGCGTTGCAGGCCAGCGATCCGCTGCGCGCACTGGATCATGAACAGCACTCCGTCGGGCGGGTTGGTCAGCCTGAGGATATAGGGGCGCTGGTGAGTTTTTTGCTGAGCCCGGAAGCAGGATTCATCACCGGGCAGAATCTGGTTGCCGATGGTGGCATGACGCGGCAGATGCTCTACGCCGAGTAGAGCATCCATCACAGCGAGAGTTATTTCTCAACGAAGGCGCGCTCAATCACATAGTGACCCTGGTCGCCGTGCCGGGCCTCCATAAACCCCCAGTCATCGAGAATGGCACAGGTGTCCTTGAGCATGCTTGGGCTGCCGCACAGCATGAAGCGGTCGTGCTCCAGGCTCGGTTTGGGTAGGCCAATATCTTCGAACAGCTTGCCACTGGTCATCAGGTCGGTCAGGCGGCCCTGGTTGTGGAACGGTTCACGCGTCACTGTCGGGTAATAGATCAGCTTGTCCTGAACCTGTTCGCCGAAATACTCATGGCTGGGCAGATGCTGGTTGATCAGGTCCTGATAAGCCAGTTCGCGCACATGGCGGCAGCCATGGGTCAGAATCACCTTGTCATACTGCTCGTAGGTTTCCGGGTCCTGGATAATACTGATGAAGGGCGCCAGGCCAGTGCCGGTGCTAAGCAGATAGAGATTGCGGCCTGGCAGCAGGTGATCGAGCACCAGAGTGCCGGTCGGCTTTCGGCTGATGATGATCTGATCACCCTCACGAATGTTCTGCAGTCGCGAAGTCAGCGGGCCATCCGGCACCTTGATGCTGAAGAACTCAAGGGTGTCTTCGTAGTTGGGGCTGGCGATGCTGTAGGCGCGCATCAGTGGCCGGCCCTCGACCTCAAGGCCGATCATGATGAAATGGCCATTCTTGAAGCGGAACCCGGAGTCACGTGTGGTGCGAAAACTGAACAGGTTATCGGTCCAGTGGTGGACACTGAGTACGCGTTCGGTATTGAAGCCAGCCATGAAATCCCCCTTTACGTTCTTGATTGCCGGCAGTGTAGCGGTTGGTTAATCTATCGGTTAAGCGATTAATTTTTATTTTGATAATCGAGAAAATCGATAATGAGATACACCTTGCGTCAATTGGAAGTGTTCCTGGCCGCAGCTCACCACAACAATCTGACTCGTGCGGCAGAGAGCCTGGCCATGTCGCAATCGGCGGCCAGTAGTGCCTTGCGTGATCTTGAGTCGCAGTTTGATGTGCAGTTGTTCGACCGGGTGGGCAAGCGGCTTCAGCTCAATGAGCTGGGGCAGAGCGTCAGGCCCCGGGCCGAGGCCTTGCTGGAGCAGGCCCGGCAATTGGAACTGACGTTGCAGCGCCATCAGGATATTGGTCATCTAAAGGTAGGTGCGACCCTGAGTATTGGTAATTACCTGGCGGTTGAAATCATGGCCCGCTATATGGGCGAACAGGCGGGAGCGCGGGTTGAGCTGGAAGTGGCCAATACTTCGACGATTGTGCGCAAAGTGGCGAATTTCGAGCTGGATATCGGCCTGATCGAAGGTGAGGTACACCACCCGGAACTGGATATGCTGCCTTGGCGCGATGATGAGCTAGTAGTGTTCTGTGCGCCAGACCATCCTTGGGCCGGCAAGCCCTGGCTGAGCGATGAGCAATTGCTGGCGACTGAGTGGATTGTGCGTGAATCAGGCTCGGGCACCCGTCAGCATTTCGACTGGGCGATGCATGGGTTGCTTCCGGAGTTGAACATCAAGCTTGAGCTACAGCACACCGAAGCGATCAAACGTGCGGTTGAGGCGGGACTGGGAGTCGGTTGTCTGTCAGCG
Source organism: Pseudomonas jilinensis (assembly GCF_003586265.1). NCBI lineage: Bacteria > Pseudomonadati > Pseudomonadota > Gammaproteobacteria > Pseudomonadales > Pseudomonadaceae > Pseudomonas > Pseudomonas jilinensis. The sequence continues at coordinate 121,311 of NZ_QJSA01000008.1, read as the reverse complement.
ATTACTCTGGTCGATGCGTTCCGGCGCGGGAGCCTGGTGCCGCTACCGGTTCCGCAACGCAATTTTCATCGACGCTTCTACTTTGCCTTGCAGCGCAACAAGTTCCGTAGTGCCGGTATGCAGCGCTGGCTGGAAATGTGCCGCGAGAGTGGTTGAGCAGGTATAAAGGAAACACTGATTAAGCCAGTTTCTGTGTCGGCCCAATTGTCGCTGACCTGTTCTGGACACGCCGTGAACCCATCCCTGGGGGCTTGACGATGCCCATCCGGGGCATCGACAGTCCAGAACAGGTCAGCGCCAACCGGGCTGCCGGGCTTGTGCGTAATTAATCAGTGTTTGTTCTAAAAAAACGGAGCCGCGAGGGCTCCGTTTTATGTTGGCAATCCGCTTACTGGCCGGCCAGCACCAGTTGGCCGTCATGCAGCGGAATCTGGTCACCAGGGTGGTGGTCCATGCGAACACTGCCAACCTGTTCCCCGATCCGGTAGTCAACCTGATAACCGACCACTTTGGCGTGGCTGTCGTAGACGGTTTCACAGCGCCGTTCGGTGGTGGTGTAGGTGTTATTGTTCTGCAGGTGTTCCTGAGTCCGGTTGCCGGCATAGCCGCCGGCTGCCGCGCCAGCGATGGTGGCCAGTTTTTTGCCACTGCCGCCGCCTACCTGATTGCCCAGCACCCCGCCGACAACAGCGCCAGCGACGGTTCCGGTGATTCTGTGTTGATCCTGGACCGGTTTTTGCCGGGTTACGGCTACGTCCTGGCATACCTGGCGAGGAGTGCGTTCGGTTTCCTTGATCTCGGCAACCTTGATGACCTCAGCGTGGGTCGGTGGTTTGCTGCTGGTCAATGCACTGTAGCCGGCAATTGCACCGCCCGCAGTGGCTACCACCGCGCCGATAACGATACCTGACAGCATTGATTTATTCATGGTTCTGGCTCCAAGGCTTGCATGGCCGGCAGTTCATTGGCCGGCGCTTATCATAGGTTGATTGCTCTCGGACACTTCCCTGTTGTCTGTGGCTTGAGACCTTGCAATTGTGCTACTGGTTCCCTTGGGACTACTAATTCTGTGATGTTGGTCGCATCCTTATGCGGGTGTTCAGTTCCAGCATGACTGGCCGCTGCCAGTGCATTTCCAGGCGTGTTTTAAGGGCACGCAGGTCAGCCAGCAGGATTGGCTGTTCGGCGACAAGGTCGCCGCGAATAACGATGACCTCGCCCTGACGAGTGACTTGCGGGCCGATCATGCTCATGCTTTTGCCGTGGATACTGAATGGCTCGCGAGTCAGGTCACGCTCGATTTGCCAGCGGTCCTGCATGTCGCTGAAGGCAATGGTCAGCGGGACTGCAACCGCTGCCAGCAGCGCGGCGGAGATCGCCAGGCCGCGCTTGGCCTTGACCAGCGGGGCGTAACCGAGCACCAGAAAGGTCAGCGCGGCACTCAGGGCGATACCCACCAGGTTGGTCAGGAACAGCAGCATGGCGCCGCTGAACACTTCCCACTGCCACCAGCCGATGCCGATACCGGCTACCGACAGCGGTGGCACCAGTGCTACAGCGATGGCTACACCTGGCAGGCTCTTCATCACACTTTCGCGTGCATGGGCGTAGCCTCCGGCAATACCAGAGGCCACTGCTACGCCCAGGTCGAGCAGGTTGGGGTGCAGGCGTCCAGCCATTTCCGGGGTGATCTTGTCGATTGGGATTAGTAGGGCGATCAGACTGGCGGTTGTCAATGCCAGCAAGACACCAATTCCTATAGTGGCCAGTGACCGCTGCAGCAGCAGGCGGTCGCCGCGCAACAGCCCCATGGCCAGAGAGATGATGGGAGCCATCAGCGGGGCCAGGACCATTGCGCCGATGATCACCGCGGCGCTGGAGAGAAACAGGCCGAGGCTGGCAACAATCACGCTGAGCACCATCAGCGCAATGTAGTGCGAGTGAGCCTGGGCATTGTCGCGCAGCAGCAGGAACAGGTCCTTGAAGTCATCTTCCAGCGCCCGGGTGAACAGTGGCAGGTGGTGCTGGATCATGTTCAGACGGGTTTCATTGAGTGGCAGGTTGTCGACCTTCATGGTGTCCTTGACCTGGGTGCTACCGTTTTGTCCAGCTTGGACGATGGGGCCAGCGTTTAGCCGGACTGCGCCGGGGTAGAGCTGCAGTTCAATACAACTGGCCTCATGCTTGCGCCCGTCGATGAAATAGCTCAGTGGTCGGCTCGACTCAATCTTCAGGTACTGGCTCTTGATGTAGCTCAGTGCCCTGGGCAGGCGCTTGACCCCCGCTTCGCCACGCAAAATTGCGGTGACCAGAAAGCCCAGGTACTCGCTGATGGACTTTGGTGCAATCAGCACGGTGGAAATCTTGCCATCCTGGGCCGACAGGCTGGTGTTGATCAGCCGGGCGGCGGCGCAGTTGATATCGTTCTCTATGGCGACCAGGCCGGTGATTGCAGTTTTGAGGGTGACCTCGCGGCCAGTGGTCAGGGTGACGGCGAAGGGTTTGATATTCAGCAAGTTGCGCAGGCTACTCCAGACCAGGGCCAGGCGGTACAGCAGAAGCTGCCAGAGGGATGAGCGGCGGTTCAGATAAGTCTTGCTGCGCTGATCGAGAAACGGGGTTTCACCGAGCATGAGCATGCCCAGTACCACCTGCTCGTTGCAGCGCATGATGTCCAGCGCGGTGCTGTCTGAGGAAAAGGCCAACTGAAGCGCCTCTTCGGGCTGGGTTGGGATGTTGAACCACTTGTGCAGGCGACTTCTGGGATTGAGCGGAATGACGCCAAGCGAGAAATTCAGGGTTTTGGCCAGATTGACGTGCTCGGTCATGTCTTCATCGTCGGCCAGAATGACGACATGGTCGGTCTGGTCCAGGCAGCGCCCGGGCTGGCTGAAAAACTCTTCGGTGGTGAATTCGAACAGTTCGATGGCCTGTGTCGCCGCATATTCGCGGATCGACTCGAGGCGGTTGGCGTGGGCGTGCGGGTAAACGACCAGAGCTTTGTTGTGGAGCGACACCGGACAATCCTTGCGCGGCTGATGGAATGATTGGAGTGTATGTTGCCGCGCACAGGCTCGCCAGCGACGCTGGTTATTGCTGGCCAGGTTCGGCTTGCAGCAGCTCGATCAGTGCGCTGGCAGCGTTCGAGCGGGTCCTCCCGCTATGCCAGATGCAGCCGAGCTGGCGTTGCAACTGTACACCGGGGATGTTCAGCACATGAACCTGGTTATCGAGCATGGTGCGCGGAAGCACGCTCCAGGCCAGGCCGATCGATACCATCATCTTGATGGTTTCCATGTAGTTGGTACTCATGCCGATATCGGGCCTGATGCCGTGTTGCTCAAACAGGGCGCTGACCACCCGGTGGGTAAAGGTATTGGGCCCGGGGAAAACCGCGGGGTAGTCGGCCAGACGCTTGAGACTCACTTCACTGAGCTGGCTCAGCGGATGTTCTGGCGCGCTGACAAACTCCAGTGGATCATTCCAGATAGTGTGAGCCATGATCGGGGCTTCGATCTGGGGCGCCAGGGTGATGATTGCCAGCTCGATTTCTCCGTGCAGCACCTTGTCATAGGCGACTTCGGAATCAAGGAACTGGATATCCAGCGCTACCCCCGGATAGGCTTTGGTGAACCGGCGCAACACCGGCGGCAGGCGGTGCAGACCGATGTGATGGCTGGTGGCCATGCTCAGGCGGCCACGTACCTGGCCGGACAGATTACCCAGAGCCCGGCGGGTGTCGCTGAGCACCTGCAAAATCTGCTCGGCCCGAGGCTTCAGCGCACGCCCGGCTTCGGTCAGACTGATATGCCGGCCGATCCGGTCAAACAGTCGGGTGTCGAGCTGTTGCTCAAGCATCGCGATACGTTTGCTGACTGCTGGCTGAGTCAGGTGCAACTGTTCGGCAGCCCGGGAAAACGAGCCGCTGTCGGCGACGGCGAGAAAAGCTACCAGGTTGGCAGTATCCATGTTGGATTCCTCTTGGTTATCCAATGCATGAATATTATGAATTAGTTTTATTGTTGGCCAGCGCTTATCATGGCTTCGTCATTAAAACGCACTGGCGGGCGACCATTGGCGCACCGGCAGTCACAGCCTGATCCAGGAGTTCAGCATGTCCGGCAAGACGCTCTACGACAAGCTCTGGGACCAGCATCTCGTCAAGCAACGGGATGATGGTTCGGCCCTTATTTATATTGATCGCCACCTGCTGCACGAGGTTACCTCGCCGCAGGCCTTCGAGGGGTTGCGCCTGGCCGGGCGCAAGCCATGGCGGATCGACGCCAACCTGGCCACGCCAGACCACAACGTGCCGACCACCAATCGTAGTGCTGGTGTTGCCGGTATCGAAGACGAAGTCTCGAAGTTGCAGGTTGTAACCCTGGACGAGAACTGCGACGACTTCGGGATCCTCGAGTTCAAGATGACCGATCGTCGTCAGGGTATCGTCCACGTGGTTGGCCCAGAGCAGGGCGCCACCCTGCCGGGCATGACCATCGTCTGCGGTGACTCGCACACTGCCACCCACGGCGCCTTCGCCGCTCTGGCTCATGGCATTGGTACCTCCGAGGTCGAACATGTGCTGGCAACCCAGTGCCTGGTGGCCAAGAAAATGAAAAACATGCTGGTCAAGGTCGAAGGCACGCTCGGCTTCGGCGTTACCGCCAAGGATATAGTGCTGGCGGTGATCGGCAAGATTGGTACTGCCGGCGGCAATGGCCACGCGATCGAGTTCGGTGGCTCGGCCATTCGTGAGCTGTCGATGGAAGGGCGCATGACCATCTGCAACATGGCGATCGAAGCGGGTGCTCGGGTTGGCTTGGTAGCCTGCGATGAGAAGACCATCGCTTACGTCAAGGATCGTCCCTATGCACCGAAGGGAGCGGACTGGAATGTCGCTGTTGCAGCTTGGCAGGGCCTGGTTTCGGATGCTGACGCCAGGTTCGACAGCGTGGTCGAGCTCGATGCTGCCCAGATCAAGCCGCAGGTGTCATGGGGTACTTCGCCGGAGATGGTCGTGCCGGTCGATGATCGGGTGCCGGATCCGGCAGTTGAAACGGATGCGGTCAAACGCAGTGGCTATGAGCGGGCCTTGCAGTACATGGGCCTGGAAGCCAATCAGCCGATTACTTCGATCAAGGTTGACCGGGTGTTCATCGGCTCATGCACCAACTCGCGGATCGAGGATCTGCGCGCTGCCGCGGTGGTGGCCAAGGGGCGCCGGGTGGCCGCGAGTGTCAAGCAAGCGATGGTGGTGCCGGGTTCTGGTCTGGTCAAGGAGCAGGCTGAGCGTGAAGGGCTGGACGTGATCTTCAAGGCCGCCGGTTTCGAGTGGCGCGACCCGGGTTGCTCCATGTGTCTGGCGATGAACCCTGATCGCCTGCAGTCCGGCGAGCATTGCGCTTCGACCTCGAACCGTAACTTCGAAGGCCGCCAGGGCAATGGCGGACGTACTCACCTGGTCAGCCCGGCGATGGCGGCCGCCGCCGCGGTGGCAGGTCATTTTGTCGATGTTCGTGAAATGCTCGCAGAGGAGGCCCGCTGATGAAGGCTTTTACCCAGCATACCGGCCTGGTGGCTCCGCTCGATCGGGCCAATGTAGATACCGATCAGATCATTCCCAAGCAGTTTCTCAAGTCGATCAAGCGTACCGGCTTTGGTCAGAACCTGTTCGATGAGTGGCGTTATCTGGATGAGGGCTACCCTGGGCAGGATTGTTCCAAGCGCCCGTTGAATCCGGAGTTCGTGCTCAATCTGCCGCGTTATCAAGGTGCTAGCGTACTGCTGGCGCGCAAGAATTTTGGTTGTGGATCGAGCCGCGAGCATGCGCCCTGGGCGCTGGATGAGTACGGTTTCCGCACCGTGATCGCGCCGAGCTTTGCCGATATTTTCTTCAACAACAGCTTCAAAAATGGTTTGTTACCTATTGTTTTATCTGAAGAAGATGTTGATGAATTGTTCAGGCAGGCAGAAGCGGAAGAGGGTTATGAGCTGACCATCGATCTGGCCGCTCAGACCGTGACTCGACCGGACGGCAAGCAGTACGGTTTTGAAATCGATGCTTTTCGCAAGCACTGCCTGCTCAACGGGTTGGACGATATTGGTCTGACTCTGCAGGATGCCGAGGCCATTCGCAGCTTCGAGCAAAAGCACCGCCAGAGCCAGCCATGGCTGTTCGGGGCAATCAAGTAAAGCGATGAGCTGGCGGCCTCTGGCCGCCACATCTGAATATTGGGAGCTGTACAAGTACATGAAAAATATCCTTATCCTCCCCGGTGATGGTATTGGTCCGGAGATCATGGCCGAAGCGGTCAAGGTGCTGAACGTTGCCAACGACAAGTTCGACCTGGGGGTAGAGCTGAGTCATGACGATCTGGGCGGTGCCGCCTATGATCGTTATGGGGTGCCGCTGGCTGATGAAACCCTGGAGCGCGCGCGCGTTGCTGATGCGATCCTGCTCGGTGCAGTGGGTGGCCCCAAGTGGGACACAATTGACCCGGCACTGCGCCCCGAGCGCGGCCTGCTGAAGATCCGTTCTCAGCTGGGGTTGTTCGGCAATCTGCGTCCTGCTCTGCTGTATCCGCAACTGGCTGCGGCTTCGACACTCAAGCCTGAGGTGGTATCGGGGCTGGATATTCTGATCGTGCGCGAACTGACGGGCGGCATCTACTTCGGCCAGCCGCGCGAGCGCAAGGTGCTGGATAACGGCGAGCGGATGGCCTACGACACGCTGCCCTACAGCGAAAGCGAAGTGCGCCGGATTGCCAAGGTGGCCTTCGATATGGCGATGGTGCGCAACAAGAAGCTCTGTTCGGTCGACAAGGCCAACGTGCTGGCTTCCAGTCAGCTCTGGCGTGAAGTGGTCGAGGAAGTGGCCAAGGACTATCCCGAGGTCGAGCTGTCGCACATGTATGTAGATAATGCCGCCATGCAGCTGGTGCGTGCACCCAAGCAGTTCGATGTGATCGTTACCGACAACATGTTCGGCGATATCCTTTCCGACCAGGCCTCGATGCTGACCGGTTCGATTGGCATGCTGCCGTCGGCCTCGCTGGATGCCGGCAACAAGGGCATGTACGAGCCCTGCCACGGCAGTGCCCCGGATATTGCCGGACAGGGTGTAGCCAACCCGCTGGCGACCATCTTGTCGGTGTCGATGATGCTGCGTTACAGCTTCAATGAAGTGGCCGCGGCCGATGCGATCGAACAGGCGGTGAGTCTGGTGCTGGACCAGGGGCTGCGTACCGGCGATATCATGGCCGAAGGTTGCCAGAAAGTCGGTACCGTACAGATGGGTGACGCCGTGGTCGCGGCGCTGAAAAACCTGTAATCTGTACGACTTTCCATCGCGCCCGGCCTCGGTCGGGCGTAGCTGTCTATGAATTGTTACCCCACGGGGGGTTGTTGTCATGAAAAGAGTTGGTCTGGTTGGCTGGCGTGGCATGGTCGGATCCGTGCTGATGCAGCGCATGCGTGAAGAAAATGACTTCGCTGCGATCGAGCCAGTGTTCTTCACCACCTCCAATGTCGGAGGTCGTGGTCCGGATGTGGGCAAGGACATTCCTGCGCTAAAGGACGCCTTTGACCTGGAATCGCTTAAGCCGATGGATGTGATCATTACCTGTCAGGGTGGTGACTATACTCAGGCGGTTTATCCGAAGCTGCGGGCTGAAGGCTGGAACGGCTACTGGATCGACGCGGCTTCGACGCTGCGGATGGAAGATGACGCGGTGATCATTCTCGACCCGGTCAACCGTCGCAGTATCGATCAGGCACTGCGCGACGGGGTCAAGACCTTTGTTGGTGGCAACTGCACCGTCAGCCTGATGCTGATGGGGCTGGGCGGGCTGTTTGAGAACGGCCTGGTCGAGTGGATGAGTGCCATGACCTATCAGGCTGCCTCTGGCGCCGGCGCCCAGAACATGCGTGAGCTGATCAATCAGATGGGGGCGATCAAGGGAAGCGTGGCTGACGAGTTGGCCGATCCGGCCAGCGCGATCCTCGACATCGACCGCAAGGTGGCCGACACCCTGCGTGGTGAGTCCTTCCCAGCCGAGCATTTCGGCGTGCCGCTGGCTGGCAGCCTGATCCCCTGGATCGACAAGCAGTTGCCGAACGGCCAGAGCCGTGAAGAGTGGAAAGCCCAGGCTGAAACCAACAAGATCATTGGTCGCAGCGCCCGGCCGATTCCGGTTGACGGTATCTGCGTGCGGATCGGTGCGATGCGTTGCCATAGCCAGGCTCTGACCATCAAGCTGAACAAGGACGTGCCGCTGGCTGATATCGAAGCCATGCTCGATGCGCACAACCCTTGGTCCAAGGTGGTGCCCAATGCCAAGGAAGATACTCTGCGCGATCTGACCCCGACCGCCGTGACCGGTACTCTGACTGTGCCGGTGGGGCGCTTGCGCAAGCTCAACATGGGCTCGCAGTATCTGTCGGCCTTTACTGTCGGTGATCAGTTGCTGTGGGGGGCCGCCGAGCCTCTGCGGCGGATGCTGCGCATCCTGCAGGAAGGTTGAGATGGCCGGGCGGCAGGCCGCCCGGCTATAGGAGGGCACCCCTGTGCAAGCGGGGGTGCCCTTTGTGTTTGAGTTGTGCTGATATTCAGTCGGGTGCTGACCAGGTTGGTGCTGATTGAACCGTCAGATTATGTGTAATCAAAGAAAGTGAGACCGGAAGGCTTATGAGTGCAGCCGTGAGTGTGGCGATTGTTGGGGTTGAGAATCTGGCAGGGGAGGCGGTCCTGGCCGTGCTTGAGGATCATGAGTTCTCCTTCGCTCAGGTGCGCCTGGTGGACCTTGAAGCAGTTGCCGGCGGTCGATTGATGGTCAAGGGGCAAAGCCTCAAGGTCGAGCCGCTGGAACGTTTTGATTTCACCGAAGTGCAGGCAGTTCTGTTTCTTGGTGATCCGGCGCTGACCAATGACTGGGCCGACAAGGCCAGTGTTGCGGGTTGTATGGTGGTGGATACGACTGGTGCTTTGCGTGAATGTCCAGAGGTGCCGCTGGTGGTGGCCGGGGTCAATGATGAGGTGCTGGCCGGCTGCACCCGGGGTGCAAAAGTTTGTGCCGCCGATAGTCAGGTGGTGCAGGCAGCACTGGCTGTGCAGCCGCTGCTGAGTGCAGGGCTTGAAGCGCTGGTGCTGGCAACCTATCAATCGATGTCGACCCGAGGGCAGGAGGCGCTAGAGGCGCTGGCCATGCAGACGGGTAAGCTGCTCAATGGCCAGCCGGTCGAGAAGGGCGTGTTTGACAAGCAGGTAGCGTTCAATCTGTTGGCCCGGGTTGGTGAGCCGCTGGATGATGGTGGCACTCTGCCGGAGCAGCAGTTCGCTGAGGATCTGCGCCGAGTGTTGGGTCTGCCGCAGTTGCTGGTATCGATCACCTGCGTGCTGGTGCCGCTGTTCTATGGCAATGCCCAGGTGCTGCAAGTGCAAACCCGAGAAACCCTCGAGCTCAAGCGTATCAATAGCGCGATTCGCAAACTCGATGGTCTGAAACTGCTGGACAAGCCAGCGGCTGGGGGCTTCCCGACGCCGGTTACCGATGCTACAGGCAGCGATCAGGTGTGGGTGGGGCGTTTGCGTACCGACTCCGGGGATTCGCGTCGGATTAATATGTGGACTGTGTCGGATAATCTGCGAAAAGGTGTGGCACTTAATAGTCTTCAGACGGTTGAGCTGTTGATAAAAGGCTTGTTGTAATCGATACTTGCTGTTGATTTCGTATCCAGCAGCTTAGGTTTGTTGCCTTGACGGGTTGCCTGGACTCAGCGATTTTAGGTTGTCCGGATTGGGTGGGGAGGTAGTTGGCCAATCCGGGCAATGGTTCTGCAGACGCGAGAGAAAACGATAAAGCAAAGGATTTTCGCTATGGTTCGCAAACTGGTTTTGGCCGTCGCCGCAGCAAGCGCCTTGATGTCTTCGGGTGTGGTTCAGGCGTTGGGAGTAGGCGAGATCAATCTGCACTCGGCTCTGAATCAGCCGTTGCAGGCAGATATCGAGCTGTTGCAGGTTCGCGACTTGTCCAGTGCGGAGATTCTGGCCGCACTGGCGACGCCGGACGACTTCGGTCGAGCCGGTATCGAGCGCCCCTTCTTCCTGACCGACCTGAAATTCACGCCGGTGGTGGAGGGTGGCCGGGCCTTGATTCGGGTGACTTCCGAGCGGCCGGTGCGTGAACCCTATCTTAACTTCCTGATTGAGGTGCGCTGGCCGTCCGGGCGCGTGCTGCGGGAATTTACTCTGCTGCTTGACCCGCCGCTATACCAGCCGGCAGCGGTCACTTCTGCTTCGGCTCCGGTCAGTCCGCCAGCAACCCCTCCTGCTCCGATCGTTCGCACGCCGGCTCCGGCTGCCGCACCAGCCGCAGTCGCTCCAGTGCGGTCTGCAGCCGCTCGAAGCGAATTGCAGACCAGTCGCTCTGATACGCTCTGGGATATCGCCCTGCAGAATCGCCCGGCCGGTGCTTCTGTACACCAAACCATGTTGGCGATTCTGGACCTGAACCCTCATGCGTTCATTGATGGCAACATCAATCAACTGCGGGCTGGCCAAACTCTGCGTTTACCTGACGCAGAACAGGTCCGTAGCCGCAGTCAGGCTGATGCGATTGCCCAAGTCGCCCAGCAGAACGCCAGTTGGCAGGCTGCGCGCCAGGCTCAAGCCAGTCAGCGGCAACTTGATGCGCGTCAGCGTGAAACTGCTGGGGCGGCCCCGGCGCAGGCCGAGAGGGGCGATGCGTTGCGTCTGGTGGCGGCTGCTGATGAGTCGGTCGACGGCGGCGCCGATGCTGCCGATCAGGCCGGTAACGGCCAGTTGCGCGATGTGCTGGATCGGACCAAGGAGCAGTTGGATTCGACCGAGCGTGAAAAGGCTGAACTGAACGAACGTCTGGCTGAGGTTCAGGGTCAGCTTGACACGCTGCAACGTTTGCTGGAGCTCAAGGATGCCCAGTTGGCTGCCTTGCAGCAGGAGCTGGGTCGTGATGAGGCTCTGCCGGACATACTGCCTGAGCCCCTGGATGAAACAGTAGCTGAACAGGAGCTCGAGCCGGTATCTGAGGAGTTGGTTGAGGAGGCTGCTCAGGACTTTGCACAGCAGCCGGCCGAACGCGACGAACTTGCTGAGTTTGAGCGCATCGAGCAAGACTTGAGCGAAGATGAAGATCCTGTGCCCGCGGCAACTATCGCTGGTCAGGAGCCTGGTGCTGGTGATGCGATAACTCCGCCTAGCCCGCCAAGCGCTGAAGTGACACCGGCCTCGACCGCAGACCAGTCGCCGGAAGCCATGTTGCAGCGACTGATGCAGAATCAGACGCTGTTGCTGGGTGGTGGTGCCTTGGCACTGCTGGTGCTGCTGCTGGTGTTGATGGCTGTAGCTCGTCGCAACGCCCGGCGTGAAGCGGAAATGGTAGAAGAGTTTATTGCTGAGGCCGACCGGGAGGGGGACGATACCGGCTCAGCCAGTGATGATTTCAATGTCGCTCTGGCGGGCTTCGATGAGCTTGAGGGTAGCGAAGAGCTGGATATTGCCGGTGATCCGTTAACCGAAGCCGATGCGCTGATTGCCTATGGCAAGCTGGATGAAGCTGCGGACGTGCTGCAGGCTGCGATTGGGGCTGACCCTGAGCGCGATGAGCTGCGGCTCAAGCTGATGGAAGTGCATGCCCTGCGTGACAATAGCCTCGGCTATGCCGCTCAGGCTGAAGTGCTGCGTAATAAGAGCACTGCGCAAAGCGAGTTGCAGGCACTGAACGCTCGCTTCCCGTTGATGGCGGCTGCAGCCCTGGGGGCGGCAGCGGTGGTTGCCGAAGATGAGCGCGACCAGCCGATTGACTATCCCGCAGCCCCGGCTAGCGATGACGCAGTCAGTGCTGACAAGCCTGCCGAGCCTGAAGTAGCCGATGACCTGGATTTTGACTTCAGTGACTTTGAGGCTGAGTTGAACGATAGCCAGTTGGATGCTGAAGACTCTGCTGAAGCTGCTGCAGTGGACTTCACTCTGGATGAGCCGTCGCTGAAGGACGAGCAGGAAAGTGCTGAGAGCGGCGAGAGTGTCGAGAGCAGCGAGAGCGCGTTCGATCTGGATTTCGACCTGGATACTCTGGAGCCGGAAGCAGTCGCAGAGGCTGTGCAAGAGCCCGCCGAAGAGCTGGCCTCGCTTGATCTGAACGAAGACTTCGATCTGTCACTCACCGATGATCTGCAGGCCGATAACCTGCTGGCCGAGTTTGAGGCTGGTGAGCCGGTTCAGGATGAGCCGTTGAGCGTTGACGAGCCGCAGGCTGATGATGCGTTTGCCCTGTCTGATGAAGATCTGATGGGCTTTGAGGATGAACTCAGCTCGGCGATGGCAGCGCAGGGCGCCCAGCTTGAAGAGGCCGATGGTGATGCGGCCGATAACCTCGGCGACGCAACTGAGGATACTGCCAGCCCGGCAGAGCAGGGTGTGCCATTGGGGGATGACATGGATGATGATGAGTTTGACTTCCTCTCTGGTACTGACGAGTGCGCGACCAAGCTGGATCTGGCTCGGGCCTATATCGACATGGGCGACAATGAAGGTGCCCGGGATATCCTCTCCGAGGTGATCGATGAAGGCAACGAGCAGCAGCAGCAGGAAGCTCGCAGCATGATGGAGACATTGACTGACTGATGAGCAGTGATTCCAATCACTTCGACGCGGCCGCCCATGGGGCGGCCGCTGTTGTTTCCAGGGTGGCGGCCTGTGTCGAATACCGGGGGACCGCCTATCGAGGCTGGCAGCGCCAGGAAGAGGGTGTGCCTAGCGTTCAGGAAGCGGTTGAAAAGGCGTTGTCTCGGGTGGCTAATCACCCGGTCCAGGTCGCCTGCGCCGGGCGCACTGACGCCGGGGTGCATGCTTCCTGCCAAATCATCCACTTCGACAGCAACGCCCGTCGTCAGGCGCTGAACTGGATTCATGGCGCCAATGCCAATCTGCCTCCTGATATCAGTCTGAGCTGGGTCAAGGTCGTGCCCATGGATTTTCATGCCCGCTTCTCGGCCATGGCCCGGCGTTACCGCTACGTCATCTACAATGACCCGATTCGCCCGGCGCACCTGGCCCACGAGGTGACCTGGAATTACCGGCCTCTGGACTTTGAGCGGATGCAGCGGGCATCCCGGGCGCTGGTGGGAGAGCATGACTTTACCTCGTACCGGGCCATCGGCTGCCAGGCCAAGTCGCCGGTCAAGACCGTGCATCATCTGGAACTGATCCGCTTTGGTCGTTTCATCGTGCTGGATATCCGCGCCAATGCCTTCTTGCATCACATGGTGCGTAATATTGCCGGGGTGCTGATGCAGATTGGTGCTGGTGAGCGTCCAGAGAACTGGGCGGCGGAGGTTCTGCAGGCGCGAGATCGGCGTGAAGGCGGGCTGACCGCACCAGCCTATGGGCTTTATCTGGTGGATGTGACCTATCCCGAGCAGTTCGAATTGCCGCAGCGTTATATGGGGCCGCACTTTCTGGCGGCGCTGAACGCACAGGACTGACGCTGTCGGGGCGATCTGTTAGTATCCAACCCTTGTTTCCCGATGGTGTACTGGTCGATGGCAACGCGTGTGAAAATCTGTGGGATTACCCGTGTCGAGGACGCCAGCGCGGCGGCTGCGGCGGGTGCTGACGCCATTGGTCTGGTGTTTTATGTGCCGAGCCCTCGGGCAGTCGAGCCGGCACGTGCAGCTGAAATAGTCCGGGCTTTGCCCCCCTTTGTAACCACGGTTGGCCTGTTTGTCGATGCGCCAGCCGAACAGGTCCGCGCCGTGCTGGAGCAGGTTCCGCTGGATGTGCTGCAATTTCACGGCGATGAGCCAGAGCCTTATTGCCTGCAGTTTGGCCGGCCTTATCTCAAAGCCATACGGGTGCGTGCCGGCGATGATCTGAATGCCCTGGCGAGTCAGTGGCCTTCGGCTAGCGGAATTTTGCTCGATAGTTTCAAACCTGGGGTTCCGGGTGGGACCGGCCTGACCTTTGACTGGTCGATGATCCCGTCCGAGCGCAGCTGGTCGCTGGTGTTGGCAGGTGGTTTGGATGCCAGCAATGTGGCCGAGGCCGTGTCTCGGGTTAAACCCTGGGCGGTGGATGTGAGTGGCGGTGTTGAAGCCGCCAAAGGCATCAAGGATGCGAATAAAATCAACGCTTTTGTTCATGAGGTGAAGCGTGTCTGACTCAACCCGAATCGATTATGCGGCAGTGCCCGATGCGCGCGGCCATTTCGGCCCCTACGGCGGGCGTTTCGTCTCCGAAACACTGATGGATGCGCTCGAAGATCTGGAGGCGCTCTATCGCCAATTGTCGGTCGATCCCGCGTTCCAGGCCGAGTTTGATCGTGATCTGGCGCACTATGTCGGTCGGCCTTCGCCACTGTATTTGGCTGAACGGCTGACGGCCAAGCTGGGCGGCGCGCAAATCTGGCTCAAGCGTGAGGATCTCAATCACACCGGCGCGCACAAGGTTAACAACACCATTGGTCAGGCGCTGCTGGCCAAACACATGGGCAAGCCACGGGTGATTGCCGAGACTGGTGCTGGCCAGCATGGCGTGGCCACCGCTACAGTTGCCGCTCGCCTGGGTTTGCAGTGCCAGGTCTACATGGGCGCGGAGGACGTCAAGCGTCAGGCACTGAATGTCTATCGCATGAAGCTGTTGGGTGCCGAGGTGATTCCGGTTACCTCCGGCTCCAAGACCCTCAAGGATGCGATGAACGAGGCCATGCGCGACTGGGTAACCAATATCGACAACACTTTCTACATTATCGGGACTGTGGCCGGTCCGCATCCGTATCCGCAACTGGTGCGGGATTTTCAGTGCGTGATTGGTCGCGAAGCTCGCGCCCAGTGTCTGGCCCAGGCTGGACGCCTGCCTGATGCCCTGGTGGCCTGTGTCGGGGGAGGCTCCAACGCCATCGGGCTGTTCCATCCATTCCTGGAGGATGAAGGTGTGGCCATGTACGGGGTTGAGGCTGGCGGACTCGGGCTGGCGACCGGTCAGCATGCGGCTCCGCTGAATGCCGGGCGTCCGGGTGTGTTGCACGGCAACCGCACTTACTTGATGGAAGATGAAGATGGGCAGATCATCGAAACTCATTCGGTTTCGGCTGGTCTCGATTACCCCGGTGTAGGCCCTGAACATAGCTGGCTCAAGGATATTGGCCGGGTCAATTACGTGGACGCTACCGATGATGAGGCGCTTGCGGCCTTCCGCGAATTGACCCGGGTCGAAGGCATCATGCCTGCGTTGGAATCTAGTCACGCGGTCGCTTATGCGATGAAGCTGGCCCGCACCATGCGGCCTGATCAGCACATCGTGGTCAATCTGTCCGGTCGTGGCGACAAGGACATCCACACGGTCGCCGGTATCGACGGCATCAGTATTTGAACGAGTACACCATGAGTCGAATTCAAGCCTGTTTTGAAGCTCTCAAGGCTTCCGGCCGCAAGGCCCTGATTCCCTACATCACCGCTGGCGATCCTGAGCCGGGGATGACACTGCCACTGATGCACGCGCTGGTCGAGGCCGGGGCGGACGTGATTGAGCTGGGTATTCCGTTCTCCGACCCAATGGCCGATGGTCCGGTCATCCAGTTGGCCATGGAGCGGGCGTTGGCCCACAAGGTCAGCCTTGTCCAGGTGCTGGAGATGGTGCGCCAGTTCCGTGAACGTGACCAGACCACCCCGGTGGTACTGATGGGTTATCTCAATCCGGTCGAGCGCATGGGCTATGCCGAGTTTGCCCAGGCTGCAGCCAGTGCCGGGGTTGACGGGGTATTGACTGTGGACCTGCCGCCGGAAGAAGGCGAAGAGGTCACCGTGCTGTTCCGTGAGCAAGGGCTGGATAGTATTTTCCTGCTGTCGCCAACTACGACTTTGGAGCGGGCGAAGAAAATTTGTGCCCAAGCCAGCGGCTATATTTACTATGTTTCACTCAAGGGTGTGACTGGGTCCAGTGCATTGGACGTCACCGATGTAGCAGCCAAACTTGAAAAGCTGCGTAGCGTCACCGATCTGCCCATCGGTGTCGGCTTTGGTATTCGTGATGGGGGCTCGGCAGCCGCAGTGGCTCAGGTGGCCGATGGAGTCGTTGTCGGCTCTGTGCTGGTCAATCAGATTGCCGCCCATCAGCAAGAACCGGACAAGGCTCGCGAAGCCATTGCCTCGATCATCCGCGAAATGCGGGCGGCGATGGATCGTTGAGAGCCACCCAATTGGTGTAACTGACAAGATAAGGATTGGCGATGAGCAACTGGCTGGTGGACAAACTGATTCCTTCCATCGTGCGTTCCGAGGCAAAGAAGAGCACCGTGCCGGAAGGGCTGTGGCGCAAGTGCCCGTCCTGTGACGCGGTGCTCTATCGCCCGGAACTGGAAAAGAACCTGGATGTGTGCCCCAAGTGCAACCATCACTTGCGTATCGACGCTCGTCGCCGCCTGGACGTATTCCTTGATCCAGAAGGCCGCAGCGAAGTAGCTGCCGAGCTGGAACCGGTCGACCGGCTGAAGTTTCGTGATAGCAAGAAGTACAAGGATCGTATCACTGCTGCGCAAAAGGACACTGGCGAGAAAGACGCACTGGTGGTCATGAAGGGCAAGCTCAAGGGGATGCCGTTGGTAGCCAGTGCCTTCGAGTTCAACTTCATGGGCGGTTCGATGGGTAGTGTGGTCGGTGCCCGTTTCGTACGTGGTGCGGAAATCGCCCTGCAGGAACGTATTCCCTATGTGTGCTTCTCGGCCTCGGGTGGTGCACGGATGCAGGAAGCGCTGTTTTCGCTGATGCAGATGGCTAAAACCAGTGCTGCGCTGGCCAAGATGCGGGAAGAGGGCATTCCCTATATCTCGGTCATGACCGATCCGGTCTATGGCGGTGTGTCGGCCAGCTTGGCCATGCTGGGTGATCTGAATGTCGCCGAGCCCAACGCACTGATCGGCTTTGCCGGGCCGCGGGTGATTGAGCAGACTGTTCGCGAAAAACTGCCACCAGGTTTCCAGCGCAGTGAGTTTCTGCTTGAGCACGGTGCATTGGACCTGATTGTCTCGCGTCATCAAATGCGTGATCGTCTTGCCAGTCTGCTGTCGATGTTCACTCAGCAGCCAGCCCCTGAACGGGAGGCGGCCGCCGCCGTTGAGGACGCTTGATCGCCGAGTTGTCGCTGGCCGACTGGCTGGCGCGTCTGGAAAAGCTGCACCCTAAAGACATCGATATGGGGCTGGGACGAGTCGGTCAGGTTGCTGGCCGGCTCGGAGTACTCAAGCCGGCTCCTCTGGTGTTTACGGTTACTGGCACCAACGGCAAGGGCTCGACCTGCGCCACTCTTGGTAGTCTGCTGCAATGCGCCGGTCTGCGGACCGGCGTGTACAGTTCTCCCCACCTGCTGCATTACAACGAGCGCGTAACCATTAATGGTCAGCAGGCAAGCGATGCTGAGCTGTGCGAGGCCTTTGGTGCGGTCGAAGCGGCGCGCGATGATATTTCCCTAACCTATTTCGAGTTTGGCACCTTGGCGGCGCTTTGGCTGTTTCAGCGTGCCGGGCTGGATGCTGTGGTGCTGGAAGTCGGTCTGGGCGGGCGGCTGGATGCGGTCAACGTGGTCGATGCCGATATCGCAGTAGTCACCAGCATTGGTCTCGATCACCAGGAGTTTCTGGGCAACAGCCGTGAGTCGGTAGCTTTCGAAAAGGCTGGGATCATACGTGCCGGTCGGCCGGTGGTGTCTGGTGAAACCGATCTGCCCGATACCTTTATGGCTGAGGTGCAACGCCTGGATGCTCGCCTGCTGCTACTTGACCGGGATTATCACTGGTCAGCGCTGGAGCAGGGTGCCTGGTGTATGCAGGGCGTGGATGCAAAGGGGCGGCAGCGGCGGGTCGAGTTGCCGGCGGTCAGTCTGCCGCGAGACAACCTGGCCGGGGCGCTCCAGGCGTTCTGGGCCGCTGGACTGGATTTGCCCGACCCGCTGCTGGCTCAGGCGCTGCGCAAAGCGCATGTGCCCGGACGAGTGGATCGGCGCCGGGTGCTGTGGCGCGGACAGTGGCGAGAGCTGTGTCTTGATGTCGGGCACAACCCCCAGGCTTCCAGTTTTCTGGCCCGCGAACTGCGTCGGCGACCCCGATCGCGCGTGGCGGTATTCGGGCTGTTGGCCGACAAGGACATGCAAGGGGTTGTCGAACCGCTGCTTGGTGAGTTTTCCCAGTGGTTGACTGCGCCCTTGCCAAGCCCGCGTAGTTGCTCGGCCATTGTCCTGGCGCAAGTGCTGGCGAGGCAGGGGGCTGAGGCCAAGTCATGCAACTCGGTGGCTGAGGCTATCGTTGCCCAGCTCGAACAAACCCCGGTTGACAGTGAGATCGTGATTTTTGGGTCGTTTTTCTGTGTCGCAGAGGCCATACTCTGGCTTTCTGAACAGACACAGGAGCCGATCGATGGATGAAGGTCTGAAGCAGCGCATCATTGGGGCGCTGGTATTGATCATTGCGGCGGTGGTATTCCTGCCGATGCTGTTGTCCGGGCAAGATGAAACGGTTCGGGTTGAGGTTGAAGTGCCAGAGCCTCCTGTGCTGGACTCTCGTCCAATTGAGGTGGCAGCGCCGATTGAGTTGCCTGAGCCGGCGGAGGTCGCCGAAATACCCGAGCCGGGCGCTGACCTGCCTACCGAACTCCCTCCTGTCGCACCGGCTCCCGAGCCAGCTCCTGCTGTAACTGCTGCACCTGAGCCGCCGGTGTCAGCTCCTGCTGCTCCCGCACCTGCTGCTCCGGTCACAGTGACTGGCGACTGGGTAATCCAGCTCGGCAGCTTCTCCAATGCCGCCAACGCCGAAAGCTTCCGTCAAACCCTGCGTAGCGAAGGCTATAACGCCTACACCCTTACGGTCCAGGTTGACGGGCGTAGCATCACGCGGGTTTATGTCGGGCCGTTAGTCGAGCGTGCTGCAGCCAACAGCTTGCGCGATGAACTGGCCCGCAAGCATGGTAACCAGGGGTTGGTGGTTGCCTATGATGCGAATACTCGTGCGCGTTAGAGTCTGTTAGAATAGCGTTCTTTCGTTATCGGGTAGCCTGTAGTGACATTCGTCTGGGTCGACTGGTTGATCATCGGTGTTATAGCTATCTCCGCCTTGATCAGCCTTGCGCGTGGTTTCGTCAAGGAAGCGCTGTCATTGTTGACCTGGGTGATCGCCGGGCTGGTCGCTTGGATGTTTGGCGGCGCTTTGGCTGATCTGCTCACAGGCTACATAGAAACGCCATCGCTACGGGTTATCGTTGCCTGTGCCATTCTGTTCGTGTTGACCCTGATTCTGGGTGGGTTGATCAATTATCTGATTGGTCAACTTGTCAGGGTGACGGGGCTGAGCGGGACTGACCGCTTTCTCGGTATGATTTTCGGTGCGGCCCGAGGTGTGTTACTGGTCGTGGTGGTTATTGGCCTGCTAAGCCTGGCCCCTGTCGAGGGTGATATCTGGTGGACACAGTCCGAGCTGATTCCTCATTTTTTGCTGGTTGCCGATTGGTCCAAGAACACGATTCTCGGCTTTTTCGGTAGCTGATGTGGGTATCCTTCCGGATACGGCTGTTTTACACATTCAACGTAAGGGTGTTTAGGCATGTGTGGCATTGTTGGCATTGTGGGCAAGTCGAACGTCAATCAGGCGCTCTACGACGCCCTGACCGTCCTGCAGCATCGCGGCCAGGACGCCGCCGGCATCGTAACCTGTGATCGGGGCCGGCTGTTCCTGCGCAAGGATAACGGTCTGGTACGAGACGTCTTCCAGCAGCGTCACATGCAGCGGCTGGTGGGCAACATGGGTATGGGTCATGTGCGCTACCCGACAGCGGGTTCCTCCAGTTCGGCTGAAGCCCAGCCGTTCTATGTCAACTCGCCTTACGGCATCACCCTGGCGCATAACGGCAACCTGACCAATGTCGAGCAGTTGTCGCGTGAGATCTACGAATCGGATCTGCGCCACGTCAATACCAACTCCGACTCTGAAGTGCTGCTCAACGTTTTCGCCCATGAACTGGCCCGCAGTGGCAAGCTGCAACCGGGCGAAGAGGATATTTTCAATGCAGTACGAGGCGTGCACGATCGTTGCCGGGGTGGCTATGCTGCAATTGCCATGATCACCGGCTATGGCATCGTTGGTTTCCGCGATCCCTGGGCAATCCGGCCTATTGTCTATGGCAAGCGGGAAACCGAGACCGGCATCGAGTACATGATCGCCTCGGAAAGCGTGGCGCTGGATGTTCTGGGGTTTGAGCTGATTCGTGATCTGGAACCCGGCGAGGCGGTTTATATCACTGACAAGGGCGAAATCTTCACTCGTCAGTGTGCCGACAACCCGGTGTATTCGCCGTGTATCTTTGAGCATGTCTACCTGGCGCGTCCGGACTCCATGATCGACGGGATTCTGGTCTACAAGGCACGCCTGCGCATGGGGGAAAAGCTGGCCGAGAAAATTGCCCATGAGCGCCCGGACCACGGGATTGACGTGGTAATTCCGATTCCTGATACCAGTCGGACCTCGGCAGTCGAGCTGGCCAACCACTTGGGCGTTAAGTTCCGTGAAGGTTTTGTCAAAAACCGCTATATCGGCCGGACCTTCATCATGCCTGGCCAGGCGGCGCGCAAGAAGTCGGTGCGCCAGAAGCTCAATGCGATCGAACTGGAATTTCGTGGCAAGAATGTTCTGCTGGTCGATGACTCCATCGTGCGTGGTACCACCTGCAAGCAGATCATTCAGATGGCCCGTGAAGCGGGTGCCAATAAGGTCTATTTCTGCTCGGCGGCTCCGGCGGTCCGTTACCCTAATGTCTACGGCATCGACATGCCCAGCGCCCACGAGCTGATCGCTCATGATCGCAGTACCGAAGAAGTGGCTGAGCTGATCGGTGCTGACTGGCTGATCTATCAGGATCTTGATGACCTGGTCGAGGCGGTGCGTGAGGGTAACCCCAATATCCATGATTTCGACTGTTCGGTGTTCAACGGTGAGTACGTCACCGGCGACGTCAATGAGGCGTATCTGGGCAAGATCGAGCAGGCGCGCAATGATGCGGCCAAGATCACGTCGGAAATCGGCAACGCGATTATTGACCTGCACAACAATTGAGCAATAGGGCATCTCGGAAACCGGTCATTGCTGCGTAGCAATGACCTTGGGAGACGCCTGGCGGCAAGGGGAAGGTAATGACTATTGAATGGGATGCCGGGCGGCTCGACAGCGATCTGCTCGATGCCGGTTTCGATACACTGGCGGTGCGTGCCGGTCAGCGTCGAGGTCCGGAGGCCGAACATGGCGAGGCGCTGTTTCTGACCTCCAGCTATGTCTTTCGCAGTGCTGCGGATGCCGCCGCCTGCTTCGCTGGCGAAGCGCCGGGCAATGTCTATTCACGTTACATGAACCCTACGGTACGTACTTTCGAGGAGCGTATTGCTGCGCTCGAAGGGGCTGAACAAGCGGTGGGTACCGCTTCCGGTATGGCAGCAATTCTGTCGACGGTGATGAGTCTGTGTTCGGCGGGCGACCACATTCTGGTCTCGCGTAGCGTATTTGGCGCCACCGTGACCCTGTTCGAGAAGTATTTCAAGCGCTTCGGTATCGAGGTCGACTACGTTACTTTAGCCGATATTGCTGGCTGGCAGGCCGCCTGCAAGCCCAACACTCGTTTGTTCTTTGTCGAGTCGCCGTCCAACCCATTGGCCGAGCTGGTAGACATCGCCGCCCTGGCCGATGTGGCCAAAGGGCAGGAGGCCTTGTTGGTCGTCGATAACTGCTTCTGTACTCCGGCCTTGCAGAAGCCGCTGGCCCTGGGGGCAGATGTCGTTATCCACTCGGCAACCAAGTATATCGATGGTCAGGGCCGCTGTCTGGGTGGTGTGGTTGCCGGGCGCCGGGAGCACATGCAGGAGGTTGTCGGCTTCCTGCGTACTGCCGGCCCAACCTTGAGTCCGTTCAATGCCTGGGTATTTCTCAAGGGGCTGGAAACCTTGAAGCTGCGAATGAATGCCCATTGTGCCAGCGCCCAGAGCCTGGCTGAGTGGCTGGAGTGCCAGCCTGGGATCGATAAGGTCTACTATGCCGGCCTGCCTAGTCATCCGCAGCATGAATTGGCCAAGCGCCAGCAGTCAGGCTTTGGCGCCGTGCTGAGTTTTGAACTCAAGGGTGGTCGTGAGGCGGCCTGGCGGTTTATCGATGCCACCCGGTTGCTGTCGATCACCGCCAACCTGGGCGATGCCAAAAGTACTATCACCCATCCGGCCACTACTACACACGGGCGCCTGAGTGTGGAGGCTCGTGAAGCAGCAGGAATCCGCGAAGGGCTGATCCGTATTGCGGTGGGGCTGGAGGATGTTGAGGATCTGCGTGCCGATCTGCAGCGTGGCCTGGAGGCGGTGGCAAATAGCTAATTGAGACATATTTGCCAATTGTTTCACAAGACGGCGTCCGCGAGCTTGCTCCGGGCGCCGTTTTGTTTAGTCTTGGCAAGCCGCAGGGAGTGCGAAGGAAATCGCAGGCAGTCGCCCGGCTGTACGGCATTCAATCACATGGAGAGGAATCAATTTATGCGCAAACTTTTTGCCGCAGTTATGTTCGTCATGTCTACCTGGGTTGCTGTGCCGGCTTTGGCCGAACAGTCGGTTGGCCCGGTCGTCAACATCAACCACGCCAGTGCCGCGGAAATTGCCGAAGTGTTGCAGGGGGTTGGGGAGTCCAAGGCCCAGGCGATTGTTGCCTACCGTGATGAGAACGGCGCGTTCGAATCGGTCGAATCACTGGCCGGGGTCAAGGGCATCGGCCAGGCCACTGTCGAGCGTAATCGCGAGCGGATCAGTCTGCAGTAAGGACACACTGATTAATTGCACGCAAGCTCAGTAGCCCGGTTGTCGCTGACCTGTTCTGGACCGTTAGATGCCAGTGTCGAAAATTGCTCCTGCATTTTCGACACTTCCGCCATCCCTGGCGGTCGGATGGCATCTAAGAGCGTAGAGGGGTGAGGCAAGCGTTTACGAAGCATGCTTCGTGTGCAGCCAAACGCCGACCGATCTGTGATCGGTTGGCCGGACCCGGAGGGGATTTACAGCGTGTCCAGAACAGGTCAGCGACAATTGGGCCAACACCGAAACTGATTTAATCAGTGTTTCCGTAATGAGCATGTCACGGGCAAATGAACCTGCCCGTGACTCGCTCAGAGCGCACACCGCTCAGGTTTTGAGTTTGCTTACGGCCGAGGTCAATTGATGCGCCAGGGCAGCCAGTTGCTGGCTGGTGGCGGCGCTTTGCTGGGTTTGCTCGACCGTACGCTCGGTCACATCGCGAATCTGTACCACACTTTGGGTGATGGATTCGGCGACCTCACTTTGCTGTTCTACCGCTGAGGCAATCTCACTGTTCCCGTCACGGATCTGGCTGACTGCCGTGGTGATGCGGCTCAGGGAGGTACCGGCCTCTTCAACCTGCTCAACCGACTCATGGGTCAGCTCGGCGCTGGCTTGCATGTCCGCGACGGCATCGCGGGTACCTCCCTGCAAGGCTTCGATCATGCGCTGGATTTCATCGGTGGAATTCTGGACTCTCTGGGCCAAGGCGCGGACCTCGTCAGCGACCACGGCGAAGCCGCGACCGGATTCCCCGGCCCGGGCTGCTTCGATGGCGGCGTTGAGCGCCAAAAGATTGGTTTGCTCGGCAATGTCGCGGATCACTCTTACCACGCCACTGATTTCCTTGCTGTGACCCTCCAGTCGTTGCATATGCTGAGTACAACGCTCGATGCTGGTAGCCAAGCCGGTGATGGTTTCGCTGACCTTGAGCACCTGATCACGTCCCTGGCGGGCCAGTTCATCTGCTTGGCCGGACTGGTCGCGGGTAGTGGCGCCATTGGCTGCAATGTCCTGAACCGTCGCACTCATTTCATTGACGGCAGCTGCCACCATGTCGGTTTCGCTCTGCTGGCTGATCATACCGTCATTGACTCGCGCCATCAGCCCGGCCAATTGGCTGGCTCCCTGGTCAAGTTCCTCGGCTGCCTTACGCACAGCACCAACTACCTGTTGCTGGGCATCCTGCATAGCATTGAAGGCGCGCGCCATGGCACCGACCTCATCGCGTGAGCTGGCCTGAGCCCTGAGGGTCAGGTCGCCGCTTTCCTGAACCTTCTGCATAACGTCACGCAATGCATGAAGGTGGCGGGTGATGAACAGAATCAACAATTGTGATACCAGCAGTACGCCGACCATCAGGACAAAGACCACCAGCGCGTAAAAGGGTGCACGGTCCAGCAGCAGTTCAAGGTAGTCCTGGCGTTTCACTCCAAGAAGGAGGGCCTGTTCGTTCTGGCGCAGGGCCCAGACCCCGAGCAGGCGGTCCTGGTCGGTGGCTACCAGTTGCTCGACCGGGAACCAGCGCGGGCTGGTGCCCAGGCCTTGTTCCAGGCGGGCATAGCGTCCGCCGGCGGCAATAGGTTCAAACTCTGTCAGCCTGACCTGCGCGGCTTGATGCACCAGTTGCTCGCCAACGCGTTGGCGCTCAGCGTGCAGGCTCCCTTGCTCGACCCACAAGGCAACCAGAACCAGTAGCAAGGTACTGAAAAAAGTAACGCCATTGACCGCCCAAAACTTGTATTTGAGGGGGATGTGTTGGAGAACGACCATGCAGGCTCCTAGCAGTGTTACCCGACCTTGATGGTGGCCAAGGGCCGGATTTTGGCAATTATTGCTGATCCATGAACTGTATCGGTTGATCCCGGTCAATCTTGACAGCTATTCGTGACTCTCTTGCTGCGGAGCATCGGCCGCACGGGCTGGCAGACGATCGGTTATACTGTTGCCCTGGTTTAAGGAACAGATATATGACACCGCCTCTGGCTCAACCCTTGATGATCGACCAGGACGCCGAGCTGGCTGCCTGGTGCGAGCGCTGGCGACAACTGCCCTATGTGGCAGTGGATACCGAGTTTGTTCGTACCGAGACCTTTTACCCCATAGCCGGGCTGTTGCAGGTCGGCGACGGACGTCAGGCTTACCTGATTGACCCGTTGAAAATCAGTGACTGGAGCCCCTGGGTAGAGCTGCTGCGTGACCCGGCGGTTACCAAGGTGCTGCACTCCTGTAGCGAGGATCTGGAGGTGTTTCAGCACCTGTGTGGTGCCACGCCAGCGCCGCTGTTTGATACCCAGCTGGCTGCGGCTTACCTGGGTATGGATTTCTCCATGGGTTATTCGCGGCTGGTACTGAGTCTGCTGGGTATCGATTTGCCCAAGGATGAAACCCGTTCAGACTGGCTGCAACGCCCGCTGAGCGAGGCTCAAATTGATTATGCAGCCCGTGATGCGGTGCATCTGGCTGAGCTCTATCAGGTTCTGGCGCCACGTATTGATGCAGCAGGCTTGCGCGACTGGCTGCTGGAAGATACAGCCGAGCAGGTGGCAGTCAGCACCGCCGAGACCGACCCCGAACTGGCTTACCAGCAGACTAAACAGGCCTGGCGCTTAAAGCCGTCGCAACTGGCGGTTCTCAAGGTCTTGGCAAGCTGGCGTGAGCGTGAGGCCAGGCGCCGTGATCAGGCGCGCAATCGGCTGCTTCGCGAACGGGCAATGTATCCGCTGGCCCAGTATCAGCCGGACAACCTCCAGGCACTGTCGCGTATTGAGGACATGCATCCGCGCACCGTCCGGCATGATGGTCAGACCCTACTGGCTCTGATTCGTCAAGGTCAGGCGATGCCGGAGGATCAATGGCCCGAGCGTTTGCCTGAGCCGTTGCCGGCGGATGCCAACCGATTGCTCAAGGCTTTGCGCAAAGTTGGCCAGACGCATGCCGAGCGGTTAGGGATTGCCCCGGAATTGATGCTGCGTAAAAAAGTGCTGGAAAGCCTGGTGCGTAGCGGTTATCCCAACGGACCCTACCAGTTGCCGCCAGAGCTGACTGGGTGGCGGCGACGCCTGATGGGTGATGAGTTGTTGGCCGTGGCCAATGCCACGGCTCAGGAGAGTGCATGAAAGTTCTGTGTTCGATTTATCGTAGTCGGCGCAAGCCTGGCATGTATCTGTATGTGCCGCGTCAAAAGGGCCTGAGTGAAGTGCCAGAAGCGCTGCTGCAGGTGTTCGGCAAGCCCGAGCACAGTCTGGATCTGGTATTGAGCCCTGAGCGCAAGCTGGCTCAGGAAGAGATTCAGACTGTGCTGGACAATCTGCAGGGGCAGGGGTTCCACCTGCAGATGCCGCCGGCTGAAGAAGAGTACATCGAGCATTTGCCCGAAGAGTTGCTGCGCCTTAATGATCCGCTATAGCGGGGTTTACTCACCGCGATAGATGCATCCGCTGGTGCAGGTTTCGCGAATGGTAATCTGGCACAGTTCCGGCAGCTGCGGCTTGAGCTGTTGCCAGATCCACTTGGCAATTACTTCACTGGTTGGGTTTTCGAGCCCGGGAATGTCGTTAAGGTAGTGGTGGTCGAGCTGGTCATAGATGGGCTTGAACACCGCCTTGAGCTCGGCGAAGTCGCGGATCCAGCCGGTGTGCGGGTCAACCTCGCCACTGATATGAATGGCTATCTGGAACGAGTGCCCGTGCAGTCGGCCACATTTATGCCCAGTCGGAACGTGCGGCAGCTTGTGTGCCGCTTCGAAAGTAAATTCCTTGAAGATTTCCACGCCATTGATGCCTGCTGATTGAAAGGCCACCAGTTTACTGGATCTGAGCCTGCGGCAACACCGCGGCGCTTACCAGGAGCGCTGCATATTTTTCTCGGATATCTGCTCGTTCAGTGTCCAGTAGTCGTACAGCACCCCGAGCAGCAGCAGGCCGCCAGTGAAGAAATACAAAATGGCGGTGATCCATTTGCCCATATACAGTCGGTGGGCACCGAAGATGCCGAGAAAGGTCAGCAGCACCCAGGTCAAGTTGAAGTTTATCGGCCCGCTACGAAAACGGTGATCGGCTTCCCGATCCATTTTCGGAATCAGGAACAAGTCGACAATCCAGCCAATGAACAGCAGTCCCAAGGTGAAAAACCAGAGCGTGCCGGTCCATGGCTTGCCATAGTAGAACCGGTGGGCCCCCATGAAACCAAAGATCCACAGCAGATATCCAATCACCTTGCTGTGCGTATCAGAGTAAGCCATAGGCGGTGTCCTCCGGGATTGTGCCTGTATGATACTGATCGTAGACCCCAATAGACCATGGATGCCTCAGGGAGTGCCCGTATGGTGAAAGCGAAAACTGTGAACTGGCTCAAGCAGGTGCGTTATCAGGCCGAACGCTTGACCGGTCAGCGAATTCGCATTGGCGTGACTGGGCTGAGTGGCGCCGGGAAAACCACCTTCATTACCAGCTTTATCAACCAGCTGGAAAACCATCAGCGTGGGCTGCTGGCCCGGCGTCCGCCGTTTGACCGGCTGGAATCGGTACGCTGGCAGCGCGACGGGGTTGAGCAGCCGTTTCCCTATCTTTCGGCACTGGCTGCGTTGGCAGCAGATCCGCCGCGCTGGCCGGAGTCGACCAGCGATCTGTCACGGGTGGTGATAGATCTGCGTTTTCGCCCCCACGGGTTGCTGGGCAAACTTCAGGGCAGTCGGACCTTGCATATCGAAATCATCGACTACCCGGGGGAGTGGCTGCTGGATCTGCCATTGCTCGGACTCGACTATGGCCGCTGGTGTGAACAGCTTCAGGGCTGGCTGAGTCAGGAGCCTCGCCGATCATTGGCGGGGCCGTTACTCGAACGTCTGACCGCGATTGATCCGTTGGCCCCGGTTGATGCCGGGCTGCTGGCCGAGCTTACGACAGAATGGACCGCGTTCCTGCACCGCTGCCGAGCTGATGCGGGGTTGTCGCGCAACCAGCCGGGACGATTTTTGCTGCCAGGCCAAGGGGTGGCGGCAGAGATGCTGCAGTTCGTTCCGTTGCCGGCGGTCAATCAGCATACCCAAGGCGAGTCCGGCAGTTGGTGGCATCAGTGCAGTACCCGGTTCGACTACTACCGCGACTATGTGGTCAAAGGCTTTTATGACCAGCATTTCAGTACTCTGGATCGGCAGATCCTGCTGGTCGACATGCTTACCCCTATGGATGCCGGACAGGCTGCGCTGGTGGATCTCAAGGCGGCGCTGGAGGCGGTGCTGGACAGTTTTCGCTATGGTCGCAACAGCCTGCTGGAGCGTTGGTTCAAGCCGCGTATCGAGCGCCTGGCGGTCTGCGCCAGCAAGGTGGATCAGGTCGCGCCGAGCCAGCAGCGAGCGGTTCAGCAGTGCCTGGAAGACCTGTTGACTGACAGCTTGTCGGAAGTTCGCCATGGTGGTGTGGAGGTCAAGGGCTTTCCGCTGGCGGCGATCCGTGCCGCGCGTCAGGAGGGCGATGCGCTGGTCGCGGCGCTGGATGGCCAAAGCGGCGGGGTGCGTTACCAGCCAGGACATATTCCCGAGCATCTGCCGCTGGACCTGAACGTGCAAGGGCCTGAACTGCTGCGCCTGCGCCCGCCAACGGGGCTGCACCGCAATGAGCCCTTTGCCCATTACCGGATGGATGATCTGATTGACTGGACCCTGGAGGGTGATGGCTGATGAGTCAGGACAAAACCCGTATTCTCGAGCGCTGGGAAACCGAGCAACAAGGGGCGGACGCAGCCACCCGGATCATTGGCGATGTGCCGGCCGAACAGTTGGCCAGCCAACTGCCTGAGACCGAACCGGCATTGCCGGACACGCTCAACCCGCCACCGACCAGCCCTTGGCCAGGCCGGCTAGG
Source organism: Pseudomonas jilinensis (assembly GCF_003586265.1). Classification (NCBI taxonomy): domain Bacteria; kingdom Pseudomonadati; phylum Pseudomonadota; class Gammaproteobacteria; order Pseudomonadales; family Pseudomonadaceae; genus Pseudomonas; species Pseudomonas jilinensis. The sequence goes on along the minus strand of NZ_QJSA01000008.1, from coordinate 92,559 downwards.
GCGCTCGGTTCTTGCGCTGGTCCTGGGCGGGGCTGCCTTCGAGTGGGGACGCTGGACCCTGGATGCCTGGAGCTGGCAGCCGTTGGCCGGTGTGCTGCTTGGCGGGTTGGGGTTGGCCCTGGCCGGCACTGCGGCATTGGCCTGGCGTGATATTCGGCGTCAGCGCCTACGGCTGACCGAATTGGAGCAATTGCGTCGGGAAATGCAGTTGGCACTGCGCGAGCCCGGGGCTCGCCTGTCGCTCGACTGGCTGGAGCGTTTGCAGACTCTGTACCGGGACACCCCGCTGGCACAGGCCGTGCGTGCCAGTTGTGCCACGCTGGATGTCTCGCACAGTCCTGAAGAAGTTCGGCACCGGCTGAACCAGGAGTTCTATCAGGTTTTGGACCTGCAGGCACGGCAACTGATCCGGCGCGAGTCGACTGGAACCGGGATGCTGGTGGCGACCAGCCCCTGGGTGGCGGTCGATCTGCTGTTGGTGGTCTGGCGCAATGTCCGGATGATGCAGAAGCTGGCGCAACTGTTCGGCATTCCAATGGGGCAGCTAGGACGCTGGCGACTGGCCCGTCATGTGCTACGCAATATCGCTTTGGCTGGCGGTACCGAGATGGCTATCGGAGCATTGAGCGACAGTTTGCTGTCTGGCTTGATGGAGAAACTGGCGGCTCGGGTCGGGCAGGGGATTGGTGTTGGCCTGTACAGTTCACGGCTGGGACATTTCACCCTGGACTTGTGCCGGGCAGTGCCCGCGGATGATCAGGGCATGCTGGCTGAAGATAATCGGGGCATCATTCAGGCAATTCGTGAGCGTTTGACCGGAGGTAAGGATGAGGGCTAAGCGCACGGCCCGGCAGCAGGCCGGGCGCTGGCTGCAGCAGGGTGTTGAGGTGCTCGAGCAACAATGGCACAGCATGCGTCGCCAGTTGGGGCCGACTGAATGGCCGGAACGCTGTGCACGGCTGCTCCAGGTCGCCGATTCTGAAGTCGGCGACTGGCGCCCAAAGCCGGGTTCCAGCAGCGCCGAGTTGTTGCTGTTGCTGCAAGGCCTGTCACTGCTGCAGCGCCGCTGGCTGGCGGTGTTGCTCGATGCACCAAGCGCGGGGGTGCATACCCTGACCGAGGCCGTAGAGCGTTTGCAACTGGATTGGCGCAGCCGCCTTGACCCACTGCAAAGTCACCGCGAGTATGCCCGCCAATTACTGATTTTGGCTCAGCAACTGAACCTCTCGGCTGCCGCTGAAGCGGCCTATCTGGAGAATGAACGGCAAATCTTTCTCGCGGTTGAGCAGCGCTTGCTGTTGTCGTTGCCCATGCGCCTGCGCATGACCCTGGCCAGGCAGCTTGAGCCGGGTAGCGGGGCATGCCTGCGCTGGTGGCATGAACGCTTGTTGGCCCGGGCCGGGGTGCCGGGTTATGACCTGGCGGGCCTGGGCGAGCACGACTGGCCGGAGATACCTGCGGCCTGGCTGGCACTGGGCTGGTTGTCGGGGCTGCGCAGGCAGTCCTGAGATAGTGGGCCATTCAGTGCACCAATGAGTATGCGAATACGCTGCGCCGGGCATTAACATGCAAGGATATTGATCCCAAGGAAGCTATTGATGACCTTTGCAGAATTGCTTGCCGCTCTGTCCCGCTCGCCCGACAACCAGGTGACTATTCCGCCCGACTGGGCTCAAGGCCGGGCCGGCTATGGCGGCCTGGTGGCGGCGCTGGTGTACCAGGGCATGCGTGAGAAAGTTCCGGCTGGGCGTCCGGTGCGTTCGCTGGCGATCACGTTCGTCGGGCCGGTGGCGCCGGGCGAGACGATGATGGTTGAAGCAGAGGTATTGCGTGAGGGCAAGGCAGTCAGCCAGATGCTCGGCATGGCCCGTCAGAATGGCCAGGTGATGTGCATCATTCAGGGTAGCTTCGGCGCGGCGCGGGAGTCGGTGGTTAATGTCGTGGCTGAGCCGCCTCCTGAGGTCAAAGCACCTGATCAGTATGTCGATACGCCGTATATCGAAGGTCTGAGTCCGGTCTTTCTCAAACACTTCAATCTGCGTTGGTGTTTTGGCGATCTGCCGTTCAGTCGCAGCCGCAAGCGCGATATGGGCGGCTGGATGCGCTTTCGACAGGATGAGGGAGAGGTTCACGAGGCGCATATTCTTGGCTTGGTCGATGTCTGGCCACCGGCAGTGCTGCCGCATCTCGCCGAGCGCGCTCCAGCCAGCTCGCTGACCTGGACCATCGAGTTTGTGCAGCCTCAGCCAGCCCTTGGTAATACCGACTGGCTGCTCTACAAAGCCAGTATTGAGCATGCCCGGGATGGCTACGGGCATGCCGGAGCGATGGTCTGGCGCGAGGATGGGGCGTTGGTCGCGATTAGCCGGCAAACGGTTGCGGTTTTCGGCTGAGCGCAGTCCAAAAGGGAATACTGATTAATTGCACACCAGCCCAGTAGCCCGGTTGGCGCTGACCTGTTCTGGACTGTCGATGCCCCGGATGGGCATCGCCAAGCCCCCATGGATGGGTTCACGGCGTGTCCAGAACAGGTCAGCGACAATTGGGCCAACACCGAACTGATTTAATCAGTGTTTCCCTAAGCCGAGCGCAGTAATTTGTAAATACCCTCTTAGCCGGGCTTGCGGGCCAGTATCACTGCCCGCAAGGGTGCAGGATAGCCTTCGCGGGTCAGTGCCGGATTCTCCGGGTCAAGAAAGTCAGGCAGTGACTGAAAACGCATCCAGTCGGTGCTGCGTTGTTCCTCGGTGCTGGTATGAGCCTGGTCCACGCAGCGCACATCCTGAAAGCCTGCCCGGCGCAGGAATCGCTCAAGCAGCGGGACTGAAGGCAGGAACCAGACGTTGCGCATTTGCGCATAGCGGTCTTCGGGCACCAGACATTGTTGCGCGTCGCCCTCAACCACCAGTGTTTCCATCACCAGTTCACCGCCGGGGCGCAGGCAGGCCTTGAGCTGTAACAGATGGTCGATAGGCGCGCGTCGGTGATACAGCACACCCATGGAGAACACCGCGTCGAAGCCATCGGTCGGCTCCGGCAACTCTTCAAGGGTGAAGGGCAGTTGCCAGACCGGCGCCTCAGGCATGAATCGACGGATTGCCAGAAATTGATTGAGAAACAGCAGGTTGGGGTCAACGCCGACAACCAGTTGGGCGCCTGCCTGCCACATCCGCCACATGTAATAGCCGTTGCCACAGCCAACATCCAGAATTCGCTTGCCGCGCAGATCAAGGTGCGGGGCGACGCGCTGCCATTTCCAGTCCGAACGCCATTCGGTATCGATATGAACCCCGAACAGCTCGAACGGCCCCTTGCGCCATGGATGCAGACCTTGCAAGGCCTGGCGCAGAGCTGCTTGGGTCGACTCGTCGATGGCCTCCGGGTGCCCGATGCGCACTCCGTGCTGCAACTCAATGGACGCTTGCGGCAGTGACGGAATCTGTTCCAGTGCCGCCTGCCAGCGAGCCAGATCGCCATGATTGGTTGTGTCCAGCCGCTGGTTCAGGGCCTGTGGCAGGTTATCCAGCCAGTGTTCCAGTGGGGTGTTGCGCAGGGCGTGGAAAAGCGGTTGATAGTCAATCACAAGTGGCGATCATCGAGCAGAAATTGAGGCATTGAAACCAGCTATGCGCCTGGCTGAAGCCGGCCTGCTGGAGGCGTTGCAGGTGAGTATCCAGAGTGTCTGGGCGCATGACGTTTTCAATCGCGCTGCGCTTCTGGGCGATCTCCAGCTCACTGTAGCCGTTGGCCCGTTTGAAGGCGTAGTGCAGGTTTTCCAGGCGTTGCTGCTGATCCGGGTCATCGAAACGCAACTTTTCCGACAACAGCAATATGCCGCCCGGTTTGAGTGCCTGACGAATGCGGCTGAGCAGGGGCAAGCGCAGCTCTGGATTGATGAACTGCAGGGTGAAGTTCAGCACTACCACCGAGCAGGGCTGCAGGGGCAGCTCGAGAATGTCTGCCTCGATCACTTCGGCCGGGGTCAGTTCTTCAGTCATGGCCGACTGGGCACTGAGGTATTCACGGCAGCGCTCGACCATGGCTGGGGCATTGTCCACTGCAATGATGCGGCAGCCTTGACTGCGCACATGCCGGCGCATGGACTGAGTGGCGGCGCCAAGCGAGCAGCCCAGGTCGTAAATCAGTGTGTGCGGCCCCGCATGCTGCCCGGCAATCAGGCCGATCGTCTCGACAATGGTCGGATAGCCAGGGACCGAACGTTTGATCATGTCGGGAAATACCCGAGCTACGTCGTGATCGAACACGAAGTCGCTAACCTTGGTCAGTGGTTGGGCGAACAGTTTGTCTACATCATTCATGAGGCATTTAGTGTTGACGGGCCGGGAGCCGATTCTACCGCAAGTCGCCAGGCTTGGGAGGATTTGCCGGTCGCAGCTTGACGGTCTCGGTACTGGCGTCTAGCTATATAACTATAGGCTTGGCTTTGTATGTGACTGTCATTTGTCGATCGGATGAGTTTTTGCTCTGTTTCGCCAAAAACGTGGCGATGGTGTGTTCGTTTTTGGGATTTGTAGTGGCATAATGGTATTGCCCTGGGTGCTCCGTGAATAAGACTCCGCCAAGCTGGGGTCATTGAACAACAAGGGATTAAGGTATGCCTGCCAAACACCGGGTTGTATTGGGAGTCGCCACCGTGGCGGCTTTGTATGCCGGAATCTCCAATGCGCTGGGGCTGGGTGACATTGCTTTGGGGTCGGCGCTCAACGAACCCCTCAAGGCCACTATTGAGTTGCATGGCAGTAGTGGCGTGACACCTGAGGATATTCGGGTTCGTCTGGCTGACCAGCAGGCTTTCGATCAAGCAGGCATTCAGCGACCTTATTTTCTCACCGACCTGCGTTTCGTCCCGGTGCTGCGCAACAATCGTCTATTCATCGATGTTGAATCCAACTGGCCGGTACGCGAGCCTTATCTGAACTTCCTGGTTGAGTTGCGCCGGCCCAATGGGGTCATGCTGCGTGAATATACCGTGCTGCTTGATCCGCCGCTGTACAGTCCGGGACCGGGCATCAGTCAACCGGTAGCTGCTGCGGCCCAGACCCGATCAAGCGTCCAGACGCCAGTCTCACGTCCAGTGCAACCGGCGCCAGCTGCGCTGGCACTGCCCGATTTGCAACCGCAGCCGGGTGCTGCGCAATATCAGACCGTGGCGGGTGATACCCTGTGGGCGATTGCCGAACGCTACCGTCCTGATGAGCGTGCTGGTGTGCGACAAACCATGCTGGCGATTCGCGCCTTGAATCCTCAGGCCTTTATTGACGGAGACATCAACCGTTTGCGCCAGGGGCAGGCGTTGGTGTTGCCGACCGCTGAGCAGTTGGGATTTTCAGCTGCGCCGCCGGCCCAGCGTCCGCTGGACAGTCAGCCGGAGTCGATCGCAACGGTTGCCGAGCCGGTTGCGAGCGCTGATCGTTTGCGAATCGATGCGTTGGAGCCTGCAGCCAATGAATCGGCGGAGTTGCGTGATCGCCTAAGCATGCTGGAGACGCGCTTCAGTGTGCTGCTTAGCGAGTTGGATAATCGTGACTCCCAGATCGCCAGTCTGCAGGCTGAGCTCGAAGTGCTGCGCGAGGCGCGGGCATTGGAGCAGGCCGCATTTGAAGAGTCGGCTGCGGCGGGTGCGCTGCTTGCAGTAGCGGGCGCGGAGCCTGGGGCTCAGAGTTCGGTACAGGGATCGGATGATCCGAATCCGGGGGCGCTGGGTGTTTTGCCGGCAGCCGGGCTGATGGACGATAGACTGGGTGCACAGGTGACATCGAGCAGCCTGGAACGCTGGTTCAGTTGGTGGCCAATCCTGGTCGGGCTGGGACTGGCTGTGCTTGGCTTGCTGTTCGGTATGCGCAGGAAGGCTTCAGCCGAGCCGGAATCGATTCCCATGCCGGCTATCCGCCCGCGCGAGCAGGTCGCGCCCGGCTCAGTGAGGGTACGCCAGCCTGCGCCGGCTCAGCCGAAACCGGCAACCGACCCGTTGGCCGGGGTGGAGCTTTATATCACCTATGGGCGGTTTGCTGAGGCCCGCGTATTGCTGGATAAGGCCATTGCCACACAACCTGAGCGTCTTGATCTGCGCTACAGGTTGCTGCGGGTGCTGGCTGAATTGTGTGACCGCCCGGCCTTTGCCGCACAGGAGCGCGAAGCGCTGGCGTTGGGAGCCGACATGGAGCGTATCGATCAGTTGAAAATGCGCTTCCCTGCACTGCTGGCCCAAGTTGAGACCGATATGGTCGAGCGGGTCGATCACCTGGATCCGCTGCTGATGGATGATGAGTTGGAGCAGCCGTCCAGAACCCCGCGCGCAGCCGAGCAGGAGGCGCAGGATGATGTCCGCCTGAACCTTGAAGACTTCAAGCTGGATCTGGACGTGGACCTGCTCGACGCACTGGGGCCGCAGCCTGTGCGTAGCAAGCAGCCACCAAAAGCGGTGGATGACGACTTCGATGTCAGCCTGGATGATCTGCCTGATGTGGAGGAGTGGGAGCACGACGAGCCGCACAAATCTGAACGACGCTAGGGCTCGGCGTGGGAGAGTGAAAGGGGCACTCAGGGGTGCCCCTTTTTATTGTTAGGCTGGATTAGGTTGGACAGCCTCAGTCAAACAGGCGTTTGGCCACGTCCTTGAAATGGCCGGCAAAATGCACCGTCATGTTGTCTCGCAGGTATTCAGGTAGCTCCTCGTAATCGCCGCGATTGGCCTCGGGCAGTATCAGCTCATGGATTGACTGGCGGCGTGCAGCAATCACTTTCTCGCGGATGCCGCCTACCGGCAACACATGTCCGGTCAGGGTGATCTCGCCGGTCATTGCCAGGCCGCTGCGCGGCGACTGGTTACGTGCCAGGGACAGCAGTGCGCTGGCAATGGTGATGCCGGCGCTGGGGCCGTCCTTGGGTGTGGCTCCTTCAGGCACATGCAAATGCACGAAGGCCTCGTCAAAGAAACTCTTGTCGGCCTGGTAGCTTTTGAGGTTGGCGCACAGGTAACTGTAGGCAATTTCCGCTGACTCCTTCATCACCTCACCCAGTTGCCCGGTCAGCTTGAATCCCCGGTTCAGGGTGTGAATGCGATTAGCCTCGACCGGCAGGGTGGCTCCACCCATGGCGGTCCAGGCCAGCCCGGTGATGATGCCAACACCCTTGAGTTTCTTTTCCTTGCGAAAGGCCGGGGTGCCGAGCAAGTTCGCCAGATCGTCGGGTTTGATACTGAGCTTGTCATCCGGGTGTTCCAGTAGACGCATGACCGATTTACGCACCAACTTGCCCAACTGTTTGTCCAGGTTGCGCACCCCGGCCTCGCGGGCATAACTTTCAATCACCTGGCGCAGGGCCTTGTCGGTAATACGTAACTGACTCTTGCGTAGCCCGGCTTTGGTCAGTTGTTTTGGCCACAAGTGGTGTTTGGCGATCTCCAGTTTTTCCTCAGTGATGTAGCCGGACAGGCGGATCACATCCATACGGTCGAGGAGCGGGCCGGGAATGCTGTCCAGGGTATTGGCAGTGCAGACGAACAGCACCTTAGACAGGTCCAGACGCAGATCCAGATAGTGATCGAGAAACTGACTGTTCTGCTCTGGGTCGAGGGTTTCGAGCAAGGCTGAGGCCGGGTCGCCCTGATGACTGGCGCCAAGCTTGTCGATCTCGTCGAGCATGATCACCGGGTTCATCACCTCGACCTCCTTGAGCGCCTGGACGAACTTGCCGGGCATGGCTCCGATATAAGTGCGTCGATGCCCCTTGATCTCGGCCTCGTCGCGCATGCCGCCGACGCTGAAACGATAGAACGGACGGCCCAGGCTTTCGGCGATCGAGCGGCCAATACTGGTCTTGCCGACCCCGGGCGGACCGACCAGCAGGATGATTGAGCCGCTTACAGAGCCCTTGAAGCTGCCGATGGCGAGAAACTCCAGAATCCGCTGTTTCACATCCTCCAGGCCGTCATGGTCACGGTCCAGCAGCTTGCGGGCCTGTTTTATATCGATGCGGTCCTGGTGCTCAAGGCCCCAGGGCATGGCGGTGGCCCAGTCCAGGTAATTGCGGGTTACCGCGTATTCAGGCGAGCCGGTTTCCAGGACCGAAAGCTTGTTCAGCTCTTCCTCAATTCGGCGGCTGGCGGCTTCGGGCAGGATTTTGCCCTGAAGGCGCTCCTGAAACTGCTCGATATCGGCGGTGCGGTCGTCTTTGGACAAGCCCAGCTCTTTCTGAATGATCTTGAGCTGTTCCTTGAGAAAGAACTTGCGTTGATGTTCGCTGATGGTGCGGTTGACCTCGGCGCTGATTTCGCCCTGCAAACGGGCTACGTCGATTTCTTTCTTCAATAGCACCAGTACCTTTTCCATACGGCGCAGAACGGGTACGGTATCGAGTACGTCCTGCAGCTCCGGCCCTTTGGCCGTGGTCAGTGCGGCGGCGAAGTCGGCCAGCGGTGAGGGCTCGTTGGGGTTGAAGCGGTTGAGATAGTGCTTGAGCTCTTCGCTGTATAGCGGGTTGAGCGGCAGCAGTTCCTTGATCGCATTGATCAGGGCCATCGCGTAGGCACGCACCTCGTTGCGCTCGTCCGCCGGGGCTTGTGGGTATTCGACCTCTACCAGATAGGGCGGCTTGCGGCTTAGCCATTGGGTAATCCGCACTCGGGTCAGACCTTGGGCGATGAACTGCATCTTGCCGTCGCCACGGCTGGCGTGATGTACCTTCACCGCGCAGCCTGTCAGTGACAGCTGTTCAGGGCTGAATTGTTCCGGGTCGGTGCCGGGGCTGTCTATAAAGAATAGCGACAGACTCTGGTGTGGAGTGTTGGCCACCCGTTCGAGGGTTTCCGCCCAAGGCGCCTCATTGACAACAACCGGCATTACCTGGGCGGGAAAGAAGGGGCGGTTGTTGATCGGTATCAGGTACAGGCGCTCGGGCAAGCGCTGGTCCGGCAACACCAGCCCAGTCCCCGGCTGGTCGTCAGTGGTTTCATCCTGCTCGATTACATCCGCCTGAAAGTCTTCCTGGTCGCTCATTGATTACACCCTGTGTGACATGAACCTTACCGAATAGGTGGAGGTAGCGGTCAGGGATTTCAATGGTTGAGGCGGGGCGGTTCTAGGACTAAGATGGAATTTCACTTCAACTCACAGCCATCATGATCAAGACCCGCATTCTCGACTTGCCGGTGCAAAGTGCTACCCATGCCCATGCTCAACATCAATTGATCGTCGGGCTGGATGGTTGTGCCGATTTTGAGGTCATGGGGCAGGGTGGTGCGGTTAACCGGCTGCACGCATGCCTGGTACCGGGGCATGAGATGCATGCGTTTTCCGGCCGGGGCAACAACCACATGCTGATTCTCGACCTGCTGACCGAGGGCCCAGGCCCTGGCGGCGTAGAGGAAGAGCAGTTGGCTCGGCTGTTCGATAAGCCACGTTTCGTGCGTCTGGATCAGCGCATGCAGAGTTTGCTGGACTTCGCTGCCCAGGCGCTTGGTGGTCCGGATGCCAGTGATTCGCCGATGGCCTGGCATCTGGGCGGCATCCTGTTGCATAGCCTGCATGACCGGCTGTTTTCTACGCCTATTCCATTGCGCTCGGCCTCGGTCATCGATCTGGAGCGTATCGAACGTTATGTCCGTGAACGCCTGGATCGACCGGTCAGTGTTGCTGAGCTTGCGGCATGTGCCTGTGTCAGCAGCAGCCATTTCTTCGCACTGTTCAAGCAGGTCAGCGGTCTGACGCCGCATCAGTTCGTACTCAATGTGCGGCTGGATGAAGCGGGCAGGTTGTTGCGCGAGTCCTCGCTACCGGTAGCCGAAATTGCCAGTCGTTGCGGCTTTTCCAGCCAGAGCGCCATGACCCATGCGATTCGCCGGCATACCGGGTTGACACCACGCAAATTGCGCCTGTCGAGCCCACTCTGAGTGCTATCTCAGAGTTTTTTGCAAAAATCCCCCAGTTTTTGACAAGATTTTCACCCGCCTCGCTTCTACATTCCCATCTGGCCTGTCCCCCGCCTGACGGTGTCGGCCCAAAACAATGTATTACGTCAAACGTCTGACCTTGGTCTAGGGTTAGTAGAAAGACGTGTTCTGTGCACCAGCCATGTCTGCCAGCATGTGGTTGGGAATCTGTGGAGCGAGTCCTATGTTCAAAGCCAGTGCCGTGCTGGAAGGTGCCTTCCTGACCAGCCAACCTGATGAATTCCTCAAGGTCCTCAGTGACAATTATGCAGTCGACGAGGGCGAGTACCTCAAAGAGTTGCTGACCCTGGCTGAGCCAGAGGATCATGCTGCCCTGTCGCAGCGTGCCCGGGGTCTGATCGAAAGCGTCCGCAAGCGTGACAACGCCGTCGATAGCATTGATGCGCTGTTACAGCAGTACAGCCTCGACACCCAGGAAGGGATCATGTTGATGTGCCTGGCCGAAGCCCTGTTGCGGGTGCCGGACAGCGAAACCGCCGATGCTCTGATTCGCGACAAGCTCAATGCCGCGCAGTGGGATAAACACGTCGGCCAGAGCGAACACACGCTGGTCAACGCCGCTGCCTGGGGCCTGGTGATGACCGGCAAGGTGGTCAATCTGGATAAGCGCGAAGACGGTACCCCGGGAACTATCCTCGGGCGGTTGATCAAGCGTAGCGGTGAGCCGGTGATTCGCGCGGCGATGATGCAGGCAATGAAAATCATGGGTCGCCAGTTCGTGCTCGGGCGTACCATCAAGGAAGCCTTGAAGAACGGCAAGCCGCAGCGCGATGCCGGTTATACCTATTCGTTCGACATGCTTGGTGAAGCGGCTCTGACCCGTGCCGATGCCGCCAAGTATTTCAAGGACTACAGTGACGCCATCGGCGCGCTGGTGGCTGACAACTATCAGGGCAAGGGCCCCAAGCCAACCATCTCGATCAAGCTGTCGGCCTTGCACCCGCACTACGAACCGGCACGTGAAGCCCAAGTGCTGGCAGAGCTGAGCGAAACTGTACTGGAGCTGGTGCGTCAGGCGCGCAAGGGCGATGTCGGGATCACCATCGATGCCGAAGAGGCTGATCGCCTGGAGCTTTCGCTGAAGCTGTTCGCCAAGCTCTACAACCACCCGGACGTCAAGGGGTGGGGTAACTTCGGTTTGGTGGTGCAGGCCTATTCCAAGCGGGCGTTGCCGGTGCTGTGCTGGTTGACTCTGCTGGCCAGACAGCAGGGTGACCGGATTCCGGTGCGCTTGGTCAAGGGCGCCTACTGGGACTCCGAAATCAAGCTGTGCCAGCAGGGCGGGCTTGGCGGTTACCCGGTCTTTACCCGCAAGGAAGCCACCGATGTGTCCTACCTGGCTTGTGCTCGCTACCTGCTTAGCCCGTTGACCGACGGGCTGATCTATCCGCAATTCGCCAGTCACAATGCTCATACAGTCACCTGCATCCTGGCCATGGCTGGCCAGCGTGACTATGAATTCCAGCGCCTGCATGGCATGGGCGATGCCCTGTACGACACTCTTATCGAGCAGCATGGCTGCACTGTACGGATCTATGCCCCGGTAGGCGCGCACAAGGATCTGTTGCCCTATCTGGTACGCCGGCTGCTGGAGAACGGTGCCAACTCCTCGTTTGTGCACAAGCTGGTTGATCCCAGGGTCCCGGTGGATTCACTGATCGAGCATCCGGCTGTGGCCCTGCGCAGGCATGCGAGCCTGGCCAACCCGCGTATTCCCTTGCCGCCGATGATCTATGGGGCGGACCGTCGCAACTCACGTGGTATCAATATGAATGTAATGACCCAGTGGCTCCCTCTCAAAGAAGACCTCGACAAGTTCCTCGCCCAGCGTTGGAGCGGTGCACCGATTGTCAATGGCCAGCGCCTGAGCGGTGAGGCCCGACCGGTACAGTGCCCTTATCAGTTGTCGCATCTGGTCGGCGAGGTTGTCTGGGCCACTGCCGAGCAGACCCGTGGAGCGATCGATCAGTTGGCCGCCGCTTTCCCGGCCTGGAACGCAACACCGGTGGACCAGCGTGCCACGGTGCTTGAGCGCACTGCCGATCTGCTTGAGCAAAACATGGCCGAGCTGATGGCGCTGTGTACCCGTGAAGCGGGCAAGAGTCTGCAGGACGGTATCGACGAAGTACGCGAGGCAGTGGACTTCTGCCGCTATTACGCGCTGCAGGCCCGCGCGCGCTTCGCTACCATCACGCTGCCGGGGCCGACCGGTGAAAGCAACGAGCTGTATTTGCAGGGCCGTGGGGTATTTGCCTGCATCAGCCCGTGGAACTTCCCGCTGGCGATTTTCCTGGGTCAGGTTGCGGCTGCGCTGGTGTGTGGCAATACCGTAGTGGCCAAACCGGCCGAGCAGACCAGCCTGGTGGCGGTACGCTGTATCGAACTGATGCTCGAAGCCGGTCTGCCGCCGCAGGTGCTGGCGCTGTTGCCGGGCGATGGTGCCCAGGTGGGTAGCGTGATTACGGCTGATCCGCGTATTGCTGGCGTGGCCTTCACCGGCTCGACCCAGACCGCGCACATCATTAACCGTGCTCTGGCTGCCCGCGATGGTGCAATTGCGCCCATGGTTGCCGAGACCGGCGGCCAGAACGCCATGCTGGTTGACTCGACGGCATTGCCTGAGCAGGTGGTCAAGGATGTGGTTCACTCGGCCTTTACCAGCGCCGGTCAACGCTGCTCAGCCCTACGGGTGTTGTATGTCCAGGAAGATATCGCCGAACGGGTGATCGAACTGCTGAAAGGGGCGATGGCTGAGCTGCATATCGGCGATCCGGCCAACCGCGATACCGATCTTGGGCCGGTAATCGACGCCGAAGCCCGTGAAGGATTGCTCAGGCATGTTGAAAAACTCAAGGCCGAAGGTCGCCTTATTGCGCAGACGCCAATGCCCGACGGGCTGGATGGCCACTTCGTGGCACCGGTAGCCTTCCGTCTGAACCGGATCGGCGAGCTGAATCGCGAGAATTTTGGTCCGATCCTGCATGTGATCACCTGGCGCAACGATACGCTTGACCAGGTCATTGATGATATCAATGCTACCGGTTTCGGTCTGACCCTCGGGATCCATAGCCGCAACGAGGAAACCGCCCAGCATATCGATAGCCGGGTGCGGATTGGCAATGTCTACATCAACCGTAACCAGATCGGCGCGGTGGTCGGGGTACAGCCCTTCGGTGGCCAGGGCCTGTCCGGGACGGGTCCAAAGGCGGGTGGCCCGCACTATCTGCTGCGTTTTGTGACTGAGCGTACGCGGACCATCAACACCACTGCGGTAGGCGGCAACGCCAGCCTGCTGTCGCTGGGTGATGGCGAACCTTGAGTTGTTAACCGGCGCCCTTGGGCGCCGGTTGTATTTGGAGCAGGGGACTCTTCCCATTAATAATCAACAGGACAGGGACTGTTCGATCAACTAAGAGAGAAAAACAACATGACTGGTAACACTGGCATTGTGAGTGCAACCTTCGTGGTGTATATCGGGGTGATGTTGGCCCTCGGCTACATCGCCTACAAACGAACTACCAACTTGTCCGACTATATCCTGGGCGGTCGCTCTCTGGGGCCGGGCACTGCGGCGCTGTCGGCTGGCGCATCGGATATGAGTGGCTGGCTGTTGCTGGGCTTGCCTGGTTACGCGCTGGCTGCCGGTTACGAGGCGAGCTGGATCGCCATTGGCCTGTTGGCCGGTACCTGGCTGAACTGGCTGATCGTGGCCCGGCGACTGCGGGTGTATTCGCATGCGGTCAATGATTCGCTGACCTTGCCGGCATACTTCGAATTCCGCTTTGAAGATAACACCCGCCTGCTGCGGGTGATCGCAGCGGTGTTCATTCTACTTTTCTTCCTGTTCTATACCAGCTCTGGTCTGGTGGCAGCGGGCAAGCTGTTCGAAAGCACGTTCGGTTTCGGCTACGAGATCGCGGTTATCGTCGGCACCCTGGCGATCATTTCCTACACCTTCTTCGGCGGCTTCCTGGCGGTCTCCTGGACCGACGTGATTCAAGGCCTGCTGATGGCCGCCGCGCTGGTGATTGTGCCGATCATGGCGCTCAACACCATGGGTGGCTGGGAAGTCGCGCATGCGGCGATGGAAGCCAAGAATCCCAATCTGCTGACCTTCTTCACAGATGTTGACGGTAACGCACTGGGCTTTGTGGCGATCATCTCGCTGCTGGGTTGGGGGCTGGGCTACTTTGGCCAGCCGCACGTTCTGGCTCGCTTCAAGGCTGTACAGAGCGATGCAGCTCTGCCGACCGCCCGCCGTATCGCAGTCCTCTGGACCGCCGTGTGCCTGTTGGCCGCTCTGTTCATCGGCTGGATTGGGATTGGCTACTTTGGCGACGCTGGCCTCGGTGATGCGGAAACGGTGTTCCTTGCTCTGGTGCAGGCGCTGATGCATCCGCTGGTAGCCGGTATCCTGCTGGCCGCAGTACTGGCGGCGATCATGTCGACCGCTGACTCGCAATTGCTGGTGTCGTCCTCGGCCCTGGCTGAAGACTTCTACAAGGCGTTGTTCCGTCGTGACGCGACCCAGACTGAGCTGGTCTGGGTGGGCCGTTTTGCGGTAGTGGGCATTGCCTTGTTGGCCTTGATCTTCGCCTTCAACCCGGAAAGCACCGTGTTGGGCCTGGTGTCCTACGCCTGGGCTGGTTTCGGTGCGGCCTTCGGCCCGGCCATTATCCTGTCGCTGTTCTGGAAGCGCATGAACCGCAACGGCGCTCTGGCCGGCATCATTGTTGGTGGTCTGACCGTAGTGATTTACAAACAGATCGACACTATTGGGCTGTATGAAATCATTCCGGGCTTCATCCTGGCGACCATCGCCATCGTGGTGGTTACCCTGCTGACTCCGGCACCGTCCAAGACTATCGAGGCGACCTTCGACGACGTCTCCAGCCGCTTCTAAGCGGTTGTCCCCGAAACCCGCGCTCGGTACAGGGCGCGGGTTTTTTCTGCCTGAAACCAACTGTTCTCTCAGTGCAACAGTCTGTATTTGTTGTATCGCTTGAGGCTGTTGCCGTTCCTGACTTCTAATCAGAGGTATTTCGCTGCGGCCCTTGGCTGTCCGGCCTGCTTGGCCATTTATAACAAGGACATGGAATCCCCGTATGACAACACGAACTTTGCCCCATTTACTGGCTGCTGTCGGGCTGGCTATTCTGGGTGTGCTGGTGCAGGGCTGTTCATCCGGTGAAGGCAATAACGCCAGCATGTCACGTCCGGCGCCAGTGGTGACCGTGAAGGCCGTCAGCCCGGATAGCGCCGAGCTGGTTCAGGAGTATCCCGCCAGGGTGCGTGGTGCGCGTGAAGTTGAAGTGCGTGCCCGGGTATCCGGTATTCTGCTTGAGCGGGCCTATCAGGAGGGGGAACGGGTCGAACAGGGGGATCTGCTGTTTCGTATCGACCCGGCTCCGATGCAGTTACAGGTCAAACAGGCTCAGGCCGCCCAGGCCAATGCACGGGCCGAACTCTTGCAGGCCCAGCGTGACTGGGCGCGGGCTGAGCAGTTGTTTGGGCGCGGGGTGATCAGCACCAGTGAGCGCGATCGGGCTCGCTCCCAACTGGATTTCGCTGAAGCAGGTATGGCCCAGGCCGAAGCCCGGCTCGATGAGGCGGAACTGAATCTGTCCTATACCGAAGTACGAGCTCCGGTGTCCGGGGCAACCAGCCTGGAGGTGCAGCCCGAGGGCAGCCTGATTGAGCTGGGCAGCCTGATGACCACGCTGGTGCAACAGGATCCGGTGCATGTGATTTTTGCGTTACCGGAGCGAGATCTGGCCATCCAGCGGGCCGCCGGCCTGGATGGCAATGGCCGCGGGCAGCAGGTTGCGCTGGAGTTACCCGACGGCTCTGACTACAGCCTGAGCGGGCGAGTGGATTTCACTTCAAGCCGGATTGACCCGGCAACCGGGACCATTACCTTGCGGGCGGTCTTCGACAACCCCCAACTGCAGCTGATCCCAGGTCAATTCGTCCGGGTCCGGGTAGTGCTCAGTACATTCAGTGATGAAATCCTGATTCCTGCCGATGCTCTGGGGGCCAGCCCCGAGGGGCCGTCGGTGTTTGTCGTCGATCAGGAGCTGAAGGTCGAGCGTCGGGCTGTACGATTGGGGCCGGTGATCGGTGACCGGCAGATCATCAGTGCCGGTCTTGAAGCCGGCGAGCGGGTGGTTGTCAACGGCCATGTTGGCCTGCAACCGGGTATGCAGGTGCGGTTGGCTGGCCAGGGAGAGGGCTGATGCTGCAATTCTTCATTGATCGGCCGATCTTTTCCACGGTTCTGTCGGTATTGATCCTGATTGCCGGTGTTTCTTCCCTAACCCAGTTGCCGGTTGAGCAGTACCCCAACGTGGTACCGCCACAGGTGGTGGTACAGGCCAACTACCCTGGCGCCAGTGCCCAGGTAATTGCCGATACTGTGGCAGCTCCGTTGGAGCAGGCTATCAACGGGGTCGATGACATGCTCTATATGGAGTCCTTCAGCGGCGACTCCGGAGCCATGCAGCTGACGATTTATTTCCGCATCGGCACGGACCCAGATCAGGCGACCATTGACGTCAACAACCGGGTGCAGCGTGCCACCGCCAGACTGCCGCAGGAGGTGCGGGATCTTGGGGTGCAGGTTCAGGCCCGTTCGACCTCGATTCTGCAGGTAATTACGCTGTCGTCGGAGAACGACCAGATCGACACCCTGGATATCGGCAACTTTGCCTTGCTCAATGTGATCGATGAGCTGGTGCGGCTGCCGGGGGTCGGCAATGCTGCGCTGTTTGGTGCCCAGGACTACTCGATGCGGATCTGGCTGCGCCCCGACAAGCTGGCCGAATACAACCTGACTCCCAGTGACGTGGCCGCCGCCCTGCGCGAACAGAATGCCCAGTTCGCGGCCGGGCGCATCGGCGCCGAGCCGTCCCCACCAGGTCAGGCGTTTACCTACAGCGTCAGCACTCCGGGGCGGATGGTGACCCCGGAAGATTTCGAGCGGATTATTCTGCGCAGCGATGCCGAAGGGCGGACATTGCGTCTGGGTGACGTTGCCCGGGCGGAACTGGGTGCCCAGAGCTACGACTTTACTGCCAACTACAACGCCAAGGCTGCGGTACCGATCGGCATCTACCTGCAGCCTGGAGCCAATGCCCTGGATACCGCCAGCGCTGTGCATGCGGCCATGGCCGACATGTCCCAGCGTTTTCCGGGTGATCTGGTCTACGACATCCCCTATGACACCACGCTGTTCATTGAAGTCTCGATTCGTGAGGTGATCATTACGCTGATCCAGGCGTTGGCGCTGGTGGTGCTGGTGACCTTTCTCTTCCTGCAACACATGAAGGCCACGCTGATTCCACTGGTAGCGATCCCGGTATCGCTGGTCGGCACCTTTGCCGGTATGGCGGTGTTGGGGTTTTCGATCAATCTGCTGACCCTGTTCGGTCTGATTCTGGCTATCGGTGTGGTGGTGGACAACGCCATCATCGTGATGGAGAACGCCGAGCGGCTGATCAAGGAGGAGGGGCTTTCCAGTTATCAGGCCGCCAGCAAGACCATGAAGCAGGTGGCTGGCGCGGTACTGGGCTCGACCCTGGTGCTGGTGGCGGTATTCGCACCAGTGGCCTTCCTGGGTGGCCTGAGTGGTGAGTTGTATCGTCAGTTTGCGGTGACCATTGCAGTATCGGTGGCCATTTCCGGGATAGTGGCGCTGACCTTGACGCCGGCCATGTGTGCGCTGCTGCTCGACCGGGCTGAAACCGAGCCGTCACCGGCCTTTGCCTGGTTCAATAACGGATTTGACTGGCTGACCAACAGCTTTACCGGGGTGGTCGGCTGGATGCTACGGCATGTACTGATCAGCTTGCTGCTGTTCATCGTGCTGATCGGCACCACGCTCTTTCTGCTGGGACGCATGGGGAGCGGTCTGGTTCCTCAGGAAGATCAGGGCTCACTGCTGACCGTTTACCAGTTGCCTCCGGTCTCAGCCCTGGCTCGTACTGAAGTCGTGCGTGATGAATTGAGCCGCAAGGTGATAGCCATGGATGAGGTTCGTGGCATGACCGCTTTCGCCGGGTTCGACATCCTCAATCGTGGCTTGCGAACCAATATGGGCGTGGCCTTTGTGTCACTCAATGACTGGTCGGAACGAACCCGCCCGGAGCAGAGTGCTCAGGGCATTGCCCGGCGTATCACGGGCCTTGGTATGGCGATCCAGGAGGCTAACGTGTTTGCCTTTGTACCGCCACCGATCAACGGCCTGTCGCTGACCGGCGGTGTTGAAGGTTATCTGCAACTGCGTGGCGATAGCGATCCGGTCCGGCTCAAGGCAGAAGCTGACCGCTTGCTGGCTGCGGCCCGGCAGCGCCCGGAGCTGGCCAATGTCCGGATTGCCGTAGATGTTGGCGTACCGCGTTACAATGCGGTGGTCGATTGGGACAAGGCCAAGGCCATGGATGTCTCGATCAACGACATTTTCACCACCATGCGCAGTACCTTTGGCGCCCTGTACGTCAACGACTTCACTCTGCAGGGCCGCAACTGGCAGGTAAATCTGCAGTCCGAAGGCGAGTTTCGCAGTCACCCGGACGACCTGCGCAAGGTGTTTGTGCGTTCGGGCAGCGGAGAGCTGGTACCACTCAATAGCGTGGTCAATCTCGAGCGTACCCAGGGTATCGACAGCGTCAGCCGCTTTAATCTATATCCGGCAGCCAAACTCACGGCTGATCCTGCGCCCGGCTACAACACCGCCTCAGCGCTGGCCGCGATGCAGGAGCTTGGCAATGAGGCGCTGAGCGAGCAGGGCTTGCTTGGTTGGACCGGTGAGGCCTATCAGTTGCTGGAAGCCGCATCCTCCGGAGCGATCGCCTTTGGGCTTGGCATTGTTATGGTGTTCCTGATCCTGGCAGCCCAGTATGAGCGCTGGAGCTTGCCCCTGGCTGTGGCTACGGCGATCCCATTCGGGGTATTCGGCGCCATCGTTGCCTCGATGTTGCGCGGTTTCCCCAATGACATCTATTTCCAGGTTGGGCTGCTGGTACTGATTGGCTTGGCGGCCAAGAACGCTATTTTGATCGTCGAATTTGCAGCGCAGAACCGCAAACAGGGCATGACCCCGTTCGATGCGGCGTTGACCGCTGCCCAGCAGCGCTTCCGGGCGATCATGATGACCGCGCTGACCTTCATCATCGGTAGCCTGCCACTGGCCTTCAGTACTGGCGCAGGAGCAGTGAGCCGCCAGGAAATTGGTACCGTGGTGGTGGGCGGCATGTTGGCGGCCAGCACCCTGGCGCTGATTTTCGTGCCGGTGTTCTACATGGTGCTGGAGCAGCGTGGGTTCCGGCGTGAACCTAAGGTTGAAGCGGAACAGCGGCCCGTTTGACGGGCCGCCTGTGGTTCAAACGGGAACCTGACTAAGCAGGAAACTGTACTCCTCGGTGATTTCCCGGATCGCCTGGTAGCGCCCGCTGGCCCCGCCATGGCCTGCATCCATTTGAGTGCGTAGCAGCAGTGGATTATTGTCGGTTTTCATATGCCGCAGTTTGGCTGCCCACTTGGCGGCTTCCCAGTACTGTACGCGCACGTCATGATAGCCGGCGGTGATCCAGAGGGCCGGGTAGGCCTGGGCGCGTACCTGTTCATAGGGTGCGTAGCCACGGATGCGGGCCGCCACCTCGGGCTCGGACGGGTCGCCCCATTCCTCGTACTCGCCGATGGTCAATGGCAGGTCGGGGTTGTTCATGGTGTTCCAGACATCCACGAAGGGCACATCGGCGACGGCGGCGGCGAAAAGCTCGGGACGCTGGTTGATCACGTTACCAATCAGCAGGCCGCCGGCGCTGCCACCGGCAATCACCAGTTGAGCAGGTGTGCTCAGGCCATCGCTGAGCAGTTGTTCAGCGCAAGCGATAAAATCCCTGAAGGTGTTTTCCTTGTGCTCAAGCTTGCCATCCAGATACCAGTGCTCGCCCATGTCGGCGCCACCACGCACATGGGCAATCGCGAACAGCCAGCCGCGTTCCAGTAGTGACAGGCGCGCGTGGGAGAACCACGGGTCCATGCTTGCGCCATAGGCGCCATAGCCATACAGGTAGAGCGGGGCAGGGGCGTTAAAGCTGGCATGCTGGCCGACCAGACTGATGGGGACGCGCTGGCCATCAGGGCTTGTAGCCCAGCGCCGTTCGACCCGATAGTCGGCTGGATCGAATGGGCCTTCCACCGGGGTCCTGCGCAGAACCTGCTGTTCACTGCTGGCCAGATTCAGAGCTCGGATCTCGGTCGGGCGGTTGAGTGATTCATAGCGCAGCCGGATACGCTCGCTGGGATATTCCTCGCCGCCCTGGACATGCAGGCTATAGACCGCGTCGGGCATGTCAACCTGGTAGGGCTGGCCGTGGCTGGGCAAGACCTGCAGCCGGGTCAGGCCCTGGTCGCGGTAGCTCAGCACCAGACCATGCAACTGGACGTGAAAATCTTCCAGGGTGCGCTGGCTGTCCATGGTGACTCGCAGTTGCCAGTGCTCTGAACCAGGAGTAGATGGGTCGGCCTGAT
This sequence comes from Pseudomonas jilinensis, assembly GCF_003586265.1. NCBI lineage: Bacteria > Pseudomonadati > Pseudomonadota > Gammaproteobacteria > Pseudomonadales > Pseudomonadaceae > Pseudomonas > Pseudomonas jilinensis. The sequence continues at coordinate 72,056 of NZ_QJSA01000008.1, read as the reverse complement.
ATAGGGCAAAGTTGTCGCCGGGTTGGTTGCTGCGAATCAGCAAGCCGTCCGGGCCATGGTCGACATGGTACTCATGGCCGCTGCGACGCGGGGCGATCAATTGCCAGGTGGCATCAGGTTGATGAGCATCGAGCAGTCTTACTTCACTGGTGTTTTTGCTGTTGCTGGCCAGCAGCAGCCATTGTTCGGAGCTGCTGCGGTAGCAATGCAGCAGAAAGCGTTCATCGGCTTCGTGATAGACCTGTACTGGTGCGGCTTCATGGTTCAGGCGCCACAGGGTAGCGGGGCGGGAAGCGGCATCCAGGCTGACGGCGAACAGGGTTTGACTGTCGGCCGCCCAGGTCAGGCTGCCATCCGCTCGTTCCAGCGGCAGCTCGCTGACCTGCCCGCTGGGCAGGTGTTTGAGATAGAGCTGATAAATTTCGTCGCCCTGACGGTCGAGGCTATAGGCTAGCCATTGGTGGTCGGGGCTGATGGCAAAGTCGCCTAGCTGGAGAAATCCATCGCCTGCCAGTTGGTTCAGATCGAGCAGCAGGCTTTCTTGAACCTCATCGATTTGCAGGCTGTCGCCCGCCGGTTTGGGGCATCGGAAGTAGCGGGGATATTCGGCTCCGGCCTGGGTGCGCTGATAATACAGCCAGGGGCCCCAGATGCTGGGCAGGGACAGGTCGGTTTCACGGATGCGACCGCGGATTTCCTCGAACAGTTGCTCGCGGCAGTCCTGGTGACTGCTCAGCCACTGTTCAGTATGGCGGTTTTCTTCCTCGAGGTAGGCGCGAACCTCGGGAGCGTCACGCTGTTCGAGCCAGGCGTAGGGGTCTTCGCCGGCGAGGCGCTGGGCGCGGGGTGGCATCTGTCTGGGACTCCAAGGGTAAAACCGCTATTATAGGCACCTCATTTCTGCAAGCGGATACCTATCGATGTTCAATGAGTCTGAATATCAGTTGATCTGGATCGCCTACCTGGGTGCGGCGGCCTGTAGTTGGCTGGTATGGTGGGTAATGACCCGTTGGGCTTGGTGGTTTGTCCGTGAGCCGCTGTGGGTGATCATGGCGGTTCTGCTGTTTACCCCGGCGCAGGTCAATGTCAGCGAGCCGTGGTTGGCGCCGGCGGTGATCATCTGGGGGCTGGATACCTTCCTCAATACTGGCGACAACCAGGCGCGGGTGCTCGGCGAGTTGGCGCTGGTAATGACCTTGGCGTTGCTGGCCTGGATTGGTCTTGCGTGCTTGCGGCTGGCCTGGCGGCACTGGCGTGGCCGGAGTGCTGAGGCGGCTCCGGCCAGCGACTGAATTATTCTTCGTTCTTCTGCTCGTACAGGGTACGGGCAAGCTTCATGATCTGTTCCTGGAAGTCGGTACGCTGGGCGTCGGTCATCGGGCAGATGCCGATTTGCTCGAACAGCCGGTAGCCACGTACCGAAAAGAACAGAATGCTGGCCTGAGCCAGGCCCAGAGGTGACTTGTCGAGGATGTCAAACAGCCCGCGAACGTCGTCCGAGGTTGTCTGCAGCAGCGCCGGGTTGCTGGCAGCGGCGGCCAGGATGGCTGAGTCCAGGTTCTTCTCTTCGGTTGATTCGCTCAGGTTGCTGAGCAGCAAAGCCTTGAGCTCGGTCATGGGATCGTCCGGCAGGACGCTTTCATAGGCGCGCCAGCGGACCCGGAAGCGCTCCAGGCGATGCTCGATCATGGCGGTCAGCAGAGCTTCACGGTCGGAAAACATCGACTGAAGGCTGGCTTCGTCGATCTTGGTGCGTTCGCTCAGGGTGGTGAAGTTGAGTTGCGAGGCGCCTTGTTCACTGACGATGGCCTCGGCAGCGCGGAAGATGGTCAGTCTGAGCGTGTCGGCGGCTTTTTTCGATTCGGTGCTATCCACTGTACGAACCCCTTGGAAACTACGTGGTAACGGGCCCGGCAGGTAGGCATGGTGCGTCGTGCAGGCCCTGGATTCAATGGCCCATAGGGTACGCTGTCAGAGAGTTCAGGGCGAGTGTTTTTTCATGCCTGTGCACGGTCTGAAAGACGGGCACAAAAAACCCGGCCGGAGCCGGGTTTTTCAGTCAGATTTCAACAATTAGCCGATGATCTGAATGTTTGCAGCTTGCTTGCCCTTCGGACCAGTAGTGATGTCGAAAGACACCTTCTGGTTCTCGGCCAGGGACTTGAAACCTTGTACTTTGATTTCAGAGAAGTGGGCGAACAGATCGTCACCGCCGCCATCCGGAGTAATGAAGCCAAAGCCTTTGGTGTCGTTGAACCACTTAACAGTACCAGTTGCCATTTCAGATAATTCCTATCAAATTGAAAAACTAGAGCAAATGCTCAGTTAGCGTGGGAATCAAAGATTACGAGATGACGAACATACGTACTGAAAAGTGCGCTTGCAGCCTACAACTCTATCTCTTGAAAACCTACGCGCTCACTCTGCGCCTTATCGCCAAACAAGTCAAGTAGAACCCATCAAGCGTTAATGCGCGAATAAACGAACTTGAGTATACGACAGATTTGTAAAAGCGCACGTTTCCCGACAAATTTTTTTACCAGGCCCCATCAGGCCTCCATCCGCTGGCGTCGATACGGATAGACATCCAGTACCTGACCGGCCTGGATCCGGGCTTGCAGGCCTTTCCAATAATCGGCGTCGAACAGGTCGCCATGCATCGAAGCAAACAGCCTGCGGTGGCCAATGTCGGCGAACAGAAAGACTGGAAACTCTTCGGGGAACACGTCGTTGGGGCCTACCGAATACCAAGGCTCTGATGACAGTTCCTGCTCGGGATACATGGGCTCGGGAATATGTCTGAAGTTCACTTCGGTCAGGTAGCTGATCTCGTCGTAGTCGTAGAACACCACACGGCCGTGGCGAGTGACACCGAAGTTTTTCAGCAGCATGTCGCCGGGAAAGATGTTGGCGGCTGCCAGTTCCTTGATCGACTGGCCGTAATCGAACAGGGCTTCGCGGGTCTGGCTTTCACTGGCGTGTTCCAGATAGATGTTCAACGGGGTCATGCGCCGTTCGGTCCAGCAGTGGCGGATCAGAATGGTGTCACCTTCCTCGACCACCGTGCTGGGCGCCACTTCCAGCAGTTCGGCCAGGCATTCGGGGTCGAAGCGCTCGCGAGGGAAGCGGAAATCGGCGAATTCCTGGGTGTCGGCCATTCGCCCGACCCGGTCGTGGCGTTTCACCAGGCGGTATTTGTCGATGACAGTAGCGCGATCGATATTTTTCGATGGCGCAAAGCGATCCTTGATGATCTTGAAGACGGTGTTGAAGCCGGGCAGGGTGAATACGCTCATGACCATGCCGCGCACGCCAGGGGCCATGATGAAACGGTCGTCGCTGTTGGCCAGGTGGTCGATCAGTGCGCGGTAAAACTCCGACTTTCCCTGCTTGTAGAAGCCAATGGCGGTATAGAGCTCGGCGATGTGTTTGCCCGGCAGCAGGCGCTTGAGGAAGGCGACCATCTCGCTCGGCACCGGTGCATCGACCATGAAGTAGGAACGCGTGAAGGAGAAAATGATCGACACCTCGGATTCGTCGGTGATCAGGGTGTCGACGGCAATACCTTCATGCTCGCGGTGTACCAGCGGCAGTACGAACGGCCATTGTTCGCCCTGGCTCAGGACCCGACCGACCAGATAGGCGCCCTTGTTGCGGTAGAATACTGACTGCACCAGCTCCAGTGTCAGACCGCGATCCTGCTGGGCCCAGTCAGGCAGCCCCTGGCGCAGCTTCTCGACAATCATGTGGCGATCCGCATCCGGGTCGGCCCATGGCGCATCAAAGGCGTATTCATCCTGTATCTGCCGGACCAGGGCATCCAGTGAGCCATCGGAAATGAACCCGCGGGTCAGGGCGATGCGTGACGGCGGCCTGGTCAGCGGGCGGGAGCTGTGGACGAACATGGTCCGGTCGCTGATCTGGTCATGGTGATGCAGCGCGCAGAAAATCGAGTTGAACCAGGTCTCAGCCAGCTCGTCATCGAAGCGTTGGTCGATCAGCGGAATGTAAGCCTGGCGGATCGCCGGCCAGCGCTCGGCGTCCATGATGCCACTGACCTCGGCATTAGCCCGCAGGGTGTCGGCAGTATTGTGAACGCACTCTTCGTACAGGTTGATCCGTTGAGTTGAGGCGTCCTGGATGTCGTTCCAGCGAGCCTGTTCAAACCGGGTCCGGGCGCCTTCGGTGATGTCGCGAAACTGACGGCGGTAATCGTCGAAACTGTCGAGAATGGTCTGAGCCAGGGTTTCTGGGCTGTAGGGCATGATTGGCTGGGCCTTGTGCAGAATGTCTGCCGGCAGAATAAGCCAGTCGTGGGCGCTGGTGGAAGTGTTCGAAGGTCGCGGGCCGCTGTTGCGGCCCACAGGGGAGGCTTACTGCACCATTTCCTGCTCGGTGAACAGGTCAGTGAACAACATGCTGGACAGATAGCGCTCGCCGGAATCCGGCAGGATCACTACCAGGGTCTTGCCCTGAAACTCGGGCTTCTCGGCCAGGCGTACCGCGGCGGCCATGGCGGCGCCGCAGGAAATGCCGCTGAGAATGCCTTCTTCGCGCATCAAACGCATGGCCATGGCCTTGGCCTCATCATCGCTGACCTGCTCGACGCGATCGACCAGGCTGATGTCGAGGTTCTTTGGCACAAAGCCGGCACCGATACCCTGTATCTTGTGCGGGCTGGGTTTGACTTCTTCGCCGGCCAGGGTCTGGCTGATCACCGGTGAGCTGATCGGCTCTACCGCCACGGAAAGGATCGGTTTGCCGCACTGCTGCTTTATATAGCGCGATACTCCGGTAATGGTGCCGCCGGTACCCACACCTGCGACCAGTACATCGATATCGCCATCGGTATCGCGCCAGATCTCCGGGCCGGTGGTCTTTTCATGAATCGCCGGGTTGGCCGGGTTGTCGAACTGTTGCAGCAGCAGATACTGCTCGGGGTTGCTGGTGGCGATTTCATGGGCTTTCTCGATGGCGCCCTTCATGCCTTTGGCCGGCTCGGTCAGGACCAGTTCGGCGCCCAGGGCCTTGAGCACCTTGCGCCGCTCCAGACTCATCGATGCCGGCATGGTCAGGATCAGCTTGTAGCCGCGTGCCGCAGCAACAAAAGCCAGGCCGATTCCGGTGTTGCCCGAGGTTGGCTCGACCAGCGTCATGCCGGGCTTGAGCCGGCCGCTGGATTCAGCGTCCCAGATCATGCTGGCACCAATGCGGCATTTGACCGAGTAGGCGGGGTTGCGGCCTTCGATTTTGGCCAAAATGGTCACGCCCTTGGGGGCCAGGCGGTTGATGCGCACCAGCGGTGTGTTGCCGATGGCCTGGGAGTTGTCTGCGTAAATCTTGCTCATGGATGATTCCTTGTCCTGATGATCATTCAGTGACTGAATACTACACCCCGGTTCACACTGCGCCTATGCACGCGATATAGTCAACGGCTTACTTGAAAGTTGCCAGCCCAAGGCAACCGCAAACCGGTTTTATTGAGGACAGCCTGCATGAAATTCGAAGGTACCGCTTCCTACGTCGCCACAGACGATTTGAAACTGGCGGTCAATGCCGCCATCACCCTGCAGCGTCCGCTGCTGGTCAAAGGTGAACCGGGTACCGGCAAGACCATGCTGGCCGAACAGTTGGCCGAGTCGCTGGGCGCCAAGCTGATCACCTGGCACATCAAGTCGACCACCAAGGCCCATCAGGGGCTGTACGAGTACGACGCAGTCAGCCGCCTGCGTGACTCGCAGTTGGGTGAAGACAAGGTTCACGACATCCGCAACTACATCAAAAAGGGCAAGCTGTGGGAGGCCTTCGAGTCTGACCAGCGCGCCATCCTGCTGATTGATGAGATCGACAAGGCCGACATCGAGTTCCCCAACGACCTGTTGCAGGAACTCGACAAGATGGAGTTCTTCGTTTACGAAACCAACGAGACCATCAAGGCCAAGCAGCGCCCGATCATCATCATTACCTCGAACAACGAGAAGGAGCTGCCGGATGCTTTCCTGCGCCGCTGCTTCTTCCATTACATCGCTTTCCCTGATCGCGTCACCATGCAGAAGATCGTTGATGTGCACTTCCCGGAGATCAAGAAGGAGCTGGTCGCCGAGGCGATGGATATCTTCTTCGACGTGCGCAAGGTGCCGGGCCTGAAGAAGAAGCCTTCAACCTCGGAGCTGGTCGACTGGCTGAAGCTGCTGATGGCTGATCAGATCGGCGCTGAGGTGCTGCGTGATCGTGATCCGACCAAGGCCATTCCGCCGCTGTACGGCGCGCTGGTGAAGAACGAACAGGACGTACAGCTGCTTGAGCGTCTGGCGTTCATGACCCGTCGGCAGAATCGCTAAGGGGGTGCCCGATGTTATTGGGCCTGTTCAATGAAATGCGTGCAGCCAAGGTGCCGGTCTCGGTCCGTGAGCTGCTAGATCTGATCAATGCGCTCAAGCACCATGTGGTGTTTGCCGACATGGAAGAGTTCTACTACCTGTCGCGCACCGTAATGGTCAAGGATGAGCGCCATTTCGACAAGTTTGACCGCGCCTTCAGTGCCTACTTCAAGGGGCTGGAAAATCTCGATCAGTTGCTTGAGGCGCTGATTCCCGAAGATTGGCTGCGCAAGGAATTCGAGCGCCTGCTGACCGATGAGGAAAAGGCCCAGATCCAGAGCCTGGGCGGCCTGGACAAGCTGATCGAGGAGTTCAAGAAACGCCTTGAAGAACAGAAGGAGCGCCACGAGGGGGGCAACAAGTGGATCGGTACCGGCGGCACCAGCCCGTTCGGCTCCGGTGGCTTCAACCCCGAAGGCATCCGTGTCGGCAATGCTGGCAAGCGTCAGGGCAAGGCGGTCAAGGTCTGGGATCAGCGCGAGTATAAGAACCTTGATGACCAGGTCGAACTCGGCACGCGCAATATCAAGGTGGCCCTGCGCCGGCTGCGCAAGTTTGCCCGAACCGGTGCGGCTGAAGAGTTCGATATCGACGGTACCATTGATCACACCGCGCGTGACGGTGGCCTGCTGAATATCCAGATGCGCCCCGAGCGACGCAACGCGGTCAAGCTGCTGCTGCTGTTCGATATCGGCGGTTCGATGGATGCGCATATCAAGGTCTGCGAGGAGCTGTTCTCGGCCTGTCGTACCGAGTTCAAGCACCTGGAGTACTTCTATTTCCATAACTGCATCTATGAATCGGTGTGGAAGAACAACCTGCGCCGTACCAGCGAACGCACCCCGACCATCGATCTGTTGCACAAATATGGTCCGGACTACAAGGTGGTGTTCGTCGGTGATGCCGCCATGGCGCCCTACGAAATCACCCAGCCCGGTGGCAGTGTCGAGCACTGGAACGAAGAGGCCGGGCATGTGTGGATTCAGCGCTTCATGGAGAAGTACAAGAAGCTCATCTGGATCAACCCGTACCCCAAGGATGCCTGGGATTACACCACCTCGACCCGGATCATTCGTGATCTGATCGAAGACCGCATGTACCCGCTGACTCTGGAAGGGTTGGAAGAGGGGATGCGTTATCTGAGCAAATAGCGTTAGCGCTAATTGCTCAGAGCTTGTGGGAGCGGTCTGCGGCCGCGACGTGAGCTAGCGAAGACTGCAGGGCCCATTCGCGCTCGCAGAGCGCTCCTGCCAGCTTAACCTACCTGAACTGTCGGCAGCTCTGGCTTCTCGATGCTGACCTTCTCTGTTGGTGCCATCACTGTGGCTACGCCATCGACCACCTGCTTATCGTCCTGATTGAAGACCCGGGTGGCGATCTTGACTCGGTTCTTTGGCAGTTTTTCCAGAATTTCCAGCTCAACACGCAGGCTGTCGCCCAGACGTACAGGGCGCATGAAGCTGAGCTCCTGGCCAATATAGATGCTACCAGGGCCAGGCAGCTCGCAGGCGATGGCTGCGGAGATCAGGGCGCCAGAGAACATGCCGTGAGCGATGCGGCCTTTGAACGGGGTGGCGGCGGCAAAGGCCTCGTCCAGGTGCACCGGGTTGACGTCACCGGAGACTGCGGCGAACAGCGTCAGGTCGCGCTCGCTGACACTGTGGCTAACGTGGGCCTTGTCGCCAACAGTGAGTTCGTCGTAGGTGCGGTTTTCAAGCTTGGACATTCTGATTCTCCTGATGCTGGGTGGCGGCGGGCAGAGCCTGCACGAGCCAGTCGAGCAGGTCCTGGGTGGCCTGGGCTCGGTTGGTCTCGTTGAACAGCTCATGACGAGCGCCCGGATAAAGGCGTAATTCTACTCGTTCAAGCCCGGCGTGCTGCAAGCGCCGACACAGTTTCTTCAGACCATCTCCAGCGCTGACCGGGTCGGCATCGCCGCCAATGATCAAAACCGGCAGGCTGGCTGGCAGCCTTTGTAAGGCTATCGGGTCGGCAATTTCCAGCAGGCCGCCGAACAGATCGTGCCAAAGCCGGGCGCTACAGGCAAAGCCACAGAGTGGATCGTTGAGGTACTGATCGACTTCAAGCGGATCCCGGCTAAGCCAGTCGGCACGGGTTCGGTTTGGGTGGAACTGACGGTTGAACTGACCAAAACTCAGGCGTTCAACCGTCAGGGCCGGCTGCTGCCAGCCGCGTAATTGGCCTTCAATACTGGCGCCAAAGCGCGCCAGGCGACTGAGCCAGGGTGGGTGAGCGTTGCTGCCGCTGAGGATCAGTGCATCGGCAGCTGCTGGCTGCTGCAGTAGCAGGCCCTGGCTGATATACGACCCCATGCTGTGACCCAGCAGGCATATTGGCAGTGTTGGTTGCTCGCGGCGAACCTGCTTGAGCAGCGCCCCAAGATCATCGATCACCGCTCGCCAGCCGTGCTGATCGGCAAAGTGTCCCAGTTGACCGCAGGCTGCGCTGGCGCCATGCCCTCGCTGATCGAGTGCAACCACCTGATAGCCCTCCTCAGTGCAGCTTGCGGCCAGGCGCTGATAGCGCTGAGCATGTTCGGCCATACCATGGCTGATGAGCAGCGTTGCCCGAGGTGGGCTGTCCGGGTGCCAGCGGTGAACTCGCAGCCGGGCTGCGTCCGGGCGTTCAAGCCAGTCGGGCTGGTAGTGCATGCTGTGTCCTTTCGAGACGATTGGGTTGGAGTGCAGCGGCAGTATTCATATACCAAATGAAACAGAACAGGGTTTTGTATTTCACTCGGTTGCTGGTAATTTTCCCGTTGCAACCGATAACGAGCTTCGTCTCGGGGGCAGGCCCGCGAGCGAGAAGCACTATAAATACACACTACCGCATCAATACGGGGAAGAGGACAACAATAATGGAAGCAGCGTTCTGGAACGACAAACGCCCGGCCGGGGTACCCAATGATATCGACTTGGGGCAGTACAGTTCGATCATCGACGTCTTCGAACAGTCCTGTCGCAAATATGCCGAACGCCCCGCGTTCACCAACATGGGCGTTACCATCACCTACGGCGACCTGGAACGTTACTCCGCCGCCTTCGCCAGCTATCTGCAAAACCATACCGACCTCAAGCCCGGCGACCGGATCGCTGTGCAGATGCCCAACGTCCTCCAGTTCCCCGTAGTGGTATTCGGTGCCATGCGCGCCGGTCTGGTCGTGGTTAACACCAACCCGCTGTATACCGCGCGGGAAATGCGCCACCAGTTCAAGGATGCCGGGGTCAAGGCGCTGGTTTACATGAACCTGTTCGGCCACTTGGTTCAGGAAGTGCTGCCCGATACCGAGATCAAGTACCTGTTTGAAGCGCGTATGGGCGATATGCTGCCGACCTTCAAGGGCTGGCTGGTCAATACCGTGGTCAAGAAAGTCAAGAAAATGGTCCCGGAGTACCAGTTGCCGCAGGCTGTCTCGATCAAGGACTCCCTGAAGAAGTCCGCCGGCCAGTCGCCCAAACCGGTCAGCAAAGCTCTGGACGACGTTGCAGTCCTGCAGTACACCGGCGGCACCACCGGCGTAGCCAAAGGCGCGATGCTGACCCACGGCAACCTGGTGGCCAACATGCTGCAGGTCTACGCCAACATGCAGCAGGTCGACAAGGACGGCAAGAAGATCATGAGCGACGACGGCGAGGTGGTGATAGCACCGCTGCCGCTGTACCACATCTTCGCCTTCACCGTGAACTGCATGTGCATGATGCTGGCTGGGCATCACAATATTCTGATCACCAATCCGCGTGACATCCCCGGTTTCGTCAAGGAACTGAAAAAGTGGCAGTTCTCTTCCATTGTTGGTCTGAACACCCTGTTCGTAGCGTTGATGGAACATCCAGAGTTTGCCGACATCGACTTCTCCAAGCTCAAGTCGACCAGCTCCGGCGGTACCGCCTTGGTCAAGGCTACTGCTGAACGCTGGCAGAGCAAAACCGGCTGCCTGATCGGCGAAGGTTATGGCCTGACCGAAACGTCGCCGGTGGTCTGTTCCAGCCCAGGCGATGGTCTGGCCCGTCTGGGCTCGGTTGGTCTGCCTGCGCCGGGTACCGGGCTGAAGGTGATCGATGATGACGGCAACGAACTGCCGATCGGTGAGCGTGGAGAGCTGTGCGTCAAGGGGCCGCAGGTGATGAAGGGCTACTGGCAGCGTCCGGAAGCCACCGCAGAGGTGCTGGATGCCGAAGGCTGGCTGAAGACCGGCGACGTAGCAATCATCGATGAAGATGGCTTCGTCAGCATCGTGGATCGCAAGAAGGACCTGATCATCGTTTCCGGCTTCAACGTTTATCCGAACGAGATTGAAGACGTTGTCGCTGCCCATCCCAAGGTTGCCAACGCAGCAGCCATCGGAGTGCCGGATGAGAAGTCCGGGGAGGCGGTCAAGCTGTTCGTGGTGCCGAGTTCCGGTGAGTTGACCATTGATGAGCTCAAGGCCTACTGTCGTGAGAATTTCACCGGTTACAAGGTGCCCAAGCATTATGAAATTCGTGAGTCGCTGCCGATGACTCCGGTGGGCAAGATCCTGCGCCGTGAGCTGCGGGATCTCTAAGAGTCTGTTCATGATCGTCTGAGAATATGACCTGGAAGGGCGCCGTGCAGGTTGAGCGGCGTCCGACGCTCCAGGCCAGCACTTACCCTCTGTAACTCTGGCAAGACTGGTTTGGTTTGAGAAAAACTGCTAGTCTTCGGCCACTTTTCGACCGAATAGCAAGATTCGTTCACGAACATGCGGCGAAAAGCCAAAATTTCTAGAAGAACCTAATATAAAGGCAATATCGGCCTTGAGCCGAACCTGTTCAGGAGCGGGCATCTATGCTTGAAAATTTCTGGAAGGACAAGTATCCGGCGGGCATTCCCACCGAGATCAATCCGGATCAGTACCCCAATATCCTTGCCGTTCTCAAGGAGTCCTGCCAAAAGTTCGCCGACAAGCCGGCCTTCAGCAATCTGGGCAAGACCATCACCTACGGTGAAATGTACGCCCTGTCCGGGCAATTCGCTGCTTACCTGCAAAAACATACTGGCCTGCAGCCGGGTGATCGCATTGCGGTACAGATGCCCAACGTTCTCCAATACCCGATCGTCGTGTTCGGGGCCATGCGTGCCGGTTATGTGGTGGTCAACACCAACCCGCTGTACACCGCCCGCGAAATGGAACACCAGTTCAACGACTCCGGCGCCAAGGCACTGGTCTGCCTGGCCAACATGGCCCATCTGGCCGAAGAAGTGGTACCCAAGACCGGAGTCAAGCAGGTCATCGTTACCGAAGTCGGTGACATGCTGCCGCCGCTCAAGCGCCTGCTGGTCAATACCGTGGTCAAGCATGTGAAGAAAATGGTGCCGGCCTACAACATTCCCGGCATGGTCCGCTTCAATGACGCCATGGCCAAGGGCAAAGGCCAGAGCTTTCAGGAAGCCTCGCCTGCAGGTGATGACATCGCTGTGCTGCAATACACCGGCGGCACCACCGGCGTAGCCAAAGGCGCGATGCTGACCCACCGCAATCTGGTCGCCAACATGCTGCAGTCCAAGGCGCTGATGGGTGCCAACATGGTCGATGGCGAAGAGGTCGTGATCTGCCCGCTGCCGCTGTATCACATCTACGCCTTCACCTTCCATTGCATGGCGATGATGATCAGCGGTAACCACAACGTGCTGATTACCAACCCGCGCGATATTCCGGCCTTCGTCAAGGAACTGTCCAAGTTCAAGTTCAGCGGCTTTGTCGGTCTCAATACCCTGTTTGTTGCCCTGTGCAACAGCGAGGGGTTCCGCAAGCTCGACTTCAGCAAGTTTAAGGTCACCCTGTCTGGCGGCATGGCCCTGCAATTGGCCACTGCCGAGCGCTGGGAGCAGGTTACAGGCTGCAAGATCTGCGAAGGTTACGGCATGACCGAAACCAGCCCGGTAGCCACGGTCAACCCGATCGATGCGGTACAGATCGGCACCATTGGTATCCCGGTACCCTCAACGCTGTGCAAGATCATCGACGACGATGGCAACGAGCTGCCGATCGGTGAGCGTGGCGAGCTGTGCGTCAAGGGCCCGCAGGTGATGAAAGGCTACTGGCAGCGCCCGGAAGCCACTGCCGAGATTCTCGATGCTGAAGGCTGGCTGAAAACCGGCGACATCGCCATCATCCAGGAAGACGGTTTCCTGCGCATTGTCGATCGCAAGAAAGACATGATTCTGGTCTCGGGCTTCAACGTCTATCCCAACGAGCTGGAAGACGTAATGGCCGCGATTCCCGGCGTGGTGCAGTGCGCCGCCATCGGGGTGCCGGATGAGAAGTCCGGTGAAGCGATCAAGGTGTTCCTGGTCAAGGCGCCCGGTGCGCAACTCAGCGAAGAGCAGGTCAAGGATCACATGCGCAACAACCTGACCGGCTACAAAGTGCCCAAGTTCGTCGAGTTCCGCGATGCCTTGCCGACCACCAATGTCGGCAAGATCCTGCGTCGTGAACTGCGTGACGAAGAGCTGAAGAAACTCGGCGCCAAGTAACACCTGAGCCGCGTTCTTTGCGACAATGCACCCCGCCCGGGTAACCGGGCGGGGTGTTTCATTTCTGACAGGCCGTTCATGACCAACCTGCACCAACTCGCCAACAATCTTGATCAGGCCATGGCTGCTGATCGCCATCGTCTGCGCCGGCAATTGCAGAACCTCGGCAAGCAGCCGGATGAGCACAAGCTGAACCAATGGCTGGAGCGCTTCCAGCGCTCCTGTGCCCGGGTAGCACAGCGCCGTGCCAGCGTGCCGTCGATCCGCTACGACGATAACCTGCCGATTGCCGCCAAGCGTGACGAGATCAAGCAGGCGATTGCTGCCCATCAGGTGGTGGTGATCGCCGGCGAAACCGGCTCGGGCAAGACCACCCAGTTGCCGAAGATCTGCCTGGAGCTGGGCCGTGGTGCCTACGGGTTGATCGGGCATACCCAGCCGCGCCGGCTGGCCGCGCGCAGTGTTGCCAGCAGGGTGGCCGAAGAGCTGGGCAGCGGTCTGGGGGAGCTGGTTGGTTATCAGGTGCGCTTTACCGATCAGAGCAATGAGAACACCCTGGTCAAGCTGATGACCGACGGCATCCTGCTGGCTGAAACCCAGCATGACCGTTTTCTGGAGCGCTATGACACCCTGATCATCGATGAGGCCCATGAGCGTAGCCTGAACATCGATTTTCTGCTCGGCTACCTCAAGACCATCCTGGCCAAGCGGCCCGATCTCAAGCTGATCATTACCTCGGCGACCATCGATCTGGAGCGCTTCTCCCAGCACTTTGATGGCGCGCCGATCATCGAGGTGTCCGGGCGCACCTATCCTGTGGATGTCTGGTACCGGCCGCTGGCTGCCGAGATGGACGAGGAGGGCAACCCGGTTGAGGAAGACCTGTCGATCGATCAGGGCATCCTCGCCGCGCTGCGTGAACTGGAGCAGCAGGAGCGCAGCCAGGGCAAAGGACCGGGCGATGCCCTGATCTTTTTGCCCGGCGAGCGCGAGATTCGCGATACCGCCGAGTTTCTGCGCAAGGCCAACCTCAGGCATACCGAAATTTTACCGCTCTATGCGCGGCTGTCAGTCAGCGAACAGCAGAAAATCTTTGCCCCACACGCCGGGCGCCGGGTGGTGCTGGCTACCAACGTGGCGGAAACTTCGCTCACGGTGCCGGGCATTGTTTATGTAATCGACCCCGGCGAGGCGCGCATCAGCCGCTACAGCCCGCGTTCCAAGGTTCAGCGGCTGCCGGTCGAAGCAATATCACAGGCCAGTGCCAACCAGCGCAAAGGGCGCTGCGGACGGGTAGCGCCGGGCATTTGCGTGCGGCTGTATGGCGAAGACGATTTCAATGCCCGGCCGGCCTTTACCGACCCCGAGATCCTGCGCACCAATCTGGCGGCGGTCATTTTGCAGATGCTGCATCTGCGTCTGGGGCGAATTGAGGACTTCCCGTTTATTGAGCCGCCAGATGGCCGTGCGATCAGTGACGGCTTCACTCTGCTGCAGGAATTGGGCGCAGTCGATAAATCGGGCCAGATCAGCGAAGTCGGCCGGCAGTTGGCGCGACTACCGGTCGACCCGCGTATTGGCCGCATGCTGATCGAAGCCAGCCGCCTGAACAGCCTCGACGAAGCGCTGATCATCGCCAGCGCGCTGGCGGTACAGGATCCGCGAGAACGCCCGGTTGAACGCCAACAGGCCGCCGATCAGGCCCATGCGCAGTGGAAGGACGACAGTTCGGATTTCGTTGCCTTCATCAACCTCTGGCGGGGTTTTGAAGAGCAGCGTCAGGCGCTCAGCCAGAGTCAGTTGCGCAGTTGGTGTAGGCGCAACTTCCTCAATTACTTGCGGTTGCGTGAATGGCGTGAAACGCACCGCCAGTTGCTGCTGACCTGCCGTGACCTGGGACTCAACCTCAACCCTGTGCCGGCAAGCTATGACGCCGTGCATCAGGCGCTGCTGGCCGGGCTGCTCAGCCAGATCGGCAACAAGACCGAAGAGGGCGACTATCAGGGCGCCCGCCAGCGGCGCTTCCTGCTGCATCCATCCTCGGCCCTGGCCAGGAAACGCCCGGCCTGGGTCATGGTTGCTGAATTGACTGAAACCCGTCGACTGTACGGCCGGCTTGTGGCCAAGATCGATCCGCAGTGGGTCGAGCCGCTGGCAGGGCATCTGGTCAAGACCAGTCACAGCGAGCCGCATTGGGAGAAAAAGCGCGGTCAGGTGGTGGCCTATGAGCAGGTCAGCCTCTACGGTTTGATCATCGTGCCCAGGCGCAAGGTGCATTTTGGTCCGATCGATCCGGTCGTCTCGCGCGAGATCTTCATTCGCCGGGCATTGGTCGACGGTGAATGGCATGGCCGGGCGGCATTCAATCAGGCTAACCGCCAGTTGCTGGCTCAGCTCGATGAGCTGGAGGCCAAGGCGCGCAAGCGCGATATTCTGGTCGATGACCAGACCCTGTTCCGTTATTTCGATGCGCGGATTCCGGCCAATATCTGTCAGCTTGCCAGTTTTGAACGGTGGTTGAAAAAGACCAGCCAGAGCGAGCCCCAACTGCTGCATATGACTCGTGACGAGCTGCTCCAGCGCGAAGCGGGCGAGGTAACCGCCGAGCAGTATCCGGATGTATGGCGCTGGGAACAGGTCGCACTGCCGCTAAGTTATCACTTCGAGCCCAATCACGAGGCTGATGGCGTAACGCTCAGGGTGCCGGCGGCGTTGCTGCGCCAATTGCCGGCCGAGCGCCTGGAGTGGCTGGTGCCAGGGTTGCTGTTCGATAAGTGTGTGGCGTTGGTACGGGGGCTGCCCAAGGCGCTGCGCAAGAACTTTGTGCCGGTGCCGGATTTCGTTCGCGCCGCGCTGGAGCGCATGCCGTTTGCTCAGGGCAATTTGACTCAGGTGCTCGGCCGTGAGCTGACGCGCATGACTGGTGCGCGAATTCCTGACGATGCCTGGGATTCTGCTGAGCTGGAAACCCACCTGCGCATGCGTATTGAAGTGCTGGATGCGGCTGGCAAGGTGGTTGCCCAGGGACGTGATCTTGGGCTGTTGTGCAGTGAACTGGCGGGCTTGCCACAGCGCAGTGCGCCACTGCCCGAGCCTCAGCACGAGCCCGAGCGGCCCGCTGGCCAGACAGCATTGCCGGAACAGGTAACGCGCCAGCAAGCCGGTATCGCGGTGACCTTCTGGCCGGCCTGGAGCGAGCAGGGAGGGCAGGGTGAACAAGGCGTAAAAGTTGCCGAACAGCTCTACGATACCCAGACCCAGGCCGAGCAGGCCCATAGGCTGGGGGTGCAGCGGTTGATACTCGAGCGGCTCAACGAGCAGGCCCGCTACCTGCGTCAGAAGCTGAGCTCGGTCAAAGAGGCAGCCATCTACTACCGTGATTTTGGCACGCAGCAACAGTTGACCGAGGATCTGCTGCTGGCCGCCGTTGACCGCGCGTTTCTTGCCAGCGGGCCTCTGCCACGCGATCCGCAAGCGCTGGAGACTTGTATTGAGGCTGGTCGTGGTGAATGGATGGCGGTGGCCGAGAAGCTAGGTGGCCAGGTGCTAGCCATTCTCAAGGCCTGGCATGCGGTGCAGAAGCGTCTCAAGGGGCGGATCGACCTGAGCTGGGCGCTGGCGCTCAATGATATCCGTGAGCAACTGGCTGGGCTTGTGTTCAAGGGGTTTGTGCGAGCCGTGCCAGCCGAGTGGCTGGATCAATATCTGCGCTATCTCGGCGCGATCGATCAGCGCTTGGATAAGCTGGGTAGCCAGGTGCAGCGCGACCGGGTCTGGACCGAGGAGTTGCAACGCCTGGGCCAGTTGTACCGTGACCGCAGCGAGCGGCTGCGTCAGGAAGGTCGGGCCGACCCGCGCCTGGATCAGTGGCGTTGGCTGGTTGAGGAATATCGGGTGTCACTGTTCGCCCAGCAGTTGGGCACCCGGATGCCGGTTTCCGAGAAACGATTGATGAAACTTTGGCAGGAGATCACAGCCTGATAGGGAATTGATGTTTACACTGTGATTCCCTAATGCCATCAAGGAGCGCCATTGTGTTCGAAACCCCGGGTAACGCTCTGCAGGTCAGTGTCGATGATCAGGTCCGGCTACATGTGCGGCATTTTCCTGGCCGGGGCGGGCCGGCGATATTGATGGTCCATGGCCTGGTCGAAGATGGACGGATTTTCTGGTCGCGCGGCGGGCAAGGGTTGGCGCCCTGGCTGGCCGATGCAGGCTATGAGGTTTATGTGGCTGACCTGCGCGGGCGCGGCGAGAGCGAGCCACCTCTGAGCCGTGGTTTGCAGGTCACTCAGCATCAATTGATTACCGAGGACCTGCCGGCTCTGTTCGAACTGATCGCGCAGCGCCACCCGAACCAGCCCTGGTTCGCCATCAGCCACTCCTGGGGCGGGGTCTGGCTGGCCAGTGCCTTGGCTCGTCAGCCTCAGTGGCTGCAATACCTGGCCGGGCAGGTGCATTTTGCTAGCAAGCGGGTGATTCGCCAGCGCAATTGGCGCAAACGCCTGATGATCGATCTGCTCTGGTGCCGGGTAGCGCCGCTGATCGGCCTTTTCAACGGGCTGATTCCTGCGCGGGCACTGGGTATCGGCTCTGCAGACGAGTCGCGCGCCATGCTGCGTGCCAATCTTGCCTGGATGAATGGTGGCCAATGGCGTGATCTGGAGGACGGTTTCGACTATGCTTTGGCAGTGAAAACGCTGGCCTGGCCTCCCGGGTTGTATCTGGCTGGCAAAAACGACCATTACCTGGGGCATGTGGATGACGTAAAAGCCTTTGCCCGTGAGTTGGGTGAGCATGATGCGCAAGTAGTGCTGCTCAAGAAGGGCCTTGGCTGCTCTCGCAATTATGGTCACAACGACCTGCTGACGCATCCGCAGGCGACCCAGGAACATTTTCCCCTGGTGCTGGACTGGCTTGGCCAGCGTGCACCGGGATATTTATAACGTATTGAGTGAACGATAGAGGACCGACCGTGCAGAAAGTCGTGATCAGCGGAACGGGTTTGTATACACCCCCCAACAGCATCAGCAATGAAGAACTGGTTGAAAGCTTCAATGCCTATGTTGAGCAATTCAACCGCGACAATGCCGATGCCATCGCTGCGGGTGAGCTGGAAGCCCTGGCGCCCTCCAGTACCGACTTCATCGAGAAGGCCTCGGGTATCAAGAGCCGCTTTGTGGTCAACAAGGACGGCATTCTGGATATCAATCGCATGGTGCCGAGTATCCCTGAGCGCAGCAATGACGAATGGTCGGTGCTCTGCGAAATGGCGGTCAAGGCAGCTACTCAGGCGTTGGAGAATGCTGGCCGTACTGCTGCCGATATCGACGGCGTGATCGTTGCCTGCTCCAACCTGCAACGTGCCTATCCGGCGATTGCCGTTGAAGTACAGGAGGCGCTGGGAATTGAAGGCTTCGGGTTTGACATGAATGTGGCCTGTTCCTCGGCAACCTTCGGCATCCAGGCTGCGGCCAACAGCGTCCAGCTTGGCCAGGCCCGCGCGGTACTGATGGTCAACCCGGAAATCTGCACCGGCCACATGAACTTCCGTGACCGTGACAGCCACTTCATCTTTGGTGACGCCTGCACTGCAGTGATTGTTGAGCGTGCCGACCAGGCCGTATCTTCGCGCCAGTTCGATATTCTGGGTACCAAGCTGTTGACCAAGTTCTCCAACAATATCCGCAACAACTTCGGTTTTCTCAACCGCTGCGATGAAAGCGGCGTCGGCGCGCCGGACAAACTGTTCGTGCAGCAGGGCCGCAAAGTGTTCAAGGATGTCTGCCCGATGGTGGCCGAGCTGATCGGCAATCACTTGCAGGAGCACAACCTGCCGGTAACCGACGTTAAGCGCTTCTGGCTGCACCAGGCCAACCTCAACATGAACATGCTGATTGCTCGCAAGCTGCTGGGCCGCGATCCGGATGCTCAGGAAGCGCCAGTGGTGCTCGATGAGTACGCCAACACCAGCTCGGCTGGCTCGATCATCGCTTTCCACAAGCATCAGGATGACCTGCCAAGTGGCAGTCATGGGGTGATCTGCTCGTTCGGTGCCGGTTACTCGATCGGCAGCGTGATTGTGCGCAAGCGTTAATCACCTAACCTCTAGCTCCCGCCCGGCAATCCGCCTGGATTGCCACGGGCCTTCGGCCCTCGCAATGACGAGGTGCGGCTAACGCACCATGGCCCAGCCACTGTCATTGCGAGGAGCCGGGGGCGGCCATCCGCCGATGCGGCATCCATGCGTGACCTGTAACCCCTCTCGGATTACCACGGGCCTCCGGCTCATACAGTGACGAGGTGTGGTCTTTGCGCAATGCGCGCCAGTCCCACCTATCCGCGTCATTGCGAGTCGCGTAGCGACGCGGCAATCCATGCGTTATCAGCAACCGCGCGGGACCTGAGTCCGCCAACTCCTTGTTTTGTCTCTTATTCCAAAAAGTTCCGTTGTCATCAAATCTTCATTCCAATGCAACTGAGCTGAAATAACCCCCTGAGAAGATTCCCTCCAACACCGGGCCAGCCAGTCGGACTGGCGCCAACGTGTTGTTTTTCTGTCAACGCAAAACATAACTGAGGGAAGACTCAATGACACTGCGTAAGCATTTTGCCGGATTCGCCTTGACCACCTTGGCTGCGGCCATCCCCGCCGCTGCCATGGCTGATGTTTCCATCTATGGCCGGGTCCATGTGTCTGTAGATTATCTGGATGTTGATCGTTACTCGGAAACCAACATCTCCAGCAACTCCTCGCGTATCGGTTTTAAAGGCAGCCGTGAACTGGATTCGTTGACTGCGTTCTTCCAGATTGAGCAGGAAGTCAATATCAGCAACAGCGGCACCAACGACACCTTCACTACTCGCGACACTTTCGTCGGCCTGAGTGGTGATATGGGTATGATCCGTCTGGGTCGTTTCGATACCCCGTTCAAGGCCGCCCGTGGTCCGGCCAACCTGTTCGGTGATCAGGTCGGTGACATGCGCAACCTGACCCGTGTTGGTGATGGCCGCTTCGACGAGCGTACCGACAACACCGTGCATTACCAGACTCCGAAGTTCAACGGCCTGGCCGCCAACTTCGCTTACTCGGTGCACGAAGGTACTAGCAACGATGACGGCACCAACAACAAGGACAAGGACAACGCCTTCAGCACCTCGTTGACCTATGCCGAAGGCCCGCTGGATGCAGCTCTGGCCTATGAGCGTTACAACGAAGATGCTGCCCGTGGCAAGCGTAACGCCTGGCGTCTGGCTGCCGGTTACAAGGTAACTGACGCGGTCAAACTGGTCGGCTTCTATCAGGACGTTAACTACAAGGCTGGCGACAGCGTTACTCAGGACCGCAACTCGGCCGATGTCTGGGGCCTGGGTGCTGACTTCAAGGTTGCTCCCAAGACCTACATTCGCGGCATGTGGATGACTCGTGACGCCGATCTGGACGACACCAAGAGCAACATGTACGCCATCGGCGTCGAGCATCGTCTGGACAGCGCTCTGCGCGTCTACGCCAACTACGCCGTTGTTACCAACGATGACAACGTTGGCCTGACTCCTTGGGGTCAAGGTCGTACCGCCACTCGCGCTGGTGTCAACGGCGAGAACGCTAAGGCATTCAGCACTGGTCTGCGTTACGACTTCTGAGCGTAGCCTAATAGTGCTCCTTCGCTCGGTTTGAATCGCTGGGCGAATTTCAACGGCCAGGTTGTCATCGTGCAACCTGGCCTTTTTCTATCACGAAACTGTCATAAGGCTGCCTTAGTCTTGTCTTGTGGCTGTCACATGGTGATGGCCACACCTGTCCAGCCAGGCCATAGCGCCTTTTCGCAACGAGGGATGTCCATGCGTAATCTGTTTTGTGTGGTTCTGATCAGCTTGCTTGCCGGTTGTGCTCAGCAGGGGCCGGTAAAGCTCTATTCAGGGCCAGAGCGATCCGCCAGTCAGGTGCTGGTGGTGCAAGTGCCGGCTGATCTGGAGATTCAGAGCATAAACGGCCAGAAGGTTGCAGCGCTGGATAATCTGGTGCGCGGCGATGATCAGCAGGTGCACCTGTTGCCAGGTGAATATCAGATCGATGCCTACTATCGCCGGGTATTCGATATTGGCGGCATGACTCATGAAGTAGTACGTTCTCGCGCAGCAACCTTCAACATTAATGGCCAGGCTGGTGAAACCTGGCGTTTGGACTTTCAAAAACCAGCCAATCTGGATCAGGCCCGGGAAATGAGCAAACGCTTTGATGCCTGGGCCGAAAATCCGCGTACCGGGCAGCGGATTCAGGCCCAGGAGGGCTCTGTCCCGAGCAGCGTGATTGGTCAACTCTTCTCAAGTGGGGATGCAGCGCCGCGTGATCGCAATCAGAGTGTGGAACCGCTGGGATATGCCGCTCCGGCTGAGTCTGCCGCGTCTGTGATGACGCCGGTGTCTGCCGCGGTCGCGCCCCGGAGTACGGTCGCACAGCCCGCTCAAGCGGCCTTGCCGCACAGTGATGCGACGCTGACCACGTTACAGCAACTCTGGCTGCTGCTGACCCCGGAAAGCCGCAAGAGCTTTTTGGAGTGGGCTGAGCAATAACCCGTGTCAGGTCGCCCGAGTCGATTCGGGCGGCCGTCTTGCCTGAGTGGGCATCAGTCGGCATGCTAAGCGTTGTCTTTGAGCCTGGCATTGCATGAACCTTCTCAATCTGCACAGCATCGATCAATTACCCCAAGCTCAGTGGGATGCGCTGGTCCCTGCCGGTTATCCATTCCTGCGGCATGCCTTTCTAGCCGCGCTGGAGCGCAGTGGGGCGACAACTACCGCCACAGGCTGGCAGCCGGCACATCGGGTGGTAGAGCGGCAGGGACAGCTACAAGCATTGCTGCCACTGTACGAGAAGAGCCATTCCTACGGCGAGTATGTGTTCGACTGGCAGTGGGCCGAGGCTTGGGAACGGGCAGGGCGGCGCTACTATCCCAAGTACCTGGCAGCGATTCCGTTTTCACCGGTTCAGGGGCCACGCCTACTGGCGAGTGATATCGACAGCGCAGCACTGATTCTCGATGGCCTGGAAGTCGAGCTTGAGCAGCAGCGGGTCTCGAGCCTGCACCTGCTGTTCAATTCCGGAGAGGAGGACGCCTGGTTGCGTAGCCGTGGTTGGCTGCAGCGGCTGGGCTGTCAATTTCACTGGCGCAATCAGGGTTATGCTGAGTTTGATGATTTCCTGGCCGTCTGCAACTCGCGTAAGCGCAAGAACTTTCGCAAGGAGCGCCAGGCGGTGAGCGAGCAAGGTATCAGCTTTCGCTGGCTGGCTGCTGAGGAGATTGATCAGCAGGCCTGGGAGCTATTCTATCCGTTCTATGCGGCGACCTATCTCAAGCGGGGTCAGAGCCCCTATCTGAGTCAGCGGTTCTTTACGCAACTGTCGGCTGCCATGCCCCAGGCGCTGCGCCTGGTCTTTGCTCTGCATCAGGGCCGCGAGGTTGCCGGGGCGTTGTTCCTGGTTGGCGAGGATACGCTGTACGGGCGCTATTGGGGCTGCCTGGATGAGTATGACCGGCTGCACTTCGAAACCTGCTTCTATCAGGGAATGGAGCGCTGCATAGCTGAGGGGTTAGCACGCTTTGATGCTGGCGCTCAGGGTGAGCACAAGCTGATTCGCGGTTTTGAGCCGGTTCTGACCCAGTCTTGGCATCGCCTGCAACCGGGGTTGCACGAGGCGGTGGCGGACTTTCTTCGGCGCGAGCAGGTGGGCGTGCAACGCTATCAGCAACAGGCCCGGGAGTTTTTGCCCTATCGGCGGGATTGACTGGGTTGTTGGCGTGCTGGATGGCGTCTGGATTGCCACGGGCCTTTGGCCCTCGCAATGACGAGGTGTTGTCTTTGCCCAATGCGTTAGACTCACCCAATTCCCGTCATTGCGAGGGCCAAAGGCCCGCGGCAATCCAAGAGGGGGGCTGGTCACGTATGGATTGCCGCGTCGGCGGATGGCCACTGCCCTCGCAGTGACAGTGGCAGGTGGATGCGGTGCATGGTACTCCAGCCACACCCTCCGTCATTGCGAGGGCCGAAGGCTCGCGGCAATCCAGGTGCGCGGTCTATTACTCGGCGCTTTCGACCCGGGTTACCTTAAGAATGGTCACCGGATTGCGCGGAACGTTCTGGTGCATGCCCTGGTTGCCGGTCGGCACCTTGCCGATGGTTTCCACCACATGCTCGCCGCTGGTGACTTTGCCGAACACTGCGTAGCCAAAGTCGCGGCTGCCGTGGTTGAGGAAGTCGTTGTTGCTCAGGTTGATGAAGAACTGACTGGTGGCGCTGTCAACCACCTGGGTGCGGGCCATGGCGATGGTGTAACGATCATTGCGCAGGCCATTGTCGGCTTCGTTCTTGATCGGCGTGCCGACTTCGCGTTGACGCATGTCCGGGGTAAAGCCGCCGCCCTGGATCATGAAACCGGGGATGACCCGGTGGAAGATCAGGCCTTCGTAATGGCCAGCATCGGCATAGCGCAGAAAATTCTCAACGGTGACTGGTGCTGCCTCGGCATTGAGCTCCAGTTCAATATCACCATGACTGGTATTCAGCAAGACGCGCGGGTTGTCCGCCAGGGCAGTAGTGGCAAAAAATGCGAGGGCACAGGCCCCGGCCAGGTGTTTCAACATTGTGTAACTCCGTCAGGTTTTGTTGTGATGAATGCTGTGATGGCCTGCTTGTGGCAGCAGAAAATCCAGTAGCAACTGGTTGAACGACTCGGGTTGATCGACCGGGGTAGCATGCCGCGAGTCGCTGATCACCTCAAGCCGGGCATCGCCGAGCCGACAGACATAATTGCGCTTGTGTTCGACCGGGGTGTAATCCTTGTCACCACTGATTACCAGTACTGGGCAGGCAATCCGGTCCAGGTGCTCGCTCACGCCCCAGCCGACGATGGCGCGCAGTGAGGCAAGGTAGGCGCGCCGGTCGTTTTCCCGCCAGCGCTGCTCGAACTTCTCACGCAAGGCTTGCTGTTCGTCCTTGGGAAACAACAGCCGGGCCAGGCCGCGGGCGACAGTGCCAATGGGCAATACGTGGGCGAAAAACAGGCGCTTGGCGGCCGCTGCGAACTCGGTGGGGCGCCTCGGAATGACTTCCGGGGCACTGTTGACGATGGTCAGGCTGCCGGGGACTTCCGGGTGGTCGGTGGCCAGTTGAAAGGCAATCATGCCGCCCATCGAAATGCCGACCAGGTGTGGTTTGTTCAGCTCCAGTTGCTCAATGAAGCTCAGACAGTCTTCGGCGAAGGCCTTGATCGAGTAGCCTCGTCGTGGTTTGTCACTTTGCCCGTGGCCACGCATGTCCAGGGTCAGTACTCGAAAGTGTGGCAGCAGGGCTGGTAACTGATATTCCCAATCTCGACTGCTGGAGCCCAGGCCGTGTATCAGCAGTACTGCGGGCCCCTGGCCCTGATCGGTATAGTGCAGGCGACAACCATTGATGATCATCTCGGGCATTATGCAGTCCTTTCGCCGCGACTAAAGCGCTCATTCTAGCCATGCTTTATGACATCAGTCATGCATTGAGTGTTCGATGATCAGATTGGCCAGGATCTGGCTGGCAGGTCCCAAGGGTTTGTCCTTGTTTGCATACAAGTAAAGATAATGCGAGCGCTGGCCGCCCTGTTCCAGCGGCAGGGGCTTGAGTTGTCCGTTGGCGATGTGATCGCGGATCTCGTGCCCTGGTAGCCAGGCGAACCCCAGGCCACTGGCTACCAGGCGGGCGGCGGTGGCTAAGCTGGCAACGGTCCAGCGCTGTTCGGCCCCGAGCCAGCCGCTATCGCGGGGTTGACGACGGCCGGAATCACGAATGACCACCTGCATATGGCTTTCCAGATCATGGTGGTTCAGTTGGCGCTGCAGTTGATGCAGTGGGTGGCCTGGATTGGCTACAGCAACGAACTCGACCGTGTTGAGCTGTTGTGCCATGTAGCCGGTGATGGCCAGGCCGGACACGGCAAGATCCGCCGAGCCGTCCTGCAAACAATCCTCGACGCCAGACAGTACTTCTTCACGCAATTGCACACGGCAACCCTGACTCAGCGGGATGAACGCCTGCAGCGCGCGGGCCAGACGTTCGGTAGGGTAGGCCGCATCGACCACCAGTCGCACTTCCGGTTCCCACCCCTGGTCCATGTTGTGGGCCAGCATTTCCAACTGGCTGGCCTGTTTTACCAAAGTGCGGGAACGGCGTAGTAATACCGCGCCGGCTTCGGTCAGCACTGCCTTGCGGCCTTCGATTTCAAGCAGCGGGACACCGAGCTGCTCCTGCATCCTGGCTACGGTATAACTGACCGAGGACTGAGAGCGGTGCAGCGCTTCGGCGGCTTGGGCAAAGCCACCATGGTCTACTACGGCCTGAAGGGTTCGCCATTGATCGAGAGTAACGCGAGGTGCTTTCATTGCCTGCTCCACTGACTTATTGTGGAAGAAACGCCAGACCCATCCGTGAGAGAGGGGGTGACCTATGCGTGGTTATCTGTGTACCTGCCTGATGCTGTGCTTGCCCTTGACGGCCTTGGCTTTCCCGGTGGAAGTCGAACTCAAGAGCCAGGGGGTTTCGATTGCCGCCACCAGTGGCTATATGAGCAACATCGCCACGGTAACCCTGGTTAACCAGGGGCAACATGCAGCGTTGTGCGAGGCAACCTTTGTTAATGGCCCCGAACGACCGTCCGCGAGTCGTGTTCGTATCAAGGCTGGCGAAAAGACGGTGTTGACCCAGGCCTTTTTCCGGCAAATCAACCGGGTACGTGTGACGGTTGACTGCAAGGCTGCATGATATATCGATCAGGTTGATATTTTTAAGCATATTTTTGCGCTTTTATATCTGTTGATTGGTTCATAGTATGGCCTCCATCGAAACCCAACACAGATGGA
Organism: Pseudomonas jilinensis; assembly: GCF_003586265.1. Lineage (NCBI taxonomy): Bacteria > Pseudomonadati > Pseudomonadota > Gammaproteobacteria > Pseudomonadales > Pseudomonadaceae > Pseudomonas > Pseudomonas jilinensis. The sequence continues at coordinate 46,267 of NZ_QJSA01000008.1, read as the reverse complement.
GTTGCCAAGCCATGACCCAGATTCTTGTTTTGCATACCAGTGCCCGCCGTGACGGCTCCCTGTCGCGTGAATACACCGAACGTCTCGTTGAGCGCCTGCGCGCCAGCCATGCTGATGCCAAGGTGGTCGTACGTGACCTTGGGGCAGAGCCCTTGCCACACCTGGATGAAACTCTGCTGGGCGGCTGGATGAAGCCGGCAGAGCAGCAAAACGAAGCTGAGCGTGCTGCCGCGGCCCGCGCTGCTGGGCTGGTTGATGAGTTGTTGACCAGCGATATCGTGGTGATCGGTTCGGCGATGTATAACTTCGGCATCACCTCTACCCTGAAAGCCTGGCTGGATCATGTGCTGCAGGCTGGGCGGACCTTCAAGTACACCGAAAATGGCCCGGTAGGTCTGGCCGGTGATCGCAAGGTCTACGTAGTAACCGCCCGTGGTGGCCGCTATCAGGGCAGCCCGCTTGATCATCAGGCTCCCTATCTGAAAACCGCGCTGGGCTTTATCGGCATTGATGACGTCGAGTTCGTCCACGTCGAAGGTCAGGCGATGGGCGAGGGTGAGGCGGCCAAGGGGCGGGCCGAGGCGGAAGAGTCGATCGCTCAAGTAGCCTGATCAGGCAAAGAAAAAGGCCGGTGCAATGCACCGGCCTTTTTTGTTTGGCTCCGCGACCTGGACTCGAACCAGGGACCCAATGATTAACAGTCATTTGCTCTACCGACTGAGCTATCGCGGATCGGACGCTGCGCACTTTACCAAAAAAATCAGGAAGGTCAAGGCCTTGAGTGATTTTTGTCAGTCAGTGCGCAGCTTCTCATGCTTCCTGCAGCACGGTGGCCACAGCGTTGGCCACGTGTTCGATATTACTCTGGTTGAGTGCGGCAACGCAGATCCGCCCGCTGCCAACTGCATAGATGCCAAACTCACTGGCCAGGCGTTCAACCTGGATTTTGGTCAAGCCTGAGTAGGAGAACATGCCACGTTGGCGCTGGATGAAACTCATGTCCTGGGTAACCCCGGCGGCCTGGAGCTTTTCCACCAGAGCCTGGCGCATGGCCTTGATGCGCACACGCATTTCAGCCAGTTCCTGCTCCCACAGACTATACAGCTCGGGATTGGTTAGCACTTTGGCCACTACCTGGGCGCCGTGGGTTGGCGGGTTGGAGTAGTTGGTACGAATCACCCGCTTGAGCTGCGACAGTACCGGTGCTGTTTCCTCACTGTTGGCGGTAACCAGAGTCAAAGCCCCAACCCGCTCGCCGTAAAGCGAGAACGATTTGGAGAACGAGCTGGCTACCAGGAACGCCAGGCCTGATTCGGCGAACAGGCGCACGGCCATCGCATCGTCCTGCAGGTTCTCGCCAAAGCCCTGGTAGGCGATGTCGAGGAAGGGGACGTGGTTGCGGCGCTGAACTACGTCGATGACCTTGGCCCAGTCAGCCAGTGACAGGTCAACGCCGGTCGGGTTGTGGCAGCAGGCGTGCAGCAGAACCACACTACCTTCGGGCAGGGCTTCAATGCTCTTGAGCATGCCGTCCAGATCCAGGCCGTTGGTGGCTGGATCGTAATAGGGGTACTCGACCACTTCGTAGCCGGCAGCTTCGAACAGTGCGCGGTGGTTTTCCCAGCTCGGATTGCTGATCGCGACCAGACGCTTGCCGGTCTGGCGATAAAGGAAGTCGGCGCCAAGTTTCAGGGCTCCGGTACCGCCCAGAGACTGAGCAGTGATCAGCCGATTGGCGGTCAGCAGCGGCGAGTCCTGACCGAACAGCAGTTTCTGCACAGCCTGATCATAAGCAGCCAGGCCTTCAATCGGCAGGTAGGCGCGCGGGGCGTGCTCGGCGACCCGGGCCTGCTCGGCGGCTTCGACGGCGCGCAGCAGTGGAACCTTGCCGTTTTCGTCGTAATAGACACCAACCCCCAGGTTGACCTTGTTGGCTCTGGTGTCGGCGTTGTACGCCTCGTTCAGGCCAAGGATGGGATCGCGGGGAGCCATTTCAACAGGGGAGAAAACACTCATGATAGGGGCTAACTCGAGACAGATGGGTGAATGGTGTCGGGTCATGCCGTACGCGGCCGCTCATTATAGACGCAGAGCCTGTTAAGTGCGAGACCAGCATGCTGAAACATCCGATGCCCAAACCAGTCTGATCGTCACATCGTCGGGTGCTAAGATAGTCGGTTGTTGCCGCAGCCCTGATGAGTGAGCGCCATGAATGAGTTCAAGTTGCAGACCCGTTTCAAACCGGCCGGTGACCAGCCGGTGGCCATCGCGCAATTGGTCGAAGGCCTGGAGGCTGGCTTGTCGCACCAGACTTTACTCGGCGTGACCGGCTCGGGCAAAACTTTTACCGTGGCCAACGTGATTCAGCGCATGCAGCGACCGGCGATCATCATGGCACCGAACAAGACGCTGGCGGCCCAGCTCTATGGTGAGTTCAAGGAGTTCTTCCCGAACAACGCGGTAGAGTACTTCGTGTCCTACTACGACTATTACCAGCCCGAGGCCTACGTGCCATCGTCGGATACTTATATCGAGAAGGACGCCTCGATCAACGATCATATCGAGCAGATGCGCCTGTCGGCGACCAAGGCGCTGCTGGAGCGGCCGGATGCGATCATCGTTGCCACCGTCTCGGCTATTTATGGTCTGGGTGATCCCGAGTCTTACCTGCGCATGGTGCTGCATGTCGACCGGGGCGACGTGCTGGATCAGCGGACGCTGCTGCGGCGCTTGGCCGAGTTGCAGTACACCCGCAACGACATGGAGCTGGCGCGGGCCAATTATCGGGTCCGGGGCGATGTGATCGACATCTTTCCGGCCGAATCCGACCTTGAAGCCATACGTATCGAACTGTTCGATGACACGGTCGATAACATCAGCTTTTTCGACCCTCTCACGGGTGAGGTTTTACGCAAGGTTCCGCGCGTAACTATTTATCCTAAAACGCATTACGTGACACCGCGTGAGACTTTGCTTGAGGCCGTGGAACAGATTAAGGTAGAGCTGGGTGAGCGCCTGGAAGTGCTGCGCAACCAGAATAAACTGGTCGAAGCGCAGCGTCTGGAGCAGCGCACACGTTTCGACCTGGAAATGATTCTTGAGCTGGGTTACTGCAATGGCATCGAGAACTACTCGCGCTATCTGTCCGGGCGCGAGCCGGGCCTGCCGCCACCGACCCTGTTCGACTATCTGCCGGCCAACGCCTTGCTGGTGATCGATGAATCGCACGTCTCGGTGCCGCAGGTCGGGGCCATGTACAAGGGCGACCGTTCACGTAAGGAGACTCTGGTCGAATACGGCTTCCGTCTGCCCTCGGCGCTGGACAACCGGCCGATGCGTTTTGACGAGTGGGAGGCCATTTCGCCACAGACCATCTTTGTTTCCGCTACACCGGGCCCCTATGAAGAATCGCATGCAGGCCGGGTGGTCGAGCAGGTGGTGCGACCGACCGGTCTGGTCGACCCGGAAATCGAAGTACGCCCGGCTACCACCCAGGTCGATGACTTGCTATCGGAAATCCGGCTGCGGGTGGAGCGCAGCGAGCGGGTGCTGGTTACCACTTTGACCAAGCGCATGGCCGAGGATCTGACCGACTATCTTGGCGATCATGATGTACGGGTGCGCTACCTGCACTCGGATATCGACACGGTCGAGCGGGTCGAGATCATTCGTGATTTGCGCATGGGTAGCTTTGACGTGCTGGTTGGCATCAACCTGCTGCGCGAGGGCCTGGATATGCCAGAGGTCTCGCTGGTGGCGATTCTGGATGCCGACAAAGAAGGTTTCCTGCGCTCCGAGCGTTCGCTGATCCAGACCATTGGTCGTGCCGCGCGTAACCTCCACGGCAAGGCGATCCTTTATGCCGACCGGATTACTGGCTCAATGGAGCGGGCCATTGGTGAAACCGAGCGCCGCCGGGCCAAACAGATCAGCTTCAACCTTGAGCATGGCATTACCCCCAAGGGCGTGGTCAAAAGTGTTGCCGATATTCTCGAGGGCGCGGTGGTGCCGGGTAGCCGGTCAGGCAAGCGCAGGCAGCAAAAAGTGGCGGAAGAGGCGGCAGGTTACGATGCGGCGCTGCGTTCGCCCTCGGAAATCAGCAAGCGCATTCGTCAGCTGGAAGAGCAGATGTATCAGCATGCCCGTGATCTTGAGTTCGAGTCGGCGGCGCAATTGCGTGATCAGATACAGAAGTTGAGAGGGCAGTTGGTCAATGTCTAACCAGTCCCATGAGTTTGCAGCTTTTTTCACCTTTTCAGTAACTTAGTGCTTGACAGGGTCGGAGGTGCTGCGTAAAGTTCGCCTCCATCGCAGGCACGTAGCTCAGTTGGTTAGAGCACCACCTTGACATGGTGGGGGTCGTTGGTTCGAATCCAATCGTGCCTACCAAATTGATCCCAAAGACTTTGGGATAGATAAGGGGGAATCCGAAAGGGTTCGCCCTTATCTTTATTGTCCCGCCAGCACGCTTGTAACTTTGCTAGCAAAGCGCTAGCTTTGTTCAAGGACATCCTCAAATATAAGAAAAACGCGCAGCATTGCAGTTCGACCTGCATGACTGTGGAGGCGCCCATGCCCATGAGCTATTTCGATCTAGGCGGTCAGGGATTGATTGGCCTCTTCCAACGGTTACCCATTGCCTGCATGCTGGTGCACGCAGAAAACTACAAGGTGCTGGCGATCAATGAAGCCTTCCGGCGACTGTTCGGCTGGAGCGATCAACAAGTCGTCGGGCATCCCTCTGCGGAGCTTTCTCTCTGGGTAACTCTCAATCAGTGGGAAATGCTGTGTGGTGCCATGAGCTGCCAGGGGCGTCTTGATCAGTCCGAATTGGAACTCCGATGCAGTGATGATTCCCTCAGGTCGTGTTTGATTTATGCCGAGCCTGTGGAAATCAATGGTGAGGCCTGCCGTCTGCTCATGGTCCACGATATCAGCGACCGGGTCGCCTCGGAAAAGGCGCTCAAGCGTAGCGAAAACAAGTTCGCCGCTCTCTTTCGTGGTGCTCCAGATCCTTGCATGCTGTTCGAGAAGCGCACCGCCAAAATCGCCGATGTCAATCGTAGCTTTACTGAGGTATTCGGTTACGAGCCGACGGAAGTTGTCGGCAAGACGGCTCCGGAACTGGGGTTTTGGCGCTTTCCCGAGAAGCGCGAAGCGGTAATCGCTAAGCTTATGCGGGAAGGTCGGTTGCGTAATGAACCCATCGATTTTTTTGCGCGTGACGGCCGAGTGTTACATTGCGAGGTGTCCAGTAATTTCGTCATGGTCGGCGAGGAGCGCTGTACTCTCAGCACCCTCAAAGACGTCTCCGAGCGCAAGCGTATCGAGGCGCGCATCAAGCATCAGGCCTATCATGATGCGCTTACCGGGTTACCCAATCGCCTGCTTCTCAGCGATCGCATGCGGCAGCATCTGGCCCTGGGCGAGCGGCATAACCTGACGTGTGCGCTGTTGTTCTTCGATCTTGACCACTTCAAACGCATCAATGACTCGTTGGGTCATACGTGCGGTGATGCCGTTCTCCATGAGGTCGGTCGTCGTTTGCGGGCTCACGTGCGCAAGGCTGATACGGTCGCTCGACTGGGTGGTGACGAGTTCGTCGTCCTTCTGGCGGGGCTGAGTGGTAATGCCGAGCAGGTCGCCGAGCAGGTGCGGCGCACTGCTATGCAATTGCTCGATGCGGTAGCCAGTCCGGTTTGCATCGAAGGGCACAGTCTGCAGTTGGGCTGTAGTGTTGGGGTGGCGCTGGCGGGTGAGCATGGTGACACTGCCGAAGAGCTGCTCAAACACGCGGATACTGCGCTTTATGGGGTCAAGGCTAGTGGGCGTAACAGTATCGCGTTCTTCGAGCCGCAGATGCAGGTGGCGGTCAGCCAGCGCCTGCTGCTGGAGAGTGAGCTGCGCCGGGCGCTGGAGGAGCAGGAGTTTCGTCTGTTTTACCAGCCGCAGCTGGACACTCGCGCTCGGCAGATTATCGGTGCCGAAGCTCTGCTGCGCTGGCAGCATCCGCAGAAGGGGCTGGTTGGACCGGGCGTGTTTATGCACGTTCTGGAGGAAAGCGGCATGATCCTGCAGACAGGGCAGTGGGTCCTGCAGGAGGCGGTACGCTTTGTAGCGCATCTGCTGGATAGAGGCTGCGTCAGTGCGGATACCTTCAGCATCAGTATCAACATCAGCCCCAGGCAGTTCCGTCAGCGGGATTTCGTTGCTCAGGTTGCTGCAGCCGTGCACGGGCAAAGCATCCCGCCGCAATGCCTGAAGCTGGAGATCACCGAAGGGATCGTCATCGACAATGTCGACGACACCGTCGACAAGATGCACGAGCTCAGAGTCATGGGGGTGCGTTTTGCCATTGATGACTTCGGCACCGGATACTCATCTCTCAGTTATCTCAAGCGTTTGCCGGTCGACCTGCTGAAAATCGACCAGTCTTTCATCAGGGACTGCGCGGGGGAAGGCAGTGATGCGGAGATCGTTCGCGCTATCATTTCCATGGCGCGCAGTCTCAAGCTCGATCTGATCGCTGAGGGGGTGGAAACTGCGGAGCAGTTCGCTTTCCTTCAGCAGGAGGATTGCCATGTCTACCAGGGCTACTACTTCAGTCCGGCAGTTGCGCCGGAAGCGTTTTGTGCCTTTCTGGGGCCTCTGGCTGCGTCCGAACGGTTAGCTTTGCCCTGAGTCGGTTGCTCTTTGGGCGGGGAGGGGCTATCATCTGGCGCGTTCCGATAAGGATTTTATCTTTATTAATCAGCACATTGTATTCTGGAACCCGGCCCTGCGGCCGGGTTTTTCGTTTCAACGCCCATCGGGCGGCCTTGCACCAGTCTGATGAGGACTGCCGGCGTCGTCAGCCGAGAGAACTGCAAAGGGCTATCCGTTGGGCATTTCCATCATGTGGCCTTGCGTAGGGGTCACCACTGAGAAGGAGTGGCAGCATGCCCGTTATTACTCTCCCCGACGGCAGTCAGCGTTCGTTCGACAATCCCGTAACCGTGGCCGAAGTCGCCGCCTCGATTGGTGCCGGGCTGGCCAAGGCCACCGTAGCTGGCCGAGTCGATGGTCGTTTGGTCGATGCCTGTGACCTTATCGACAGCGACGCCAGTCTGCAGATCATCACACCGAAAGACGAAGACGGGCTGGAGATCATTCGCCACTCCTGTGCCCACCTGGTTGGCCATGCGGTCAAGCAGCTGTATCCGAGCGCCAAGATGGTGATCGGGCCGGTGATTGAAGAAGGTTTCTATTACGATATCTCCTTCGAGCGGCCGTTTACCCCTGAAGACATGGCGGCGATCGAGCAGCGCATGCGTGAGCTGATCGATACCGAATACGACGTCATCAAGAAAATGACTCCGCGTGATCAGGTCATCGAAGTGTTCAAGTCGCGCGGCGAGGACTACAAGCTGCGGCTGGTCGAGGATATGCCCGACGAAACCGCCATGGGCCTGTACTACCACGAAGAATATGTCGATATGTGCCGTGGTCCGCACGTGCCCAATACCCGCTTTCTCAAGGCGTTCAAGCTGACCCGGATTTCCGGCGCCTACTGGCGCGGCGACTCCAAGAACGAGCAGTTGCAGCGCATTTACGGCACCGCCTGGGCCGACAAGAAGCAGTTGGCGGCTTACATTCAACGCATGGAGGAGGCCGAGAAGCGCGATCATCGCAAACTCGGCAAGCGCCTGGATCTGTTCCATACCCAGGAAGAAGCGCCCGGCATGGTGTTCTGGCACCCCAATGGCTGGACTGTCTACCAGGTGCTCGAGCAATACATGCGCAAGGTTCAGCGCGACAGCGGCTATCGCGAGATCAAGACCCCGCAGGTAGTTGATCGTGTGTTGTGGGAGCGCTCCGGTCACTGGGAGCACTACTCGGCGAACATGTTCACTACTGAGTCGGAAAGCCGCGATTACGCGATCAAGCCGATGAACTGCCCGTGCCACATTCAGGTGTTCAATCAGGGCCTGAAGAGCTACCGCGAGCTGCCGCTGCGACTGGCCGAGTTCGGCTCCTGCCACCGCAACGAGCCGTCTGGGTCGCTGCACGGCCTGATGCGTGTGCGTGGTTTTACCCAGGATGACGCGCACATTTTCTGTACCGATGAGCAGGTCAAGTCCGAGGCGGCTGATTTTATCGCCCTGACCCTGCAGGTCTACAAGGACTTCGGCTTCGATGACGTTGAGCTGAAGCTGTCGACCCGCCCGGAAAGCCGTGTAGGTGACGATGCGCTGTGGGATCAGGCGGAGCAAGGGTTGGAAGCCGCTCTCAATGAGGCTGGCCTGAAATGGGATCTGCAGCCGGGCGAGGGCGCCTTCTACGGGCCGAAGATCGAGTTTTCGCTGCGTGACTGCATTGGTCGGGTCTGGCAGTGTGGTACCCTGCAGCTCGATTTCATGCTGCCGGGCCGTCTGGGCGCACAGTATGTTGCCGAAGATGGCAGCCGCAAGACTCCGGTTATGCTGCACCGGGCGATTCTCGGCTCGTTCGAGCGCTTCATCGGAATTTTGATCGAACATTATGCTGGCGATTTCCCGGCCTGGTTGGCGCCGACTCAGGCAGCGGTGCTGAATATCACCGATAATCAGGCGGAATTTTGCCGTGAAGTCGAGAAAAGCCTGAATGAAATGGGCTATCGCGCTGTTGCGGACTTGAGAAACGAGAAGATCGGTTTTAAAATCCGCGAGCATACTTTGCACAAGACTCCCTATCTGCTGGTAGTAGGTGACCGGGAAGTCGAATCGCACACTGTGGCCGTGCGCACGCGGGAGGGTAAAGATCTGGGTTCGATGTCAGTCGCCGAGTTCTCCGAATTCCTTGCCCGCTCTGTTGCACAACGAGGCCGCCCGAATTCGGAGCAATAAAGATTAAACGCGAGATGAGACAAGACAAAAGAGCCGCACAGCGCCCGCCGATCAACGACAACATCACGGCGCGCGAAGTGCGCCTGATTGGCGCCGATGGAGAACAAATCGGTATCGTGTCCATTCAGGAAGCCATGGCAGCCGCAGAGGAGGCCAAGCTCGACCTGGTTGAAATCTCTCCCGATGCCCAGCCGCCAGTTTGCCGGATCATGGATTACGGCAAGCACCTGTTCGAGAAGAAAAAACAGCAGGCGGCTGCGCGCAAGAATCAGAAGCAGATTCAAATCAAGGAAATCAAGTTTCGTCCAGGGACGGAGGAAGGGGACTATCAGGTTAAGCTTCGCAACCTGATCCGGTTCCTTTCCGATGGGGACAAGGCCAAGATCTCTCTGAGATTCCGCGGCCGCGAAATGGCGCATCAGGAGCTGGGCATGGAACTGTTGAAGCGGGTCGAAGCTGACCTGGCCGAATACGGTACCGTTGAACAGCACCCGAAGATGGAAGGTCGGCAGCTGATGATGGTCATCGCACCCAAGAAGAAAAAGTAATCTCCAGGGCAACGCCAGGCCTTGTGGTTACCTTTATTTACTCTCTTATGGAGTTACGAACATGGCAAAGATGAAAACCAAAAGCGGTGCCGCCAAGCGCTTTAAAGTGACTGGCAAGGGCATCAAGCACAAGCACGCTTTCAAGAGCCACATCCTGACCAAGATGAGCACCAAGCGTAAGCGCCAACTGCGTGGCACTCAGCAGCTCAATGCTTCTGACGTCCAAAAAGTTGAACGCATGCTGCGTCTCCGTTAAGTCTAGGTAGAGGATATTAAGAATGGCTCGTGTTAAGCGTGGTGTAATGGCGCGTAAGCGTCACAAGAAAATTCTGAAGCTCGCCAAAGGCTACTACGGTGCACGTTCGCGTGTATTCCGCGTTGCCAAGCAGGCCGTCATCAAGGCAGGTCAGTACGCCTACCGTGACCGCAAGCAGCGCAAGCGTCAGTTCCGTGCTCTGTGGATTGCCCGTATCAACGCTGGTGCCCGTCAGAACGGTCTGTCCTACAGCCGTCTGATCGCCGGTCTGAAAAAGGCGTCCATCGAAATCGACCGTAAGGTTCTGGCCGATCTGGCTGTGAACGAAAAAGCGGCGTTTACCGCGATTGTCGAAAAAGCAAAGGCTAGCCTGGCTTAAGCCCTCGTTACGACAATCACCGGCGTTCGCGCCGGCTGGCAACGTCAATGATAGGGGAAGAGCCTCATAGCTCTTCCCCTATTTTTGTTTCTGGAGTGCGTGTTCATGGAAAATCTCGACGCCCTGGTCTCCCAAGCCCTGGAGGCTGTGCAGCAGGCGGCTGATGTCAATGCGCTGGAGCAGATCCGCGTTCAGTACCTCGGCAAAAAGGGCGAACTGACTCAGGTGATGAAGACCCTGGGCAATATCCCCGCGCAAGAGCGTCCCAAGGTCGGGGCGATGGTCAATGAGGCCAAGGAGCGGGTGCAGAGCGTGCTCAATGCGCGCAAATCCGAGATGGAAGCAGCGGCACTGAATGCCAAGCTGGCTGCCGAGCAGGTTGATGTGACCCTGCCGGGCCGTGGCCAGGTCAGTGGTGGCCTGCATCCGGTAACCCGGACCATGGAGCGGATCGAAGAATTCTTTTCCCGGGTCGGCTATGCCGTCGCGGAAGGCCCCGAGGTTGAGGACGACTACCACAACTTCGAGGCGCTCAACATCCCTGGCCACCACCCGGCGCGGGCGATGCATGACACCTTCTATTTCAACGCCAATACCCTGCTGCGTACCCACACCTCTCCGGTTCAGGTGCGCACCATGGAAAGTCAGAAGCCGCCGATCCGTATCGTCTGCCCCGGGCGGGTTTACCGTTGCGATTCGGACCTGACCCACTCGCCGATGTTCCACCAGGTCGAAGGTCTGCTGGTTGACCGCAAGGTCAGCTTCGCCGACCTCAAGGGCACCATTGAAGAGTTTCTGCGTGTGTTCTTCGAGAAAGAACTGGCCGTGCGTTTCCGGCCTTCGTTCTTCCCGTTCACCGAGCCCTCGGCCGAGGTCGACATCCAGTGTGTGATGTGTAATGGCGACGGTTGTCGGGTGTGTAAGCAGACTGGTTGGTTGGAGGTCATGGGCTGCGGCATGGTGCATCCCAATGTATTCCGCGCTTCGGGCATCGATCCGGAGCAGTATCAGGGCTTTGCCTTCGGCATGGGCGTTGAGCGCCTGGCCATGTTGCGATACGGCGTCAACGACTTGCGCCTGTTCTTCGACAACGATCTGCGCTTTTTGGCGCAGTTCCGATGAGCACCCGGCAACCCTTTGACAGCAGGAATTCAAGATGAAATTCAGTGAACAGTGGCTGCGGAGCTGGGTCAATCCGCAGGTGAGCCGGGACGAACTGGTCGCCCGGCTGTCGATGACCGGTCTGGAAGTGGACAGCGTCACCCCGGCTGCTGGCGAGTTCAGCGGCGTGGTGGTGGGCGAGATCCTGAGCGCCGAGCAGCATCCGGATGCCGACAAGTTGCGAGTTTGCCGGGTCAGCAGTGGCAACGAGGAATTCCAGGTAGTCTGCGGCGCCCCCAACGCCCGGGCCGGTATCAAGGTGCCGTTTGCCATGGTTGGCGCGGTACTCGGCGAAGACTTCAAGATCAAGAAGGCCAAGCTGCGCGGCGTCGAGTCCTTCGGCATGCTGTGCTCGGCGTCCGAGCTGAAGCTGTCCGAAGACCATGATGGGCTGTTCGAGCTGCCGGCCGATGCGCCGGTAGGTCAGGATCTGCGCGCCTATCTGGGGCTGGACGATGCGATTATCGAAGTCGACCTGACTCCCAATCGTGGTGACTGCCAGTCGATTGCCGGTCTGGCCCGTGAAGTGGCGGCCAATTACGCAGCGCCGCTGCAGCGCCCGCAGATCGACCCGGTACCGGCCGTGCATGACGAAACCCGTCCGGTTGAGTTGCTGGCACCGCAAGCCTGCCCGCGTTACATCGGTCGCGTTATTCGCAATGTGGACCTGTCGCGGCCAACGCCCTTGTGGATGATTGAGCGTCTGCGTCGCAGCGACATCCGCAGCATTGATCCGGCGGTCGATATCACCAACTATGTGATGCTCGAACTGGGCCAGCCCATGCATGCCTTCGACCTGACTGAAATCAAGGGCGGCATCCGCGTGCGCCTGGCCGAAGAGGGCGAGAAGCTGGTTCTGCTTGATGGTCAGGAAGTCAGCCTGCGCCCGGATACCCTGGTTATTGCCGATCATGAACGTCCGCTGGCCATGGCCGGGATCATGGGGGGCGAGCACAGTGGCGTGGCGGCCAGTACCACCGACCTGTTCCTGGAAAGCGCCTTCTTTGACACCATCGCCATCGCCGGCAAGGCCCGTGGTTATGGCCTGCACACCGACTCCTCGCATCGTTTCGAGCGTGGTGTCGACTGGCAGTTGCAGCGCGAAGCGGTCGAGCGCGCCACCGCTCTGCTGCTGGAGATTGTCGGCGGTGAGCCGGGCCCGGTCATCGAACAGGTTGCGTCCGAGCACCTGCCGAAGATCGCCCATATCACCCTGCGCAACGAGCGTATTACCCAGATGCTGGGCATGGAGCTGCCCAGGGCCGATATCGAAGCTTATTTGAGCAACCTGGGCCTGGGAATCGCAGCCGATGGCGAAGGGCAGTGGCAGGTCGAAGTACCCAGTCATCGCTTCGATATCAGCCTGGAGATCGATCTGATTGAAGAGCTGGCTCGCCTGTATGGCTACAACCGCCTGCCGGTCAGCGCGCCAACTGCCGACCTGAATCTGACTGCCAAGCCTGAAGCGCGCAGTGAGCTGACTGTGCTGCGCCGGCTGCTGGTTGCCCGTGGTTACCAGGAAGCGATCACCTACAGCTTCATCGAGCCGGGGCTGAGCAAGTTGTTTGATCCTGTGCATGAGCCGCTGGCACTGGCCAATCCGATCTCCGCTGATTTGGCGGTCATGCGCACCAGTCTGCTGCCGGGTTTGAGCAAGGCAGTACTGCACAACCAGAACCGCCAGCAACCGCGGGTGCGGTTGTTCGAAAGCGGCCTGCGCTTCCTGCCGCAAGCCAGCGGCGAATTGCTGCAGCAACCGATGCTGGCGGGTATCGCCACTGGCACCCGGCTGCCCGAAGCCTGGGCCAATGCCGGCGACAAGCTCGACTTCTATGACCTCAAGGGTGATGTCGAAGCCATACTGGGGCAGGGTGGTGCACTGTCCAGCTACCGGTTCGAGCCGGCCGAACACCCAGCTCTGCATCCTGGCCAGAGTGCACGGATTAGTCGCAATGGCGAAGTCGTTGGCTGGCTGGGCGCGTTGCATCCGCAATTGCTCAGCGAGCTGGATCTGCAAGGCCCGGTATTTGCGTTCGAACTGGAGCTTGAGCGTATCAGCGAGGGCGTATTGCCGGCATTCTCTGAACTGTCGCGTTTCCCCGAGGTCAGAAGGGACATTGCCGTACTCGTCGACAAGCAGGTCATGGCCGAGGATTTGCTCGAGGATATCCGCCGCAATGCAGGCGAAAACCTCAAGAACCTCAGGTTGTTTGACGTGTATGAAGGCAAAGGTATTGATCCCAATAGAAAAAGTCTGGCCATCGGCTTGACCTTACAGCATTCATCGCGCACTCTTACTGATGAAGAGGTGAACGCTGTCATGGACAAGGTGCTGACGTCCCTGGAGCAAGGGTTCAATGCCACGTTAAGGAAATAGGTGTATGGGGGCTCTGACAAAAGCAGAAATGGCCGAAAGGCTGTACGAGGAACTAGGCTTTAACAAGCGTGAAGCCAAAGAACTGGTCGAGCTGTTTTTCGAGGAGATCCGCAATGCGCTGGAGCACAACGAGCAGGTCAAGTTGTCCGGATTCGGCAACTTCGACCTGCGCGACAAGCGCCAGCGCCCCGGCCGCAATCCCAAGACCGGTGAAGAAATACCAATTACCGCCCGACGTGTCGTAACCTTCAGGCCCGGACAAAAACTCAAGGCACGAGTGGAAGCCTATGCTGGAACCCAGCCATAACGATGAACTGCCGGCTATCCCCGGCAAACGCTACTTCACCATTGGTGAGGTCAGTGAACTCTGTGCGGTCAAACCGCATGTCCTGCGCTACTGGGAACAGGAGTTTCCGCAGTTGTCGCCGGTCAAGCGGCGCGGCAATCGCCGCTATTATCAGCGCCAGGATGTGCTGATGATCCGCCAGATCCGCGCCTTGTTGTACGACCAGGGTTTCACCATCGGCGGTGCGCGACAGCGCCTGTCCGGCGAGGAAGCCAAGGAAGACATCACCCAGTACAAGCAACTGATCCGTCAGACCATTGCCGAACTGGAAGATGTGCTGCAGGTGCTCAAAACGCGTCCTCATCACTGACTGAATCGAAAAAAAACTTTCTCATTTCAGGCAGTTATTGTATGATGCGACCCGCCTGAGCCGACAAGCTCAGGCATCGTCGGGGCGTAGCGCAGCCTGGTAGCGCACTTGCATGGGGTGCAAGGGGTCGAGTGTTCGAATCACTCCGTCCCGACCAAAAAATCCCTAGAAAATCCAGTCACTTAGCGGTGACTGGATTTTTTATGGGCGCTTCACGCGTAGAAGCGTAGGGACTTTTGCGGGACTTTTTTTCATCCTGCCATTCTCCTCAAAATTGTCAGGGCCGGACCGCGCGAGTCGGTGGCCGAAATCCTGTTGGCTTCATCGATCAGTTTGCCCAACTCGGCGGCTGAGTAGTGACTGGTGATGCTACCGTTCTTGTGCCCCAGCAGAGCCTTCCTGTCTTCCTCCGTTACCCCAGCTGCCCGAAGTCTTCGACCGAAGGTGTGCTTCAGGTCGTGAACGCGGATCGAAGCAAATCCAGCTGGGGCAGGGCGCAGAAAACGCTCCTGGAACTTCTTCGCTGCTCTGACCCTGGCTTTCTTCCATGCCGAATCGTTCATCCGGTGAACTGGAGTGGCCTTGCCGTTTCGATCGGGTTGTCCGTAAGGAAATACCCAAACCGGATCAAGCCCACGCTGTCCCTCGATGACCGACTTGGCTACGTTGTTGAGCACAACGAGGCGCTCGTCGCCGTTCTTGACCCCGGAGCTCTCATGTCGGCCACCAAAATCCGCCGGTATGAGAAACACGCTGGTGTTGAGCTCAGGAATCGGTATCTCCCAATCCCAGCGAAGCTTCACGACTTCCTGCTCTCGTGAACCGCTGTTGACCTTGTACAGGGCCATGCGGCGCAAATGGTCAGGCAGTTCGGCGAAGAGAATCGACTGCTCTTCCCATGACATCGGGTAGGGCATGCGTCTGGTTTTCTTCTCTTCCAGCTTGGTGATCATCGGTACTACGTCGAGCCAGGGACGCTTCTGCTCATCACGCCATTTTCGGGCGCATAGATTCAAGATGCGTATGACGCGTTCCAGGGCGATGTTCACCGTGCGGTGTGAGACGCCAGGCTTCAACTTGCCATCGCTGGTTCTGGTGCCCTTGAGTCGATCCCTTATATAGGGAGCCAGAGTCTCGTCGTCGACATGAGTCAGAGGCTGGTCGCCAATATACGGGTCCAACTGCTCCAGATAGATGGCCGTGAGGCCTATCGACGGCTGATCCTTGTACTCGATCAGGTAACGCGTAGCGGCTTCCCGCCAGGTTCTGATCGTGCGGACGCCATAGATCTTCTGTTCCCGGAGCTTTTCCAGCTTGTGTATCAGGTACTGCTCTGCCTCCTTCCTATCGCTTGATCCAGTGCTTTCCTGAATTCGCTGACCTCTGAAGACCTTGTCGATGTGCCAGGTCCCGTTCCTTTGGTAGAGGCCGCTAATGGTTTTTCGCGCCATGGTTTTCCTCCTTGGCGCTCGCTGCGGGAGTGATCATGTCCCTTGGCACCTTCCTTTTCAATGATGGCCCGGTCGATGTAGGTGTCTGCCCAGGCATCCAATTCTTGGCGATCAAAGCCGATGCCTTGCACTCCAATGCGGAATTCCCGCACGTAAGGCCGGACGGTTTTGTTGAATTCTGTGCGGCACATGCCGAGGTAGGCGGGGGCCGCACTGGCTCGCAGGATTCGGGGTGGGCAGATGATCAAGCGTGCGGCTATCTGTTCAGATGATGCGGGCATGATTGTCGCCTCCTTGTTGGCCCTGATCCGTGCTGCAGATGCTGTCCGCTACTCGCTGGGCGAACAACGTGGTGGAGGGGGCTGCGGAGGGTTTGGTACAACAACCGTTTTGGCTCGGTTTGACCTGATGGATCGTGGCGTATGGCCTGTCGTTGGCTGGTACGGTGATATCAGGCTTAAGGATTGATGCGTGTCTTCCGAAGAGGTATCCCAGCAACCTGGTTCCAGTCCTGGTGGCCCAGTCAGTCGTGAGGAGATGTACGCAGAGGTGTGGCGGCTTCCCATGACCAAGATCGCGGATCACCACCGTGTTTCTTCCAGCTTCTTGGCGCGTGTGTGTACCCGCATGAATGTCCCGTGGCCGCCGCGTGGGCACTGGGTAAAGCTGGAGAATGGAGTACCCAGTCCTCAGCCACCCCTGCCTGAGGCTGGGCCTGGTGACCTTCAGGTCTGGCGCAAGGGAGATGTTCTTGGTGCTGTTTCTCGACCGGTACCGAAGGCACCTGCACCGCGCAAAATCAAACCCGAACAGCTCCGCATTTCGCGATCAAGGCCGCACCCTGTTGTCGTGGGGGCGTATGAGGTCTTTGAGCATGGGCGAGTCATCGACCAGGGGTTCCTCAAGCCAGGTAGGCAGCGTCTGGTGGATGTCGTGGTGACCAAGCCTCAGCTTGAGCCGGCTCTGAAACTGGCGAATCAGCTGTTTCTCAAGCTGGAAGCTGCCGGCCATCGCGTGATGTTTGCACCGAGTGACCGAACCTATGCCCGGGCCTCGTTTGATGAGCATGAACACCCACCCAAGAAGCCAAGGCACCGGCATCCGGCGTTGTGGTCACCATCCAAGCCCACAGTGGTTTTCGTCGGGACGGTTGCCATTGGACTGACGTTGTTTGAGATGACTGAGGAACTGGAGGCCCGCTACATCGATGGCAAGTACATCCCCACCTCCAAGATACCGTCGCAGCAGATGCGCCGCTTGAGCCCAACCTGGAACTGGTCGACTCGGATGGACTTTGCGACCGGCCGCCTATGTATAAGGGCGTTTTCGCCATATCCGTGGACTGATTGGTCTCAGAGTTGGAAGGAGGCCAAGCAATGCTCGTTACGAGGCCAGCTGGATGAGATCGTCCAGCAGCTCACGGACGCAGCGCCTGTAATTGCCCGATTGGTAGAGGAGGCCGAGGAGCAGGCCAGAATTCGGCAGCAGGAGTGGAAGGAGCAGATTCGCCGGCGTGAGGAGAGGGAGCGGATTCGACTGCAAAACGAGGCAAGGGAGCAGGCGAGGACTGATTTGTTGAGTGCCATCAAGCATTGGGATGACATAAAGCGGATCCAGGCCTTTTTCAGTGATGCGGAGTGCTCCGTATCGAATCTGTCCGAAACCGAGCGATGCATTGCTATGGACAAGCTCGCCGAAGCGCGTGAGCTTGTTGGCGAGCTGGATCCGCTACAGGCGTTGCTGGAATGGAAGGGGCCTCAAGAGCGCTGAGCTTGGTTCTTTCCTAATTTCCGTGTACCCACGCCCCTGTTGGTCATGTAAGCCAGTCGATCGAGGGGAACGTGCCTCTATTGAGCATTCGCATGAAAACCGTCAAGCGTCAGGACTAACACCATTCAGCTGCATGCAAAACTGACAGGTTTTCGCATAGTTCGCCACTAGGGGTGGCAGTTCGAGCGTGCGTCTACTATTCGGCCGGTAGCCGCCAGCGGCGGAGGACGTAATCGACCAAAAGCAGTCATACCATTTCCTCATAAAATAGAGGCGCTTTGGGCGGGTTAGGTACGAACGGCATGGTTATATCGGGTGCCCGATCTCGCTTTCGCATTTGTATTCAAATGTTAGGAATTCGTTTCACGGTGCTAGAAACCACCATCTACGGGCCTTTGTAAGCATTTTCTGCACTGATCATCAAAGTGGCCTGTGGCTAGGGAAGGAATATAATGGAGGCCCTTTGTCACTTCGGATCCATTGTGGACACATCAAGCCCCAGCGGTTGTAGACGCTCTTCTGAAACAAAAAATGATGAGGTGATGCGGTGATCGAACCGACCCTCACTCTCCTGTTCGGTACCCTCGTTATCCTGGCGATCATTGCGGCAAACGGCTACTTCGTCGCCCAGGAATTCGCCTACATGGCCGTCGACCGTACGCGGCTTGCCGTATTGGCTGCCGACGGTGATGCCTCCGCCAAGCGCGCGCTTGAAGTGACGAAGCGAACCAGCTTCATGCTGTCGGGTGCCCAGTTGGGCATCACCGTGACAGGTCTGCTGGTCGGTTTCGTGGCTGAGCCATTGGTTGGTCAGTCGCTCGGTGTTCTGCTGGGCGGGGTAGGCATTCCGGCAGAGGTTGGCGTAACCGTCGGCACGCTGATTGCCCTGGTGGTTGCCACGATTATCCAGATGATTTTTGGCGAGCTCTATCCGAAGAACCTGGCAATCGCCAATGCCGATCCGCTGGCCAGAGGTCTTGCCCGCTCGACCCTGATTTACCTGACGGTATTCGGTTGGTTGATCGGCTTTTTCGACAAGTCCGCCAACCTGTTCCTGCGCCTGCTGCGTATCGAGCCTGTTCATGATCTGGATGTAAGTGTCTCGGCTGATGACCTGCCGCGCATCATCTCTGACTCGCGTGACAGCGGAGACCTTCCTGTAGAGCTCTCGCTGATGCTGGATCGTATTCTTGACTTCCCCCAGCAGGACGTCGAACACGCCATGATTCCGCGGTCGCAGGTTGACTGGCTCACGCCTGAGACGACGTTGCTCAAACTGCGCGAACTCATGGCCAGGGGTCATACCCGCTACCCGGTCATCCACGAGGACACCCCTGTCGGCGTCGTTCACCTCACGGATGTCCTGTTGCGACTATTAGCAGGGGATACTGAAGATACTGTTGAGTCGGTGATGAGACCGGCCACTGTCATTCCTACCCTGATGGCGCTGCCGGATGCTCTTGCTGAATTGATTCAGTCCAACAACCAACTTGCCTGCGTCATCGATGAATACGGCAGCTTCGTCGGCGTACTGACTCTTGAGGATCTCGCCGAGGAAATCGTCGGCGAAATTACCGATGAGCATGACGAAGATAATGCCGACCCGCTCATGCCGGGCGGTGACGGCATCTGGATCATGGATGGCGATGTGCACCTGGACGAAGTCGAACGTGCGCTCGGCTATGACCTGCCTCATGAAGAGGTTGAAACCATCGCTGGTTTGTTGATCGCGGAGCTGGGTGCTTTGCCCGCCGAAGGCGACATCGTGACGATAACCTTGCCTGAGGATCCCTCGGAGCTGGTTTCCGATCTGCCCGTGGAGCGTCAGCTAGTGATCGAAGTGCTGCGGGTTGAACGCTATGTGCCGACCCAGGTACGTGTCACGCTTGTCGAGACGATTAAGCAGGAGGAAGCGCAATGAATGATCCTCTGATCGTCACGTTGGTGACCATGGCCCTCATCGTGCTCAGCGCAATCTTCGTCATCATCGAGTTCGCGTTGCTCGGTGCGCGCCGTCACCGTCTCGAAGAGCTGGCTCCGACCAGCAGTTCTGCACGCGCCGCGTTGCGCGGCATGAACGACCTGACCCTGATGCTGGCTGGTGCTCAGCTGGGCATCACGTTCTGTACCTTCGCATTGGGCGCCGTGACCAAGCCTGCTGTCGACAACTGGCTCGGCCCGCTGCTGATCGTCTGGGGCGTGCCCGAGTGGGCGGCGGGAGGTGCTTCCTTTGCGCTCGCGCTCTTCGTGGTGACCTTCCTGCACCTGGTGGTTGGCGAGATGGCACCGAAATCCTGGGCGATTGCACACCCGGAACGTTCGGCACTGGCCGTGGGGCTCATATCACGCGCTTACATCTGGCCATTGCGCCCCCTGATGAAGTGGGTCAACCGGATTGCGAACCGTCTGGTCAAGGCGTCCGGTGTCGAGCCTGTCGAGAGCGCTGCGGTGGGCGGGCAGGATATCGCCACCATTCGTAGACTCGTCGAGCACTCAGCTGAGGTCGGAACGCTTCAGCCTGGCCTTCAGCAGCAGATTTCCAGCCTTATTGATCTCGGCACCCTGCCTATCGAGGAGCTGGTAACGAGTGACGCCATCCCGGTCCACGTCAAGTTTGAAGCGTCCGTAGCGGATGTACGTGCCATCGCTGCTCAGTCAGGCCATCTGCGTATCCTGATTCTCGGCGCCGGCGACAAGCTGCCTCTGGTCGTTCATCTGCGTGACACTCTGCTTGAGCCTGATACGCGTCCTGCGCGGGAAATCGCCCGCCAGGTTTTCGTTCTGGACGCTAAAACGCCGGTCTATGAGTCCCTGGCGCTCATGCGTAAGTCGAGCGTTCAGCTTGCCGTGGTCATGCAAGACGGGCAGTTGAAAGGGGTGGTAACGCTCGCCGACATACTGGAGCGCATATTGCCTCTTGCGACCGCCTCCTAGCCGGCTTCCCTGTCAGCCAGGTGTTCATGTGATCAGGCGTGTACTGACAGAGCTTGCCGTTGCTGAGGCCTGATGCATCAACACCTTCTGGCTTGTTGTTCTTCCGTAACCGTCCGGGCAACACACCTCCCCGACTCCTCCAGGTAGCGGCATGGTGTCCACCTGTTTTTGGTGGACACCATTTCAAGCCCCTTACGGAGGATCTCCCGTGCCAGGCCAACGCCGCTCCTATCCCAAATCCTTCAAGGCCCAGGTCGTCGAGGAGTGTACCCAGCCCGGCGCCTCGGTTGCCGGCGTGGCCTTGAGCCACGGCCTCAACGCCAATCTCGTGCACAAGTGGATTCGCCGCCAGCAGGCACAGCTGCCCGCTGTACCTTCAGGTTTTATTCCGATTCCTCTCGCCCCGAGCCTGCCGGCTACCCCGAGTGCGGCCGACAGGGCCATCCAGATCGCCATTCCCCATCGGGCCGGCAAGCTGTCGGTGCAGTGGCCGGGCAACGACCCTGAAGGCTGCGCCCGCTTCCTGCGTGAGCTACTGAAGTGATCCGCATCGAGCGCATCTGGCTCGCCACCGAGCCGCTGGACATGCGCGCCGGCACTGAAACCGCGTTGGCCCGGGTGGTTCAAGTGTTCGGTGCGGCGCAGCCGCACTGTGCCTACCTGTTCACCAACAAGCGCGCCAACCGGATGAAGGTGCTGGTGCACGATGGCTTCGGCATCTGGCTGGCCGCTCGCAGGCTCAATCGAGGGCGCTTCATCTGGCAGGGCAATTGGCAGGGACAGCAAGTGGAACTCAACCCCGAGCAGTTGCAGGCCCTGGTGGTCGGCCTGCCTTGGCAGCGTCTTGGGCCCGATGCCGAGATCAGGCTCCTGTAGCCGACGTGCAATTAGGCCAATGGCCTATCGCCGAGGGCGCCGGGATTCCTCACACTCGACGCCATGAACCCTGCCGCTTTCGATCAGCTGACACCCGAGCAACTGCGCCAACTGGCCGCGCAGTTGAGTCAGCGCGTCGATCACCTGGAAACGCTCAACCAGCGCTTGAACCACGAACTCGCCGTGCTGCGGCGCCACCGCTTCGCCCGCCGCAGCGAGCAGCTCAATGCCGACCAGCTCAATCTGCTCGACGAGATGATCGATGCCGACATCGCCGCCATCGAGGCAGAGCTTGAGGCGGCCCGACCAAAGTCCGCCAAGCGCGAGCTACGGCAGCAGCCCAAGCGAGCGCCGCTGCCGGCCGAGCTGCCGCGCACGCTGATACTTCACGAGCCGGACAGCACCCAGTGTGCCTGCGGCTGCCAGCTCAAGCGCATCGGCGAAGACGTCAGCGAGAAGCTCGACTACACCCCGGGCACCTTCACCGTCGAGCGGCATATCCGTGGCAAGTGGGTCTGCGCCCAGTGTGAAACACTGATCCAGGCCCCAGTGCCGGCGCAGGTGATCGACAAGGGCATCCCGACTGCCGGGCTACTGGCTCAGGTCATGGTGGCCAAGTTCGCCGATCACCTGCCGCTGTACCGCCAGGAAAAGATCTTCGCCCGCGCCGGGCTGGCCATCGCGCGTTCCACGCTGGCGCAATGGGTCGGCGCTTGCGGCGTCCAGCTGCAACCTCTGGTCGATGCCCTGCGCGACTGCCTGCTCCAGCAGGACGTCATCCTCGCCGACGAAACCCCGGTGCAGATGCTCGCCCCGGGCACGAAGAAGACCCAGCGGGCTTACGTCTGGGCCTATGCACCCAGCCCCTTCGCCGACCTCAAGGCTGTGGTCTACGACTTCAGGCCGAGCCGGGCTGGCGAGCACGCACGCAGCTTCCTGGGCGACTGGCAAGGCAAACTGGTCTGCGACGACTTCGCCGGCTACAAGGCCAGCTTCGAGCAAGGCGTGACCGAGATCGGCTGCATGGCCCATGCACGGCGCAAGTTCTTCGACCTGCATGCTGCCAACCAGAGCCAACTGGCCGAGCAGGCCCTCCAATACATCGGTCAGCTGTACGAGGTGGAGCGCGAAGGGCGAGAGCTGCTCGCCGAACAGCGACGGCAACTGCGCCAGGACAAAGCCAGGCCAATCATCGATGGCCTGCATAGCTGGATGCTTGGGCAGCGGCAGAAGGTGCCGGAGGGCAGCGCGATCGCCAAGGCACTCGACTACAGCCTCAAGCGCTGGGCAGCGTTGGTGCGCTACCTGGATGACGGCAACCTGCCCATCGACAACAACTGGATCGAGAACCAGATCCGCCCCTGGGCCCTGGGGCGTGCCAACTGGCTGTTTGCCGGCTCGCTGCGCAGTGGCCAGCGTGGCGCAGCCTTGATGACGCTGATCCAGTCAGCCCGCCTGAACGGGCATGATCCGTACGCCTACCTGAAGGACGTGCTCACGCGCCTGCCGACGCAAAAGGCCACCGCTCTGGCCGAGCTGCTGCCGCACAACTGGGTGCCCGCCGGCAAGGTGTGATGCCCGTTCGCTTACGTTCTTCCAGCTCAGGAGGGTTAGCTACCTCTGGCTAACCCTCCTGCAGCCTGTTCCAGATGTATGAGATGGATCTGCGATTTCGATGATAGAAACCTTGGTGGTGCAGGCAGCAACGGGGTTCGGTCTCGGCGAGCTACCGTTCATGCCCGGAACCTTCGGATCGTTGCTTGGTTTGCCTCTGGCCTGGTGGTTATTGGGTCATCCTCCGAGGCGCCAGGCTTTCATCGCGGTGATACTGCTGGCACTGGCTGTGCCGCTCTGCCATTGGGCTTTGCTGTGGTTAGGGGGCGGGGATGTTCCACAGATCGTTGCAGACGAGTACCTAGTATTTCCGGTCTCGATGATCGGGCTTGCTTCAATCCGCCGCCCCTGGATGTTCCTGACAGCGTTCGCACTATTTCGCTTGTTCGATGCCCTCAAATTACCGCCGCTGAATCTTCTTGAAGCTGTCGGCGGTGGGGTAGGTATCGTGCTCGACGATCTAATGGCGGCTTTTTACACCTGGATCGTGATCGCGGTTGCTATTCGTTTACGGCAGTGGTTCTGTAAAAAAAGGCCATATGAGCTCAAAGAGAACTCATCGAACCCGTTCATATCCATGTTCAGGTGGCGGTAGGTTCAAGCCTGGCGCCACCACTGTGGATGATAGGCACAGTAGATGCCCTATCTACTGGCGATCAGCTTTCCGACCGGTGTACCTGCGAGCAATACCTCTTCGGTGTTGATTGATCTCATTGGCGTCCCCGGGTACGCCCTGTTTGTTTGATTTCTTCAAGCGAGACAGGTCGCTCATGCTTGAATAGCTCAGCGATTTGGCGTTTGGCAGCAAGTGCTGTAGCGATGAGCGCCAGAGCATCAAGGCTGACCTGACCATTGGACTCGAACCGCTTAATGGTCGATTCGGAAATACCCGTCCTCTTCGCCAAGGATTTGCGGGAGAGGTTCTTTGCGAGTCGCATTTCTCGGGCGTTAGTGTCGATCTTTTGGGGAAGTTCGCCGGAAGTGAGCAAGGAGTGGATCTGGATCAAGAGTGAGCCTCATTTAATGGACCATTTATGATCCAATATCCCTCGTTTAGGCTTTTAGTGGTTCAAATATGATCCGTTATTTTCCATGGCCTAGATTGATCTGGGGCCGAGAGTCGCCATGCCCTGATCTTCATACTCAAGCACGTGAACGTGTTGGCGAGCTGGATCCGCTACAAGCCTTGCTGGAATGGAAGGGGCCTAGGGAGCGCCTATAGCAATGTTCAAGAGTTCCTTGTGTGGGTTTATAAAAACTAAATTTTGCTCACTAATGGTGAGTATTTTTTGGTTTATATAAACCCTCTTCTTGCTTTAGGTTTATAAAAGCTCTATTTTGCTCACTATGAGTGTGCAAAAATATGAAAAACTAAACTCCTTGCTTGCAGGGCTCGGCGACAGCGATCTGGTGTCCAGTAGCTGGTTGAAGGCTCATGGCTACAGCAGCAACCTCGTAGCGCGATATATCGCGAGCGGCTGGCTGGAATCGCCTGCGCGTGGAATCTATCAACGACGAGGCGGGCGTCTCACCTGGGCTGCTGTAGTGCGTACGTTGCAGGAAGGAGAACGATTGCCGCTGCATGTTGGCGGGCGTTTTGCCTTGGCTTGGCGTGGGCACGAGCACTACCTGCGGCTGGGCGAGCGTGAGAGGGTCACTCTATATGGCCCTGAAAGTCTCCCTGCCTGGGTGGAAAAGCTTCCCTTGAAGGCTGAGGTGGTGCTGTGCGGCAAAAGCCCATTCAATCTTTCAGCACTGTCATTCAAGGCCGACATGGATGACGAAGTCCTAAGGAGTTTAGGGCTCGAGTGGGTGGATGCCGATGGCGACCGCGGTCGCATCGTCGTCGCGACACCTGAACGCGCAATCCTCGAACTGTGTGATGGCGTGTCAGACGCATCGCTCGTTTATGAAGTGGATGCGCTGATGCAGGGGGCGGACACCCTTCGTCCCCAAAGGGTAAGCATGCTGCTGCGACATTGCACCAGCATAAAAGCCAAGCGCTTGTTCCTAGCCCTCGCAGAACGCCACCAGCACGCCTGGGTGGATCATCTCTCGTTGGACGGCGTCTATCTCGGGAAGGGGAAGCGCTGTCTGGTTCCCGGTGGTCGCTTGAACCCAACCTACCAAATAACCTTGCCGGCGGATCTTGATGAGCACCTGGGATAAGCGCTACACCGACCGAGTCCAGTGGTTGGTCGGCCGGAAATGTAGGGCTACTTCAGATCATCCCTAGGCATCAATCTGATGAATGCATCGATTCTTGGATTTATTAGCTCGCGGTATTTGATTTTTGTGCTGGTTCGGTATACGTTACATTTATCCTAATTTGTCTCGTATACGAAACATGGACTGCTCCCTAATCACACTTCGCCTCGGCGAGCAGCTTCGGCAGCGCCGTCTCAATCGTGGGTTGACGCAGGCAGCGCTCGCTTCCCTCGCGGGCATCACCCGCCAGAAGGTGATCGCCATCGAGAGGGGCGACCTCTCGGTGGGGATGATTGCCTATGCGCGAGTACTAGCCGCCCTCGACTCTGAGCTCAATGTGGTTCCGGCAGCCATGCCCACTCTGGACGAAATCCATGGAGTATTCGACTGATGACTGCCGTGCTGCAGGTTGCAACGCCTGAGGGTGCCAGTGGGAGGATTCTTACCAGTGGTACTGACTACCTGTTCCGCTACCAAGAGGACGCCAAGGCTCAGGCAGCGATCAGCTTGCTCATGCCTGTGCGCTTGGACGAATACCGCCATCGGGAGCTGCACCCCATTTTCCAGATGAACCTGCCGGAAGGCTACGTCCTGGAACAACTGCGCAATCGTCTGGCCAAGGTGGCCAACGTTGACCCGATGTTGCTATTGGCACTGTCTGGGAGCAGTTCGCCTATCGGCAGGGTGGCGGTCAGTTCGCCTGAGGTCGATGCGCTGTTACGCAGGCAGCAGTTCCCCGGAGAAAAATTGGAAGAAATCCTCGCCTGGGACGGAGCAGAAGATATTTTTGCCGGCTTAGTCGATCGTTACATCCTGCGCGCCGGTATATCGGGCGTTCAGCCTAAGGTGCTGGTGCCGGAACATCAGGACTCAGTGCCACAACGCTTCACCTCGAAAACCTCCGATCTGATAATCAAGAGCGGTCGGGATGAGTTTCCGGGGCTGGCGATCAACGAGTTCCTTTGCATGTCCGTGGCAAAGGAGGTGGGCATTGCCGTGCCGGAATTTTACCTCTCCGACAATGCCAAGCTGTTCGTCATGCGCCGCTTCGACCGGGATAAGCAGCTCAACCCCATCGGCTTCGAGGACATGGCAGCGTTGATGGGGCTGGCTGCGGAGCAAAAATACAGCAAGAGCTATTCGGCCATCGCCAAAGCCATCCGCCTGTTCTGCGCGCCTGAACAGGTGCAAGAATCGCTGGCACAGCTTTTCGCCATCGTGACCTTGAGCTGCATCGTTGGTAACGGTGACGCCCATCTGAAAAACTTCGGCCTGCTGTATTCCGCCCCCACTCAGCGCGACGCCCGGCTCGCCCCAGCCTACGATATCGTCAACACCACGGCCTATATTCCTGAGGACGTATTAGCGCTGGACCTTGTGGGCAACAAATCGCTCTTTGCGTCGCGCCAAGGGCTGCTGGACTTCGCTCAGGTCTGTGATGTAACGCGGCCAGAAGAAGTAATCCGGGGGCAGTTGAGCGCGCTTGAGCGGGTGCTGGCGCGCTCAACTGAACTGGGTGAGCAAGCACCGCATGTGGTCGCAGCAATCAAACATTGTGCTGAGCCGTTCATGAAAACCTTTGGTTAGAACGGCAGTGCAGATCCCCGATACATGGCTGGTTTTGAGAAAGGGATTTGAGCTTGATATCGCATATCGCTCAAGGTCGGCCTCAAACCGGTTGTACTGATAGAGTCAGCTCTCTTATGCGTTTCACTTCTTCGAGTACTTTGCGCTGACTTTCGATGGCGCGCTCAGCTGCTGCGCCGTAAGCAGCGCGCTTGGCTGTATCAGAGCTGCTCCTGAAGAAGGCCGATAGTGGGCTTGAATTGCTCCCAAGAATCTTTCTTCTCATCGATGTCGCCTCCCTCGTTTCAGTAGTCATCTTCCATACGGAATTAAGCAATCGCAGCAAAGCGCTCGATGTGCGGCTGTTCGCGATGCCTGGCTTGCCAAAGGTCGTAGTCGGCTTGTACTCCGAGCCAGGTGCGAGCTTTGCCGATGCCGGCCAACTCTAGGCGAACAGCCAAGTCCGGACTGACCGGCGCATGGCCGTGCAAGATGCGAGACAGGGATTCCCGCGCAAAGCCAAGGCGGCGGGCAAGTTCGGCAATGCTGATGCCCAGTTCGGGGAGCACGTCCTCAAGCAGGGTTTCACCAGGATGCGGTGGGTTGAACATGGTCATGGATAACCCCCTCCTGTTTAGTGGTAGTCAAGGTAGTCGACGAGCTCGATGTCGCTACCCACGAATCGAAAGATCACTCGCCAGTTTCCATTGACGGTGAGTGACCAGAACTCATCCAGTTCCCCTTTGAGGGGGTGTCGCCGCCAACCGGGGATGTCGAGGTCGGCGGGTTCATTGGCTCTATCCATAAAACTCAGCATTCGGCCCAGGCGCTTTGCGTGGTCGGCCCGGATGCCTTTGGTTGAGCCAGATTCAAAGAAAATGCGTAGACCTTTGTGCCGGAAGCTTACGATCATGGCGATAAGTGTGATGTATTAGGTCACGGTTTTCAACCGTATGTGGGTTTTCTGCCGTTGTCATCACGGCAGCTGGGAGGGGATGCAGGCTTATCAATTGCCGCTGCAAGATTGTGTATTTGTTCTCCTGAACACCCGATCCCTCGCCATGAAGGCCTCCAGCATGTGCGGAATGAGTGTCAGGGCGTCGACTTCTTCACCGTAGGTCTGTGAGTGCAGCGCCGCGTAGCGCTCGAGGTCGGCCTTCAGGCTGGCGGGGCAGGTGAAGGTCAGCTTCAGGTTCTCAGTTTTCGGCAGTGGGCCGAGACGCAGCTTGGTCGTGCTCATTGCAGGTTCCTCTGTTGAGCGGAGAAGGGCTGATAGGGACGCAGCACCAGGTCGCGGTTGACGATCACGCGCAGGGGTAGGCCGGGACGCTGGGTCAGCGTGGGCTGGATATCGAGGTTGCGGCGGCTGACCTCCTGGCCGACCTGATTCACCGTGTCCTGCAGGCTGTCGCGCCCGGCGATGATGACGCGGTCGCCATCGGTGCGACTGGTCGGTGCCGCCAACTCGGCTCCGATACCCAGCAGGCTGGTCATGGCCGCGCCGGCGAGGATTCGATCCCAGTGCCAGTCGACGCCATCCTCGAGACCGGCATAGCCGGCGGCGTCCGTACCAACCAGGTTGTCGAGCTGGAAGGACGAGGTGTCCGGCAAGATCACCCGCTGCCACACCACCTGCACGCGGCTCTGCCCATAGCTCACCTGACTGTTGTAGCGGCCCAGCAGGCGTGCACCCTGAGGGATCAGCATGTGCTGGCCGGTGGCACTGTCGTAGACCGGCTCGGTCACTGTGGCGATCACGTCGCCAGGTAGATCCGACTTGATCCCGGTGACCAGCGCCGCCGCGATGACGGTGCCGGCCATCACCTGGTAAGGCGACTCAGGTATCTGCAGCAGTCCGGAATTACGGATTTGTGCGTTTACGGATTTACTGAGAAACGCCTCGTTTCGTTCCTGCTGGGTCGGCGTTCCTGCAACTGCGGCTACCGCGCCTGACGAGGCCATACCCAGGGTCATGGGATCTGGCTGGGCGCTCCCAGTGGATGCAACGTTCGATTTCCTCGCGCTGCTGGTCTGGAAGAACACCGAGGACTGCGCTGCTTCCTCAGCTTCCTTGAGCAGGGCCAGGCGCTCTGCTTCAGCGGCATCCGGACCGTGACCATAGCCCTGCGCCTGCTGCTCGGCCCTGAGGATTGGCCCGCCCAGATCGCCGGGCAGCGGTGGGCCCAGTTGCGGTACCTCGGGTGCAGGGGGAGGCGGCAGCTGCGAGTAGTCTGCCGGTAACTGCTCCAGCCCCTCGGAGCGTGCCACGCGGTCGACGTTGTATAGCTCGTTCGGCTCGGCGCCCTGTCGGCGCTGCTGCGGCTGCAGCGACCACAGCATGGCTCCGAGTACCGCAGCCGACAGGCCGCCGACCACTACCGCCAGCATGCGCGGATTGAGTCGGGTGACCGGACGCGGCTTGGCGCGCAGCTCCAGCGACTCCGGCGCTTCCTTGGGCGGTAGCGAGGTTGTCGCGGTTTGTTTGTCGTCCTTGGCCGTCATGCTCAGGGCCTCCGTGCCACGCCATCGGTGCGCTCGATCCGCACCACGTCACCCTTGTCGGCACCCAGGCGCAACTCGGCCGCGCCGAACAGGCGGTCGACGATGTAGTAGGGCGAGCGGAAGCGGTAGTTGACCAGTTGCCCACCGCCTTCCGGGCCGATCACGAACAGCGGCGGCAGCTCGCCCTGGGCGATTCCTGCGGGGAACTGGATATACACCTTGCGGCCGTCATCGAAGGCGCGCAGCGGCTTCCAGGGTGGATTGCTGCCGCTGATCGCATAGCGAAAGCGCAACTGCTCCAAGACCAAGCCTGCGTCCACTGGCGCCGCGGCCTGAGCGGCACTGGCACGGCGTTGCAGGGCGAGCATGCGATCCTTCGGATAGTTCCAGGACACCGACGCCATCCAGGCCTGCTCGGTGGAAATCAGCTCGATCAGATAGGTGCGGCGCGTGGTGGTGATCACCAGGTTGGTCTTGAGATCGACCCGCGTCGGCTTGATCAGCACGCTGGTGCGTAACTCGTCGCCGCTACCGCTGGTGGTATCGCCGACGATCCAGCGTACGGTGTCGCCGGCGGCCACAGTGATCAACTCTTCGCCGGGCTGCAGGTTAATCGCCGTCACCCGACCCGGGCTGGTGTACACCTGATACAACGCGCCATCGGAGTAGGGCCAGATCTGGATGGCGTTGATATAGCCTTCCCGGCTCGGTGCTACCCGAGCCTCGCGATTGGCGCGCGAGACCCGCACGCGCTCATCGGCCGGCTCCTTGGCCGATTTGCTGGGTTGAGTTTCCGGCAGTGGCTTGAGCTGCGCCGGCAGGGCCAGGGGCTTGGGCACTTCCACCACTTCGATAGGCTTGGGCGGCTCCGGCAGACGCTGCGCCTCGACCGGTTCGTCCAGGACGATCACTGGTGGTTCTTGGCTGGCGCAGCCGGCCAGCATGCTCAGTAGCAAAGGGCAGATGTAGATGCTCTGGGTAGTTCTCATGGTTTCTTGGCTCCTTCCATAGTGTCCAGTTCACGGCTCCAGGACAGGCCGTTGACGTAGATGCCGAGCGGGTTGCGGCGCAGCTTTTCCTCGGTGCGTGGAGGCTGCAGCACCAGCGAGATCACCGCGGTCCAGCGCTCCAGGCCGGCGGCCGAACCATTCACGAAACGGCGTTCGATCCAGCGCACCTGGAACGAGCTGTCGCTGGCACGCACCACGCTGGTGACCTCGACCGATACCGACTCCTTACCGACCCGGGTGAAGGGATCGTTGGCGCGGGCATAGTCGTTGAGGGTGGCTGCGCCTCGGTCGGTGGTGGAGTGATAGGCCTCCAGCCAGTTCTGCCGCACCACCACCGGATCGATCGACAGAGAACGCACCTGCTCGATAAAGCGCGCCAGGTGATGGGCGATCTGCGCATCCTGGGGCTGGTAAGGACTGGCGGCTTCGCCAACGGCGCGCACCTGGCCGAGGTTGTCGACCTCCACCACGTAGGGCGTCACCGTCGACTGCGCCGAACGCCAGACCAGTCCGCCTGCCATCAGCAGCGCCAGGCCCAGACAACCGAAGGCCATCAGTCGCCAGTTGCGTGCCTGCGCCAGGCTGCTGCCCATGCGCAGGTCCCAGGCCTGTGCCGCTGCCTGGTAAGGGGTGACAGGTTGAGGGGTGTCGCTGTAGCGCACCCGTGGACGTGTGAATCGCATCTTCGTCCTCCTTTACGAATTCGATGGGTCGCGAATCTGCGGCCCAGGTGATGAACCACCGCCATCGCCACCACGAAGGGTGTGGGCGACCGTGCTGGTGGCCTGTGAGAGTTGTTGCCTGCGCTGCAGGCGCCTGGCCCAGTCGGGCTGTTTGGTAGGGGCAGTTACAGGATCGGAAGCTGCTGGGGCGCCACTTGCCGCAGCGCCGGAGGGGGCTCCTGCCAGAGCGCGAGCGCCACCGATTGCCAAGCGAGCTGCACCGGGTGCCATACGCGCGCCGGCCAATACCGCGCCGCCGACACCTGTGGCGACTGCAGCAGCACCAGCAGCCATGCCCGCCGCGCCCAGTGCGGTACCGGCTGCTGCACCAGCACCCAGTTGCGGTGCGCCAGAGACCAACCCGGTGGCAATGCCCGGCCCGAAGATTCCCAGGCCGAGCAAGGCCAGCGAGGCGAGCATGACCACCAACGCATGGTCGATGGAGGGCTCGTCCGGTACGGCCTGGAACTCGGCGAACAGCCCGCTGCCAATGCCGACGATCACCGCCAGCACCAGCACCTTGATGCCGGCCGCGACCACGTTGCCGAGCACCTTCTCGGCGAGAAAGGCGGTCTTGTTCCACAGCGCAAAGGGCACCAGCACGAAGCCGGCGAGGGTGGTCAGCTTGAATTCGACCAAGGTCACGAACAGCTGAATGGCCAGGAAGAAAAAACTGACGATCACCACCAGCCAGGCCAGAAACAGCACCAGGATGCTGTGCAGGTTGCTGAAGACTTCGGGAAAACCGCTGAGGCTGCTGATCTGCTCAAGCAGCGGCCCTCCGGCATCAACCCCAATCGCGGCCAATCGCCCTGGCTGCAGAAACTCCGCATGACTCAACGTAGAACCTGAAGCCAGCAGACCCAACCCGGCGAAGGAGTTGAAGACGATCTTCGCCAGGGCATTGAAGTTGCCGATGATGAAGGCGAAGGCACCGACATAGAGGGTCTTGCGGATCAGTTTGGCGCTGACGTCCTCACCGCCCATGGCCCAGAACAGCCCGGCCAGGGTCATGTCGATCACCACCAGGGTCATGGTAAGAAAGGCCACCTCGCCGCCGAGCAACCCGAAGCCGGTGTCGATATACAGCCCAAAGACTTCGAGGAATCGGTCGATCACGCTGACGTCGTTCATTGCACGTCCTCGTCGAAGCTTGGCGGGATCGCGGGCAAGTCTGTAGGCCGGAGAAACTCGCTGGGCCGAGCACAGCCCGAGTAGAAGCGCTCAGCCGCATCGTCTTGCCGAGCCATGACCCCGTTGTCGACCTGTCCGCAGGCGACCAGCACCAGCAGCGGTAGCAGTGTCAGGAATCTCATGGAGTCGCCTCCCTACCGATAGAACTGCACGGGGTAGGGGGTGTAGGGTGTGCCGTTGCCCATAAAGCGCCGCCGACGCTCTCGAGCCTCTTCGGCCGCTGCAGACTGACGGGCAAGCTCCAAGGCGACGGCGCGGTTCTGGGTGATCTGCAGTTGCTGTGCCTGGATCGACTGCTTGGCCTGCAGGGCCAGCAACTGATTGGTGGCCTGGGCAGCCTGCAATGCGCCACCCGCGGACTGGCTTTGCTGCACCAGAGCGGCCAAGGCGCTTTCATCCTCGGCCAGGTTCTGTGTCACCTGAGCCTGTACACGCAGCGCCGTATGCAGCCCGTCGAGGCCCTGTTGCCAGCGTTCGCGTGCTTCTTTTGCCAGGCGTTGGCTGCTGACGTCGCCGGTGTACTCGTTCGGGTAGAGTCGGCTGAACTCCTGATCCAGGCGCTGCACTTCGTAGGCCAGCCCTCGCGCCTCGGCGAGCAGTCGCTCGGTATTGGCCAGGCTCGCGCGTAACTGGCTGACCACGTTGTAGTCCAGGCGCTGCAGATGACGGGCCTGGTTCAGCAGCATCTGGGTTTCGTTCTGTAACTGGCGAACCTGGTTGTTCGCCATCTCCAGGGTGCGTACTGCGGTCAAGGTGTTCTGCACCAGGTTGGTCGGATCGATTACGGTGAAAGCGCTGGCCGGCTTCACGGCCAATAGACCCAGTACCAGCAGCGTTGCGCCGGGAAAGCGGTGGGCAGGGGATCTCATGGCAGGCACTCCTTGCGTGACGAGGGAAAAGCGGTGAGCAGGTCGGCGGCCCAGTCCAGACCGCGGTGACGCAGCCAGGCAGGGGCGAAACCGGCGGTGCCGTACGCCTGCAGGATGCGGTCGATCTCGCGCTGCTCGGCCGGGCTGGCCGAGGCGGCGAAGGCCAGCGCCACCGGCCCCAGATCGAGATCGAACAGGCGGTTGCCCAGGCGCGACTGGTAGTAGTAATCACGCTTGGGCGTGGCCTGGACGATGATCTCGATCTGCCGGTCGTTGAGGCCGAAGCCTTGGTAGATGCCTCGGATCTGCGGCTCGCCCGCCTGCGGGTTGGGCAGGAATATGCGGCTGGCGCAGCTCTCGATGATTGCCGAGGCGATGCTGGAGTCCTTGATGTCGGCCAGCGACTGGGTGGCGAAGACGACGCTGACGTTCTTCTTGCGCAGGGTCTTGAGCCACTGGCGGATGCGCGCGGCGAACAGCGGATCGTCGAGAAACAGCCAGGCCTCGTCGAGGATCAGCAGTGTCGGCGCGCCGTCAAAGCGCTCCTCGAAACGGGCGAACAGGTAGCTCAGCACGGCAGCCACCGCCGCCTTGCTGTACATCAGTTCTTCCATCTCGAAACACTGCACGTCGGCTCTGCCCAGACGATCCCGGTCGGCATCCAGCAATGCGCCATGAGCGCCGCCTAGCACATAGGGTTGCAGCGCCTGGCGAAGAGCGTTGTCCTGCAGCAGCACGGACAAACCGGTCAGTGTGCGCTGCGCCTCGGGCGCGCCGGCCAGACTGTCCAGCGCCGTCCACAGCGCGGCTTTCTGCTCGGGGTCGACGGCCACACCTTCCTGCAGCAGGCGCGCCTCCAGCCACTCGGCGGCCCAGGCTCGGTATCCTGGCTGATCGATGCGCGCCAGAGGCTGGAAGGCCAGGTCGCCGTCGCCTCCGAGGGCGTAGTGCTCGCCACCCAGGCCCAGCACCGTAGCGCGCAGCGAGCGCCCCATGTCGAAGAGAAACAGGCGCGCGCCCGGGTAGCGTCGGAACTGCAGGGCCAGGGTCGCCAGCAACACCGATTTGCCCATGCCGGTAGGGCCAGCCACCAGGGTGTGGCCGACGTCGCCAACGTGGGTGACCAGGCGAAACGGTGTTGCGCCATCGGTGCGGGTGATCACCAATGGAGGGGCATCCAGATGTTCGTTGCGTGCCGGGCCAGCCCAGACTGCCGAGACCGGCATCAGGTGCGCCAGGTTGACGGTGGAGATCAACGGCTGACGGACGTTGGCGTAGGCGTTGCCGGGGATCGACGAGAGCCAGGCCTCCACCGCGTTGAGACTCTCGGCGATGGTGACGAGGCCGCGGCCCTGGATCACCCGCTCGACCCGGCGCAGCTTCTCGTCGGCGATCTGGGCGTCGGCATCGCTCACCGTCACCGTGGCCGTCACATAGCCGAAGGCGACTTGGTCGGCACCGAGTTCCTGCAGCGCCGCGTCGGCGTCGCTGGCCTTGTTCGCGGCGTCGCTGTCGAGCAGTGGGCTTTCCTGCTGGAAGATCGCTTCGCGCAGCAGCGCCAGGACGCCCTTGCGCTTGGCAAACCACTGCCGGCGCAGGCGCACCAGTTCCTTCTCGGCCTCAACCTTGTCCAGGCAGATAAAACGGGTCGACCAGCGATAGGCGAAGCCCAGACGGTTGAGGTCATCCAGCACGCTTGGCCAGGTCGAGGTGGGAAAGCCACGTACCGACAGCACGCGTAGGTGCTGCTCACCCAAGCGCGGTGCCAGGCCAGTGGCCAAAGGACTGTCGGCCAGCAGAGCATCGAGATGGAAAGGCACCTCGGGTACAGCCACCCGCTGGCGATGGGGCGAAATCGTGGCATGCAGGTAAGTCAGCGTCTGGCTGTCATCGAGCCAGGCGAGCTCTGGCATCACTCCGTCCAGCAGGTCGAAGAGACGATCTGTCTCGGCGACAAAGGCGGTCAGCCGTTCGCGCCAGTCGACTCCGCGTTGCGGCCGGTGCTCGTAGAGCAGGCCGGCGGCGCGCGAGCGCGATTCTTCCGGTGGCAGGTAGAGCAGCGTCAGGTGATAACTGCTCTCGAAGTGGCTTCCGTGCGCCTCGAAGGCAGCACGGCGCTCCTCGTCCACCAGCCAGGACAACGGCTCGGGAAAATCGCTGTCAGGGTAGTCGGCGGCCGCCAGGCGCTCGGCCTCGACAAACAGCGCCCAGCCCGATCCAAGGCGACGCAGGGCATTGTTCAGGCGCGCCGAGGTGACCACCAGCTCGCCTTGGGTGGCGCTGTTCAGGTCTGGCCCGCGAAAGCGCAGGCTGCGTTGGAAAGAACCGTCCTTGTTCAATACGACGCCGGGTGCGACGAGACCGGCCCAGGGCAGCCAGTCGGCCAACTGTGCGGGGCGGCGCTGGTATTCGGTGAGGTTCAGCATGGCGGCCTCCTCACACATCCAGCAGCGACGGCTGCTTGATATGCCGGGCAAATACCTGCAGGAACTGCGGATCCAGACGTGCGCCCCACACCGCCAGCGTGTGGCCGACCAACCAGAGCGCCAAGCCAGGCAGCCACAGCTGCAGGCCCAGACCGACCACCGCCGCCAGAGTACCGTTGAGGATCGCCACGTTGCGCGGCGCGCCACCGAGCAGAATCGGCTCGGCCAGCGAGCGGTGCAGTGGCACCTCGAAACCGGGGATGAGTTCGCGCTCGCCGTTCATGCGATCACCGCCCCGCCGGCAAAGCTGAAAAAGCTGAGGAAGAACGACGACGCGGCGAAGGCAATCGACAGGCCAAAGACAATCTGGATCAGCTTGCGAAAGCCGCCACTGGTGTCGCCGAAGGCCAGCGTCAGGCCTGTGGTAATGATGATGATCACCGCGATGATGCGCGCCACCGGCCCCTGTACCGAATCAAGGATCGATTGCAGTGGTCCTTCCCAGGGCATTCCGGAGCCAGCGGCGAGCACTGGCAGGGAGGCGCTCAAGCAGAGGGCGCCGAGCATCAAGGCGCCGACGAGGCGACGACGATTAGCAACGCGGGGATGGCAGGCAGTCATGACTGTTTTCCTGAGTCAGTGAAGGAATGAATGCGGGGGCGATGGAAGTGAGTTGATAGCCGCGCTCGTCATAGCCGGTGACGCGGGCGATCTGCTGGACATAGCGCGTGCGGCCACGTCCGGCGAGAAACACCAACAGGTTGACCGCCTCGGCGATCAACGCCCGCGGCGCGGCCAGGGCGACCTCCAGGATCAGTTGCTCCAGGCGCAGCAGCGCCCCCTGCGCGGAACCGGCATGGATGGTGGCGATACCGCCGGGATGGCCGGTGCCCCAGGCCTTGATCAGATCCAGTGCCTCACCGCCGCGCACCTCGCCGACCACCACGCGGTCGGGGCGCAGACGCAGCGTGCTGCGCACCAGATCAGCCATGGAGACCACGCCGGGCTTGGTGCGCAGAGCGACGTGATCGAAGGCCGGACACTGCAGTTCGACCGTGTCCTCCA
The DNA here is from genome assembly GCF_003586265.1 of Pseudomonas jilinensis. Taxonomy (NCBI): domain Bacteria; kingdom Pseudomonadati; phylum Pseudomonadota; class Gammaproteobacteria; order Pseudomonadales; family Pseudomonadaceae; genus Pseudomonas; species Pseudomonas jilinensis. The sequence goes on along the minus strand of NZ_QJSA01000008.1, from coordinate 9,819 downwards.
GCACCAGCACGCGGTCACCACTACCGGCCACCTCGGCCAGCAGCGCGTTGGCCAGAGTGGTCTTCCCGCTGCTGGTGCCGCCTGCCACCAGGATGTTCTGCCGCTCACTTACGGCCACACGCAGGTGCTCGGCCTGCGCGGCGCTGAGAATGCCGTCGGCCACGTACTGCTGTAGCGGGATGACGCCGGCGGCGCGTTTGCGCAGAGCGAAGGTCGGCCCAGCCACTACGGGCGGCAGTACACCTTCGAAGCGCTCACCAGTCTCTGGCAGCTCGGCGCTCAGCAGAGGCTTGTTGCGATGTACCTCCTGGCCGACATGCGCAGCCACCAGGCGGATGATCCGTTCACCATCGGCAGCCGCTAGCGTGCCTAGATGGGCGCGGCCAGCGGACAGTCGATCCAGCCAGAGCGCGCCGTCGGGGTTGAGCATCACCTCGACCACGTCCGGGTCGTCCAGGGCGGCAGCGATCAGTGGGCCCATTGCCGTGCGCAACATGCGCGTGCGCCGATCCAGAGAAGTTGCCGCCGCACTCAGCACAGGGGAAGAGGCGACAGTCATGGGCGCTCTCCCGAGACCTGAGCCTCTGCCTGAACCTCTTCGTGCACGTCTCTGACCAGGCTGCGTCCGCGCTGCAGGTGGCGCCCCAATTGCTCGACGAACTGGCTGAAGCGCAGCTTGCCCTGCGCGCGTGCTGCTTCTTGGTGAGCCTCGGGTACAGGTGTGCTGACCGTGAGGTAGTAGCGCACATACAGCGCCACAGTCTCGATCAGGATGTGCTGGTCGCGCTCCAGGCGCTCGAACTGACGTGACAGCCGGTCCAGGCGCTTGGCCATGGCCACCTCGCGCTGCTCGCCGGACTCGGGCGACAGCCAGGAGGCCAGCGCCGCGGCGATGATCGAGGACTTCGATACGCCCTTGGTGATCGCCAGTTCGTTCAGACGCTTGGCGTGCTCGGGTTGGATAAACAGGTTGAGGCGGGCTCTGCTCATAGGGCTATTCCATCGTCAGGGTCGAGTGTGGCCAGCCGAGCGACGCGCTGTAGGCGTGGATCCGGCTGGGTGGGGAAGGGCGTGGGAATGTCGTCCTCGTCGAGCAGCTGCAGGTCGCTGGTCAGCTCGTCGTGATCCGGCAACTGGGCGAGTTCCGCCAGCTCGGGCTGACGGCGCGGGCCGCCGTCCTCGACGGTCTCGTCGTCGGTCAGCCCGGCCGGTGAAGCGTCAACGACCACAGGCACATCCAAGTCGCTCCAGTCGTCTGCGCGTGGCGCCGGTGCGTCGGCATAGCGGCCAGGCTGTAAGTGCGGCGCCGGCAGCACCCGGCTCTGGAAGTTGGCATCGGTGAAATAGCGCAGCTTCTTAGCGCGGATTGGCGCCAGGCCGGAGAGCATCACCACGGCCTCGTCGCTGGGCAGCTGCATCACCTCACCAGGGGTCAGCAGCGGGCGTGCGGTTTCCTGGCGAGACACCATCAGATGGCCCAGCCAGGGCGCCAGACGGTGGCCGGCGTAGTTGCGCTGCGCGCGCAGTTCGGTGGCAGTACCCAGGGTCTCTGAGATGCGTTTGGCGGTGCGCTCGTCGTTGGTGGCGAAGGTCACCCGCACATGGCAATTGTCGAGGATCGAGTGGTTCTGGCCGTAGGCCTTGTCGATCTGGTTCAGTGATTGCGAGATCAGGAACGCGCGCAGCCCATAGCCGGCCATGAAGGCCAGCGCCGTCTCGAAGAAATCCAGCCGCCCCAGCGCCGGAAATTCATCGAGCATCAGCAGCAGCTTGTGCCGGCGCTCGATACCGTCGGAGCCGTCGAGCGACTCGGTCAGGCGCCGGCCGACCTGGTTGAGGATCAGGCGGATCAGTGGCTTGGTGCGGCTGATATCCGAGGGCGGCACCACCAGATACAACGACACCGGATGCTCGGCCGAGATCAGGTCGGCGATGCGCCAGTCGCAGCGCGAGGTGACCTCGGCCACCGTTGGATCGCGATACAGGCCGAGGAAGGACATGGCGGTGGACAGCACGCCAGAGCGCTCGTTGTCGCTCTTGTTCAGCACCTCCCGCGCGGCCGAGGCCACCACTGGATGGGGCGCATCGCCCAGGTGCGGCGTGGTCATCATCCGGTGCAGGGTCAGCTCGAAGGTGCAGGCCGGATCTGAGAGGAAGTTGGCGACGCCGCGCAGGGTCTTGTCCTGACCGGCGTAGAGCACGTGTAGGATGGCGCCGACCAGCAGCGCATGACTGGTCTTCTCCCAGTGGTTACGCCGCTCCAGCGCTCCCTCCGGGTCGACCAGGATGTCGGCGATGTTCTGCACGTCGCGCACCTCGTGGGCGCCGCGCCGCACTTCCAGCAGCGGGTTGTAGGCGGCCGAGGCCAGGTCTGTGGGGTTGAACAGCAGGCAGTGCGAGAAGCGCGAGCGCCATCCCGCAGTCAGGCTCCAGTTCTCGCCCTTGATGTCGTGGATGACCGCCGAGGCCGGCCAGGTGAGCAGGGTGGGTACCACCAGGCCGACGCCCTTGCCCGAGCGCGTCGGCGCGAAGGTCAGCACATGTTCGGGGCCTTCGTGACGCAGATACTGATTGTCGAATTGGCCGAGGAACACACCCGCAGGCTGGGTCAGGCCAGCCTTGCGCACCTCATCCGCGTCGGCCCAGCGCGCCGAGCCGTAGGTGGTGACTCGGCGTGCCTGGCGCGCCCGCCAGATCGCCATGCCAATGGCCACCACCAACGCCAGCAGGCTGCTGCAAGCAGCGATGCTACCGCCGACATTGAATACGTCCGGCGCGTAGGCATCGAAGACGAACCACCACTCAAACAGACGCCAGGGATGATAGACCGGCGTGCCCAGTAGTTCGAACCAGGGCGCGCCAAGGCGAGCCTGGTAACCGAGCGCGGCTGCCGTCCGCTGGGTGGCACCCCATACCCCGGACAGGGTAATGGCCAACACCACAATTACTTGGCCGTACAGCACCGTTGTTGCATGCATCCCCGAACCCAACCTCCCAGACAAAACGCACGGCACGCGGATGTGCCGCGGGCGAGAGGTTCGGTACTGGGAAGGAAGGGGGTCAAAGACCGTTTCGGCGAGGACTAAGAAGGTAGGGGCAACACAGCAGGCTGGGGCGGTCGGTGGAAAAGCTCAGCAGGGTGTGTACACGAGGTAGATGTCTATCCGAAGCTGCGCCTGGCGACAGGCAGAAACCGGCCACAAGCGGTCCTTGGAGCTAGCCCGATTGAAAGGTTTTGGGGTTCTGTGAGATCGCCATGTCATTCAGGGATGGCTGAAGACTGCAAGTAATTTTGATATGTTATTCCGTAACGATATCCTTGCGAGATAGCCTCAATGCACCGCTTACTGACCCACTTCTCCAGCGTGATGCTGGGATTGCTGTTCGCTGCGCCTGCCTTTGCAGAAGTCCGCGTACTGACCAGTATCAAGCCTCTCCAGTTGATTGCCGCTGCCGTACAGGACGGAGTCGGCAAACCCGGTGTACTCCTGCCGCCAGGGGCATCTCCCCATCACTTCACACTGCGTCCTTCTGACATTCGCAACGTGCGAGAGGCAGACTTGCTCTACTGGATCGGGCCGGATCTTGAAACGTTCCTGCCAAGAGTTCTGGAAGGCCGTAGGGCAATGACTCTGGCTGTCCAGGACATCAGTGGGCTGCACCTGCGTCGCTTTGGTGAAGAACATCGGCACGACGAAGAACCCGCTGACGAGCACGAAGAGGAGCACACTGATGTGCATGACGAAGGGACAGAGGCTGGCGAGCACGACGAACTACATCGCCCAGGGGCACTTGATGCTCACCTCTGGCTTGATCCCGACAATGCACGCAAGATCGCTTCGCGTATGGCGAGCGATCTGTCCAGCATCGACCCTGCGAACGCTGCTCGCTACCAGGCAAATCTGGCAGCATTCGATCAACGTCTGGCGGCCATGGACGAAAAGATCGAGGATCGCCTCAAACCGTTGGCCGGCAAACCCTTCTTCGTCTTCCATGAAGCTTTCGACTACTTCGAGGAGGCATTCGGCCTGAGGCATGCAGGGGTATTCGCTGTAAGCGCCGATGTTCAGCCAGGTGCGAGAAAAGTTGCCGATATGCGCAAGCGCTTGGAACTGGCAGGAGCCAGCTGCGTGTTCAGCGAGCCGCCCATTCCGCCTCGTCTGGCGCAGACGCTCAGCGAAGGGTTGCCAGTAAGGCTGGCCGAGCTTGATCCGCTTGGCTATGACGTGAAGGTCGACGCGTTGGGCTATGAGCGTCTACTGGAGGCGCTGGGGAGCAATCTGGCCGGTTGCCTGGAGCGGCTTTAAGATCATCGCACGACGCTGGCAGAACCGGCCCCATGAGGGGCCGGTTTTGTTTTCAGATCACGCGTTTGATGGCGATGTAATCTCCTTGGGTGCGCAGAGTGACGGTGACCGACTTGTCTGTTCGGTTACGCCAGAACCAGCCGTGCTTGCCGTCGAAAGCCGCCTCCAGAACGCCACTGTCTTCCGGGGTGAAGCGCCCTTTGCCGTACCCGTGGTAGAAGTCGCGCGGTGCGTTGTAGGGGTCGCCGTGGGTGTCGTAGTTGACCTGGCCGCCATTGGCCGTCCAGAAGTAGTTGACCTTGGCGCCCTTGATCATCTCCAGCTTGATTTCGGCGCCCTGGCCGGGAGCCAAGTCAATGCTCATCTCGTGCTTCAGACCTGCCACTTCCGGCGCTGCCGGCGCTACGGGCGCGGACGATTGAGCAACTTCGGTTGTCACCTCGGGGGCTGGCTGCGTGCTGGGCTGAACCACCGCAGGCGCCTGCACGACCAGCGCGGCGACCTCGGCAGCGGCCTCTTCGGCCAGCTGCTGCTTGATCTCGCCCATCTGAGTGAGGCCCAGCATGCGTCCCGCACCAGTCGGGTCGATGGCATATTCCGAAGGCATCACCACGGTGACCAACAGGACGATGGCGACAATCAGGGCAATGACGGTGGAGCGCAGCAACTGCTGACTGCTCGGCAGTTCGTTGAGGCTTGGGGCTTTGCTATTGAACATATGGAAATTCCTTACTGAGAGACGATCAGGCCGGTGAGCTGGTAACCCATCAGCAGGAAACCGGCGCTCATCATGGCAACGTTGGCGGTATAGGCATGGCGCCAGAAGCTGGCGGTACGCCGCCAGTAGCCCATCAGAATGAGGATGGTGCCGAGGGCCAGCAGTTGACCGATCTCGACGCCGACATTGAAGGCGATCAGGTTGGCGATCAGGCCATCCGGCGAGATTTCGAACTCCTGAATCTTGGTCGCCAGGCCGAAGCCATGCAGCAGGCCGAATATCAGCGTGGCCGCACGGGTATCGGGCTGATAGCCAAACCAGCGCTGAAAGGCACCCAGGTTATCCAGTGCCTTGTACACCACCGAAAAGCCGATGATGGCGTCGATCACGTAGGGGCTGATGCTGATGCTGCTTAGCACTCCGAACAGCAAAGTGATCGAGTGGCCGACCGCGAACAGCGTGACATACAGCCCCACGTCCTTCAGGCGGTAGAGGAAGAAGATCACCCCGAACAGGAACAGCAGGTGATCGTAGCCGGTGATCATGTGCTTGGCGCCCATGTACACGAACGGCACCAGCAACACCCCTGTGCTTTCCTGGATGAAGCCTTTGTCGCCTTCGGGAACACCATGGGCAAGAGCCTCTGGCATGCCTATCAGCAACAGAACGAATGCCAATAGGGGGAGCAGGAACGGTCGGCGCAAGGCGCCATTACCGCGAAGAGATAGCGAATGCATAGGTAGATCCTGAGTTGATGAAGTCTGGGCCACGAGGGCCAGAGTCGAAGAGATACTCAGAATCGAGGGGGACGTTCTATCCGCGTGCTGTGGCCACTGGGCAAGCGCAGTGGGCCGGCAGTCAATGGCTGCTCCGCCGCTAGGTATTGAGGCGTCGGCAGCCAGGCCGAGAGGTGCGGGGTTTCATGGACATGGTCGGCCATCAACGACGAGTGCTGATGGTCTCCCCAGAGCTGAAAATCTTGTTCGCTCAGGTCCTCATCATGGCTGTGCTGATGAGAGATGGTGCCCACTTGCGCAATTTTTCCGTAGCCGGAAAACGCATGCCCCGCCCACAGCAACATCGACAGTAGTGCCAGAGCGGAAAGAAATCGGCATGTAGCAATTTGGCTCAGCATCGACGGACTGATTGCGACTCGACAGGAGGATTGCCTGGTTTGACGCATCCCCCCCAGGGGGATAGGATGCGATGGCGATTATCCTTGCACGAGGCTCCGCGATGAGCAAGCACGAACACGAACATCAGCACCAAAGTCATAAGGAAATCATCAAAAGGTTGAAGCGTGCCGAAGGCCATCTGCGCAGCATTGTTGGCATGATCGAAGATGGACGCGCGTGCGTTGACATTGCCCAGCAACTGCATGCGGTTGAGAAAGCGGTGTGTCAGGCCAAACGCACGCTGATTCAGGATCACATCGACCACTGCCTGGAGCACACGGTCGGCGCTCTCACCAACGGTGAGCGGGCGCCACTTGAAGAATTCAAGCAGATCACCAAGTACCTCTGAGCCCCCGCCATGTCGTCCTTTGCCGAACTCTTGCAACAGGGGGCCAGCCAGGCTTGGCTGTATGTTCCCACCGCCATCCTGCTAGGTGCCCTGCACGGCCTGGAACCTGGGCACTCGAAAACCATGATGGCGGCGTTCATCGTGGCGATCCGTGGCTCTGTCCGTCAGGCCATCCTATTGGGTCTGGCTGCGACGGCCTCGCATACAGCGGTGGTCTGGCTGGTTGCCATCGGCGGTATGTATCTGGGTCAAAACCTCGACGCCCAGACGACCGAGCCATACTTCCAGCTAGCCTCGGCGGTTCTGATCATCGGCATCGCCCTGTGGATGCTCTGGCGCACCTGGCGTGGAGAGCAGATGTGGCGCTTCGAACAGGAAGGTGATCATCCTCACTCGCATGACCATGCGCACGACGAAACGCGACGTATCGACACCGGTCACGGGCGCATCGAGCTGTCAATTTTCGAGGAAGGTGTCGCTCCGCGTTGGCGATTACGTACGATCAGCGGTCAGCCCTGGAAGGCCACAGATGCCTGGCTACAGACGACCCGCGCCAACGGCCGCATGCGGCGCTTCGCTTTTACCGAGCGCGATGGCTATTTGGAGTCCGTGGATGAGATCCCAGAACCGCACGAATTCGACGTGCGATTGAGCCTCGGTCATGGTGGCCACTCCCACGACTATGACCTGGCGTTTCATGAACATGCCCATGCAGACCTGGACGGCTTGGAGCTGTCACTGGATGGCTATCAGGACGCCCATGAGCGAGCCCATGCCAACGATATTCGTCGGCGATTCTCCAGCCGCAACGTGAGTACTGGGCAGGTCATTCTCTTCGGCCTGACGGGAGGACTGATTCCCTGTCCTGCGGCTATCACCGTGCTACTGCTCTGCCTACAGGTCAAGGAAGTCACGCTTGGTGCGGTGTTGGTGCTCAGCTTCAGTGTCGGTTTGGCCTTGACCCTGGTGGCTGTGGGTGTAGCGGCAGCCATTGGCACGCGTCATGCCTCCAACCGCTGGCCCTGGTTGGGTGCGGTAGCGCGCCGCGCTCCGTACCTGTCCAGCCTGCTGATCATCGGAGTGGGCATCTATGTCGGCCTGCACGGGTGGGCAGGGTTGAATACCTGAAATGTGGGACTTCTCAGCCTACCTGGGGTTGTTCGTCGCAGCCTTTGGGGCCGCCACTCTGCTGCCAATGCAGTCCGAAGCGGTGTTGACCAGCTTGCTGCTGGCAGGCAAGCAATCTCCGGCCTTGTTGCTGGTAGTGGCTACGGTTGGCAACGTACTTGGCTCGATCATCAACTGGCTACTGGGGCGCTACATCGAGCACTTCCGCCATAAACGCTGGTTCCCGGTAGCGGATGACAAGTTGCTACGTGCTCAGCGGGCCTACCACCGCTATGGGCGCTGGTCACTGCTGCTAAGCTGGGCGCCGATCATTGGCGACCCGTTGACCGTTATTGCCGGCATGCTGCGTGAGCCGTTCTGGAGCTTTCTGCTGATCGTACTGGTGGCCAAGGCGGGGCGTTACCTGGCGCTGGCGGCGTTGGCGTTCGGGGTGTTGGGGTGAGGCGCGATGCGGGGCTCGATCTGGTCAAGTGGTTGGCCATGTTCAGCATGCTGATCGACCACCTGCGCTATTTGTGGCCTGACGCTTACGGCCTGTTCATCATAGGTCGTCTCGCTTTTCCGTTGTTCTGTCTGAGCATCGCAGCCAACGTCACCAGAACCCGCCCCGGCGAACTATTCAGCGAAGGAAATGCGCGCTACCTCGGCTGGTTGCTGGTGTTCTCCCTGATTTCGGAATTGCCGTACCGTGAACTCTCACCGGAAAGTGCGACGCTCAACGTGATGCCGACTTTGTTACTTGGTCTGCTGGTCGCTTGGGGCGTCCATCACGCGGACCGGAACAGCCTGCTACTGGCTACTGGAGCGCTGGTCCTTGCGATACTTTTCCATCATCAACTGATGTACGGCTTAGTCGGTGTGATTTTGCCTGCTGCCTTTATGCTTGGGCTGCGAGGCATGCGTTGGTGGTGGCTGCCTGCCGTACTAGCCATTCTGGCCAACAGTCGTAATCGCTGGTTGGAAGGCTGGGGGGTCACACCGGAGACGGTGGCGATGTTCGTTATGGCTGGTGCCGCTGCGCCATTTGGCCTTGCCCTGTTGCGGCAATCCAGCTCTCTCCGTCCTTGGCCTGTTGGACGATGGGGATACTGGTTCTATCCAGGTCACCTGGCAGCCATATACCTGGTGAGCCCCTGAAAGGGCGTTTGTCCGCTTCTGGCCGATTGCAACCTGCCGTATCCTCTGCTTTCGGCCAGAAGCGGCCGATCATGCAGAGACTTAGAGGACTTCCATTTAAGGCTTGAAGGTACCTACGAAACCGGGGATTCAGCTCTGTGCTGCAGCTGGTTCTAATTGCTGAACTGTAGCCTTGGGTGATTCCATCCGTAGGCTCTCTCGATACTGCTCTGCTGGAGCTTCGTGAGTGACCTCGACAGCAGCATCGTAGTTTTCTCGAATGACCGCCTCTATTTCAGCAATGTCGGCGCGGAAGAACTCCTTGCGCCCGTTAACCTTATTTAACCGACCGGCCGCAAAACGTTCATGAAGCTTTGCTTCCAATGCTGGGGCGTTATCCGAGAAAACCATCGCATGTACGTCAAACCAGAATGGCACCGACGCATCACCTAACTCATCGACGCGATCCATTGGCTCCAGGCGGCGGGTCATACCGATCTTGTAAATTCCTTCCCCGAATGCTCCGACGTTGGAGATCACATAAACGTAGCCAGCTTTGGCGTTCTGTTCGCGATAGTCGATAAGTTTCTCTTCGCTTTCCAGCGCAGCGCGACCTGCTTCAATCTCTGCCAACTTGGCCACAAGCGGCGCGCGTTCCTCCTCCGATTGTGCCTTTTCCAAGCGAGCCTGTAGCTCGCGCATTGCGGTCGCGAAGTGTTTGCGCTCCTTAGCGATCTTCTCCCGAGCGGCGCGAATCTCCTGCTCTAGCTTCTGCTGTTCCCGCAGCTCTTCTCGGGCGCGCTTGGCATCTTCCTTTTCCTCTTGCTTCTTAACCTGAAACTCATGGGCAAGGTGCAGTTCGTCAATCTTGAGGCTCAGGTACTTCCGAGATAGCTCAACGGACATCACTCTGCCGAGACGGTTGCAGGTTTCGAAGGACTTCAGAATGCGCTTTTCGCCCAGCTCTACGTTGTCGAATTTTACATTGTCGACGCAGTAGTCAGGGCGGTTGCAGGAGCTGAGTGC